>NZ_ACQL01000001.1 GCF_000175195.1 Actinobacillus minor NM305 | reverse complement strand
GTGGGGATAAACCCCACCCCTACGAATTTGAATTAAGCAGGGGTAATAAAACGCAACAAGCGGTCAAATCTTGCAAACAATTTGCCAAAACCGACCGCTTGCAACCAAAGATTTTCAGTTGAAATGGGCGACCATTTCAAGAACAAAAACCTCAAATCAGGGGCAAAAACGTGAAAGACTTAGTTAAGTTTTTAAAAGCACAATCTAAATCAAACGATGATTTTGATGTAATTAAAATTGGTTTAGCATCGCCGGACAAGATCCGTTCTTGGTCTTTCGGTGAAGTGAAAAAACCGGAAACCATCAACTACCGTACATTCAAACCAGAACGTGATGGTCTTTTCTGTGCACGTATCTTCGGGCCGGTAAAAGATTACGAATGTTTATGTGGTAAATATAAACGCTTAAAACACCGTGGTGTTATTTGTGAAAAATGTGGCGTTGAAGTAACTCAAACTAAAGTTCGTCGTGACCGTATGGGACACATCGAACTTGCTTGCCCTGTGGCACATATTTGGTTCTTAAAATCACTGCCGTCCCGTATCGGTTTAATCCTTGATATGCCGTTACGTGATATTGAGCGTGTGCTTTATTTTGAAAGCTATGTCGTTATTGAACCGGGTATGACCGATCTTGAAAAAGGTCAGTTATTAACTGAAGAACAATTCTTAGACGCAGAAGAGCGTTGGGGTGATGAATTCGATGCGAAAATGGGTGCGGAAGGTATCCAAGCATTATTACGCGATATGGATTTAGAACACCAATGCGAAACCATGCGTGAAGAGTTGCAAGAAACGAATTCTGAAACCAAACGTAAAAAAATTACAAAACGTTTAAAACTTTTAGAAGCATTCCAACAATCCGGCAATAAACCGGAATGGATGGTAATGACGGTATTACCGGTTCTTCCACCGGATCTTCGTCCATTAGTACCACTTGATGGTGGTCGTTTTGCGACTTCAGATCTGAATGATTTATATCGCCGTGTGATCAACCGTAATAACCGTTTAAAACGTTTATTAGATTTAGTTGCGCCAGACATTATCGTACGTAACGAAAAACGTATGTTACAAGAGTCTGTGGATGCGTTATTAGATAACGGTCGCCGTGGTCGTGCGATTACCGGTTCTAACAAACGTCCATTAAAATCCCTTGCGGATATGATCAAAGGTAAACAAGGTCGTTTCCGTCAAAACTTATTAGGTAAACGTGTAGACTACTCAGGTCGTTCGGTAATTACCGTAGGTCCATACTTACGTCTTCACCAATGTGGTTTACCGAAAAAAATGGCATTGGAATTATTCCGTCCATTTATCTACTCTAAATTAGAAAGCCGTGGTATTGCTTCAACAATCAAAGCGGCGAAGAAAATGGTAGAGCGTGAAGAGCCAATTGTATGGGATATTCTTGCAGAAGTTATCCGTGAACACCCAATCCTGCTTAACCGTGCACCAACGTTGCACCGTTTAGGTATTCAGGCGTTCGAACCAATCTTAATCGAAGGTAAAGCAATCCAGTTACACCCACTTGTTTGTGCGGCGTTCAACGCGGACTTCGATGGTGACCAAATGGCGGTACACGTACCATTAACGTTAGAAGCACAGTTAGAAGCACGTGCGTTAATGATGTCTACCAATAACGTACTTTCACCGGCAAGTGGTGACCCAATTATCGTTCCATCTCAAGACGTTGTATTGGGTTTATACTATATGACTCGTGAGAAAGTGAATGCGAAAGGGGAAGGTATGTACTTCCTTGACCCTCGTGAAGCAGAAAAAGCATACCGTACCGGTCAAGCAGAATTACACGCACGTGTAAAAGTACGTATTACCGAATACGAGAAAAATGAAGCGGGCGAATTTGAGCCGAAAACTTCATTAGTGGATACCACAGTAGGTCGTGCAATTTTATGGATGATCTCACCAAAAGGTATGCCATACAAATTATTCAACCAAACATTAGGTAAGAAAGCGATTTCAAAATTAATCAACGAATCTTACCGCCGTTTAGGTTTAAAAGAATCGGTAGTTTTAGCTGACCAAGTAATGTACACCGGTTTTGCGTATGCGGCACGTTCAGGGGCATCGGTTGGTATCAACGATATGGTTATCCCGGAACAAAAACACGAAATTATCCGTGCAGCAGAAGCAGAAGTTGCTGAAATTCAAGAGCAGTTCAACTCTGGTCTTGTAACCGCAGGCGAACGCTATAACAAAGTGATCGATATTTGGGCAGCAGCGAACGAACGTGTTGCGAAAGCGATGATGGATAACCTTTCTACGGAAGAAGTAATCAACCGTGAAGGTAACCCAGAGAAACAAGCGTCATTCAATAGTATCTTTATGATGGCAGACTCCGGTGCTCGTGGTTCTGCGGCACAGATTCGTCAGTTAGCCGGTATGCGTGGTTTGATGGCTCGTCCAGACGGCTCGATCATCGAAACACCAATCACAGCGAACTTCCGTGAAGGCTTGAACGTTCTTCAGTACTTTATTTCAACCCACGGTGCACGTAAAGGTCTTGCGGATACCGCGTTGAAAACAGCGAACTCTGGTTACTTAACCCGTCGTTTAGTAGACGTGGCACAAGATTTAGTGATCATTGAAGATGACTGTGGTACGGAAGAAGGTATCGTGATGACTCCACATATTGAAGGTGGAGACGAGAAAGTGCCATTACGTGAATTAGTATTAGGTCGTGTTGTTGCTGAAGACGTATTAAAACCGGGTTCAGACGAAGTGTTAATCGCACGTAATACACTGATCGATGAAAAACTTTGTGATGTGATCGATGAAAACTCAGTTGATAGCATTAAAGTACGTTCAGTAGTAACCTGTAACACAGACTTCGGTGTGTGTGCGAAATGTTACGGTCGTGATTTAGCACGTGGTCACTTAATCAACCAAGGTGAAGCAGTCGGTGTTATTGCGGCACAATCAATCGGTGAGCCGGGTACACAGTTAACGATGCGTACGTTCCATATCGGTGGTGCGGCATCTGCGGCAGCGAAAGAATCTAGCGTACAAGTGAAAAACAACGGTACGATTAAATTAACCAATGCGAAATACGTGACTAACAAAGATGGCAAATTAGTTTTAACTTCTCGTAATACCGAATTAACAGTGATTGACACCTTCGGTCGTACCAAAGAGAACTATAAACTGCCATACGGTGCAGTATTAAGTAAAAACGATGGCGCAGAAGTGGCAGTTGGTGAAGTGGTTGCTAACTGGGATCCACATACAATGCCGGTTATCGCAGAGGTATCAGGTCGTATCCAATTCCACGACATCATTGATGGCTTAACCGTAACACGTCAAACAGACGAATTAACCGGTTTATCATCAATCGTGGTACAAGATGTGGGTGAACGTGCAACTGCAGGTAAAGATTTACGTCCGGCATTAAAATTAGTGGATGCACAAGGTAACGACATCTTAATCGCAGGCACAGATGTACCGGCGCAATACTTCTTACCGGGTAAAGCGATTGTAACCCTTGATGATGGTGCAGAAATCGCAGTTGGTGAAGCATTAGCACGTATTCCACAAGAATCTGTGGGTACAAAAGATATTACCGGTGGTCTTCCACGCGTAGCAGACTTATTCGAAGCTCGTAAACCGAAAGAGCCGGCGATCCTTGCAGAAATCTCAGGTATCGTATCATTCGGTAAAGAAACCAAAGGTAAACGCCGCTTAGTGATTACCCCAGTGGAAGGCGAAGCATACGAAGAAATGATTCCAAAATGGCGTCAGCTCAACGTATTCGAAGGCGAAATGGTTCAACGTGGTGATGTGATTTCTGATGGTGCGGAAACACCACACGACATCTTACGCTTACGTGGCGTTCACGCTGTAACTGAATACATCGTAAACGAAGTGCAAGAAGTTTACCGCTTACAAGGGGTAAAAATTAACGACAAGCACATCGAAGTGATCGTACGTCAAATGTTACGTAAAGCGGTAATTACCAACGCTTACGACTCTGAATTCTTAGAGGGCGAGCAAGTGGAAGTTGCACGTGTGAAAATTGCCAACCGCAAACGTGTTGCCGAAGGCAAACCGGAAGTGGAATTTGAACGTGAATTGCTTGGTATTACCAAAGCATCATTGGCAACTGAGTCATTCATCTCAGCAGCATCGTTCCAAGAAACCACCCGTGTTCTTACCGAAGCAGCTGTGGCAGGTAAACAAGACGAATTACGTGGCTTAAAAGAGAACGTGATCGTTGGTCGTTTAATCCCGGCAGGTACAGGTTTCGCTTACCACAAAGCCCGCGCAGAAAAACGTGCAGCAGGTTTACAAGCGGTGAAATTTGAACCGGAAGTTGCAACTCAAAGCGCAAACAGCTTCGTAACCGATGCGGATATTGAAGAAGAATTTGAGTTTGTTGCAGACGACGCAACCCAAAGCCTTGCAGCATTATTAAATGCTGAAATGGATGCGGAAGAGTAAAAACGTAGGGTGGGCTTGCTAGCTCACCGTTAGATATAAAAAAGCCCCCAGAGCAGTGAAGTTCTGGGGGCTTTTTTTATGTGAATAGCTTTACAAGGCTTGTTTATATCGTTACCATAAATTTATATAATATCTTTGTGAATTTCGGGGTTCTTAGCGTGTCAGATAAAGAGGATTTTATTAGTAAAACCTTCGGTGATGAAGTTTTAAATAAAATCAAGAATATTCACCGTGGTGGACATAATGCTAATAAAGGACAAGCTTATGAAGAGCAATTTGTATTATCTAAGGTTTTGGAATTAGCATCATCTAAGTATGGAAGTTGGTCATTTCATATAATTAGTCGCCAAAACTTAGACTTCTTTGATGATATTTGTCATTTTGATCAGTCAGAAAATATAAAATATAACTACCAAGCAAAAAATTCATCTCTTGGCTCAGCTAATTGGAATCATGAGCATTCTGAACGTGCAAGATATCAAATCGAAATTGATTTTGATTACCATAAGGTGAGAAGTAGTAAAAATTATTTAGTTGTACCAGATAAAGAAAAGCAAATGAATAATTTAGATCTTATTCCAGATGATTTGAAAAAATATTGTGATAGTATTTATTTTCCATATTCCAGCGATAAATTAGATAAACAATATTTCGAGCCACATTTAAGTAAAATGACAAAAAGCTCTTATCCAGATGATCAAGACTATGCTTTAAATGTTTTACGAGGAGCTTTGAGTAATAATATTACTCCTAGTTCAATAAAAGATATTTTTCGTAGAATGGAAAGTCAAACATACCCAAATCCATTTATTAATGAAGAAAGTATTGAGTTACCTGCATTCGTGGGAGTACATTTAGATAGAATAGGCTTACCGTACAAATATGACGGTAATAATTTAATTATTCAGATGTTATTAGAAATTCGAGTTCCTAGAAGAGCTTTAGGTTATATAGACCAAAATAAATTCCAAAAATTGGGAACAAAGCAGGAAATTTGCTCATACCTAATGACTATATCATCAGAAGCTTTAAAGGGGAATTAATAATGAAAAAACATACAAGTTATCATATTCCACCAGCTATTGAGGTAGAAGTAAAACAAGAGCTAGAGGGACTATTAGATTCAAAATTAGAACCAATAATTTATCGTCAGCATATGATTAATCTTGGTAGATTTCTAGCTTCCACTTTTGTAGATAAATTATCAGAATCTAATAAAGTATTGTTGATTTCAACAGCAGAAGATGCGGATTATTTATTATCGGGTGTGAAAAATCAATTAGACATAAAAGGGATTCAACAGAGATTAGCAATATTTTGGAATCATCATCATCCACTTGGTTCTAATGGTAAGAGTGTTGCCCCTATTCTTCATAGATTTATTGAAGATGGCTATAGGGATACAGATACTGTTATTATTGTTAAATCAGTCATGTCCGGAAGCTGTGTAGTAAGAACAAATCTTATTGCTATGCTTGAGCAAGTGCGACTAGTTAATAGAATTTATATTGTTTCTCCAGTAATGCATATTGATGCAGAAAAAAATTTGGAAAAAGAATTTCCAGATGAAATATCAAGAAAATTTAGATTTGTGTATTTTGCTAAAGATGAAGAGAAATCTAGTTCGGGAGAAGTTATTCCAGGTATTGGTGGGCAAATTTATAAATTATTAGGGTTGGGAGATCAACCTGTTTTAACTGGTTATATCCCTAAACTTGTACAATTAAAGGTATTTTCATAGAAGTATTTAGGCATAGTAGACAAAAGTGTTGGTTTTAATTATTTCTCCTAATTATTACCAACTCTTTTTATTTAAAAACTCCTGTATAAACAATATCTTACGCTTTTTTGTTAATCCGTTGTGATTATTTAATTTTCGCTTAAGTTCACTAAATAATCTCTCTAAACGATTTGTCGTCTTTTCTATATTCAATTCAGAATGTTTTTCATAGATGAAAATATAGTCCATATAAAGTCTTAAACAGGCATAAGCACTTCTTACATTGCGATGTTTATAAGGAAAATAGCCTTTTTCATTGGCTTTATCACTCCTTCCTTTTAAAAATGCTTGGTGTTTTATAAACCAAGAATGTAATTGCCGATAAAATTCATTTTTAAGCTTTTTTTGCGTGTTTTTGTAATTATTTTTAATTCTTTATCTGCTTGCGATTTATGTTTTTCTCTTAACCTATTCAGGGCAAGTTTGTAGTAAATATCTTTTTCAGTTCGCACAAAATAATGGGAAATAACATTATTTGAAATTGAATCCATTAGCACTAATAGGCCAAAATAACACCCGAAAAAAGTGGTATCCATATATGATGTTCAGGTATCGATTTGAAAGTGATTTTAAAGCTGTTTTAGGGGATTTATCAATATACCTTTGAATAGTTCTAACCGAACAATGATATTTAACGGCAAGTTGTTGATAGGTTTATTTTCCGGGTGTTTAATTATTCCAAATCTTAATTTGATCTAATTTATTCTTAAGGGAAAATGTTTTATTACAGGACGAAAAAAATATCTCTGAATATTATTTTTCTTTCCATACTTTTGGATATTGCTCGTAAAGCAAAAAGGACAGTTTTTTTCATATTTCAAAAAGTGGGCTTAAAGCCTTGTACTATAAGGCTTTAAGCCCACTTTTTACCAACACTTTTGTCTACTATGCCTGTTTATATAATTTCTATTGGAGTCAAAATAACATCATATCCATCATTTCTTATATTATTTACAGCTCTGTATAGACTCAATTTTTGAGCTTTTATCAATTTGGATTAATTTACGATCAAGTAATTTAAAACCATTTACCTTAGCTGTTTCGTTATTGTATATTTGTTCAGCATAGACATTTTCACTGAATCTAAGCTGTTTTTTTATATTATTAGTATCCCATTTTGGAAGATAATTCTTCTTAACAGTGATATTACTAATCCTATCCTCTATAAAGGAAATTATATTATCCAATACTTCAAACCATTTTCCTTCTAACTTTATATAATATTTTTCATTAAAATGTGTTTCATAAACTACTAATTTATCTAGTGAGTTTTTATGATAAATATCATCTTCATTTTCAATAGTTATTCCTATAATCTTTATATTTAGTAATTCTCTAATGGATAAGTCATTATGAAAGTTTTGACGAATAACTGATCTTATTTCATCTATATCTAGCTCATCTATTTCTATATGCTTATTTTTAATAAATAAATCATATCTAGAATAATCAAACTTTTTAAATGGATCTGGTAAGTCTAAATATAGAGAAGATAAATTATTTTCATTCTTATAGAACTTACATAATTCTCTATATAGTTTTGAATTCAGTTTTTTTATTAATTTTTTATCGCTAACTTTTTTGTATGACTTGAATAACTTAATCTTCTCTTCTTTATTGAGAATGTCATCAATTTCATCAAGCACTTGCTCTATATTGTTAATATCTTTTTCTGTGCGAAGGACAATGGATGATTTACCTTGGACCAGAAAATTTTTTCCTGAAAATTGCCCCTTTCCTGAGATACTTTTTAATATTTTGTTATAATTTTCATTATCAAAGCTAGGATTATAATTAGCTACGCTCCTTTGTATTTGCCTTGTTTGGCTCTTTACAGAAAATTGATGAATAGATGAAATCGATAAATTATCTATCAAACGTAAAGCTACATTTAACCCAAATTCTTCATCGATATCGTCTTGAATAACTTTAAATCCATATCCCCCTGTAAGGGCATAAAGATTATCTTTATGCTTTATTAGATAAATAAAACTGTTTGAAGAATTCTCAAAATGCACTTTAGGAGCTAGTGGTAATATGAATTTACTCCATTCAGGAATGCTTTTTTTGTTTTTCTGTATAAATAAAGCGCTTTTCTCATCTGAAAAGATTTTTTCGTATTCATTTATAGAAGAAAAATTAGTTAGATTAATGTCCTGTCTTAGCTTAAATATATTTATACGATTTGTCTTAGATGCTCTAGCCATAAGATATTTTCCTTAACTATATATTATGAATGTCTTTCTTCTGTTGAGTAGAAACCCAATCCTGCAAATTCAATTCTTTCACACGCTTAAACTCTTTAACATTATGCGTCACTAAAACCGCATTTATCGCCAAAGCGTGGCAAGCAATCCATAAATCATTATTGCCAATCGGCGAACCTTTTTGCTTTAAGATATTTGCCCATTTGCCATAATGTTCAGCAATTTTTCCTGTTGGATAAACCACAGGTACTCGCTGAGAAATTCGCTCGACAGTTTCTAATGCTTTCGTTGGGTTTTCGCTACCATACGCTCCTTTCAGCAATTCGGCATAGGTCACAAAACTCATTACCATTTGATCTTGAGGCAAGAGCTGTCCTACACGTTCTGCCACTACAAGCGGTTTATTTTTCATTAAATAAATCAAAATATTGGTGTCGAGCATATAAATCATAATTCTTCTCGCTCTTGCGGTGGAGCAATATCTCGATTTTCTAATGCTTCAATAAAGCTTTCATCCATATCGTCAAATAATGCAAGAAAGTCCAAATCTGCTTTTGGTTTGAATGGACGCAAAATAATATCGCCATTCTCGCCATGTAGAATTTCGACTGTATCAACATTTAAACGGAAACTCGCAGGAATGCGTACTGCTTGGCTGTTTCCGCTTTTGAATACTTTTGTCATCATAGCAAGCTCCTTGTATATATCTTTATTAGATAGTATATACAATGTAGCACGAATGACTGAAAAGACAATAGATACAAATAAATTATCTTCAACCATTTTGTGATCTTTCTTCGAAAGAGTAGAAGGACTACGTTTAGATAAATTGGGTTTAATTTTATATATAACCCTCCCCAATCGCCACCCTTTCAAAAAACTGCTAAAATGCACAAATTTCTTTCTTATCCATAAATCTTATGTTGAAAAAACTGTGTTCTCTTTTGGCTTTATTGCCTGCGGTAAGTATGGCGCAATCTTATGTGGTATATGATTTTACCCACGATAGAGTATTGGAAAGCCGTTCGCCTAATTCTGTTCAGCCGATTGCTTCGGTAACAAAATTGATGACGGCGAATGTCTTTTTAGAAAATAATCAAAATCGAAATTGTGCGATTTCAATTACAGATGAAGATGCCGATTATATTAAAGGGACTTCTACCAAATTACCGACTTATACGCCGATTTCTTGCCAAGAGTTGCTTAAAGCGATGTTAGTCCATTCGGATAACTATGCGGCTCATGCGCTTTCTCGTGCTGCTGGAATGTCTCGTACGCAATTTATCCAGAAAATGAATGAGAAGGCGAGAGAGCTAGGCATGCGTTCAACACGTTTTAGCGATAGTTCAGGACTATCCAGTGCGAATGTGTCGAGCGTGATGGATTTAGTGAAGCTGGCGAAGTATTCGTTAGGGAAAAGTCAGATTCAGATTTTGTCTAACATGGCGGCGGCTTATATTCACGCAGGGCGTAAAAATATTTTTGTGAAAAACACTAATAAGTTGGTCAGGGAAGAGCTTTTTAGTGCAGCAATCAATAAAACGGGTTATATCCGAGAGTCGGGCTATAACTTGGTATTTATCAATAAGCAACCTTGTAATCGTGCAACGATTGGGGTCATTAGCTTAAATAACTCAAGCTCGGCATATCGCTCACAATTTACTAAAAATAAATTGGAACAGTATGGTTGTCCTTCTTCACATGAAGAGTTGTACACTTCGGCAGAGGACTCGGTGTATGATAATAGTTATGACCAAGAAGGCTTTGAGCGATTGATTCAACAATTTGCAAATTAAGGCTTGATGTAAGCGGTTATTTTCTATGAGATTTTTGCAAAATCCATGCAGAAAATAACCGCTTGTCTTTAATCTGGAATATGGAAGCGATGGCGAAGACCCGCATCATATAAGGCTTGGTTCGCTTCTTGTAAAAGACCAATTTTTTCTTCTGGCGTTAAGCTATAAACAGATTTCTGCTCTAGTGCACCATGCAATTTATAAAGCAGTAAATCAGACCCCTCATCGCCTTGCTTAATTAAATCGACAAAGGTGGCTAAATAGCCTTTCTGTTTAAATTCATCCACGTTGTGAATGTTGATTCTTTTCAAAATCCGTTCAATTTTCATATTGAGGTTTGTAAGAGAACGAATTTGCGTTTTGAGTTTTTCTTCTTTTCTTGTTCTTTCTTGACGAAGTTCATCTAAAATAATTGTTACCCAAGCAGGAAATTGGGTAGAGCTTAAAATATAAGAAATAGGTAAGGCATAAAAATTTTTCGTATGTATGCCGGCTTTGGGATCATCAAGCACAAAAACACCTTTGACTGCTTGAATGTCTGCACTCGTTTCTTGGTTTGTCCGAAGGTAAATGTGGTCATCTTTATAAAGTGCGAACATAAAACCGTCAGAAAAAATCCCATAATAAGAAAAATATGTTTTGATTCGAATATCACCAATAATCGGGTTAAAAATTTCATTTACAGTTTGCCTGATTTGATGAACGGGTTGCATGTTTGTGTTTACTCCTGTGTATTTGTAAGAAAAATCGAGGCTATTTTCTTGAATTTAGTTAGACTTTCAACCAATAAATGATAAATTTATGACCTTGCTCGAAAAATGTAGAAAAATATTTAGTTATAAAATATGAATTTGATGCATTTCAAATACAGCGGTTCATATGGTAGTTAATGCTGGTATATTTTGCTTAAAGAAAGCCAAAGAAATTTAAAGAGATTAAGTAAAAAACGCTTGCAAAATGATCTTGGTTTCTGTATGATTCACGCACTTTCTCGTACATCTTTGCGAGAAGATGTCTTGATAGTCGTTTGGTGTAATCATTTATCAAACGGTGTTACCAATTGGGTAACACATATAATGTTCCTAATCTTGGAACTATAACAGGTGTAACTGAGCTCCCTTATTCTTTATTAGTTAAGTGGTAGTTTGGTTTTTTTATTAGCTAAATTTTAATGGAGCTCTGGTCTAATGCAGAACCAAAGAATCCGTATCCGCTTGAAAGCATTTGATCATCGTTTGATCGATCAATCAACTGCGGAGATCGTAGAAACAGCTAAACGTACTGGTGCACAAGTTCGTGGTCCAATTCCTTTACCAACTCGTAAAGAACGTTTCACAGTGTTGATTTCTCCACACGTAAACAAAGATGCGCGTGATCAATATGAAATCCGTACTCACAAACGTTTAGTTGATATTGTTGAACCAACAGAAAAAACTGTTGATGCATTAATGCGTTTAGATCTAGCTGCTGGCGTTGATGTTCAGATTAGTCTAGGTTAATTGGGAATTTTAAGAGGTTATTACAATGATTGGTTTAATCGGTCGTAAAGTTGGTATGACCCGCGTTTTCACTGAAGACGGCGTGTCTATTCCAGTTACCGTTATCGAAATCGAAGCCAACCGTGTTACTCAAGTTAAAACCCTTGAAAACGATGGCTATTCTGCAATTCAAGTTACTACTGGTACTAAAAAAGCTAGTCGTGTAACTAAGCCAGAAGCAGGTCATTTCGTGAAAGCAGGTGTTGAAGCTGGTCGCGGTTTATGGGAATTTCGTACTGAAGGTGAAACTCAAGAGTTCACTTTAGGTCAAGAAATCAATGTTGACATCTTTACAGATGTTAAAAAAGTAGATGTTACTGGTACATCAAAAGGTAAAGGCTTCCAAGGTGGTGTTAAACGTTGGAACTTCCGTACTCAAGATGCAACTCACGGTAACTCTTTATCACACCGTGTACTTGGTTCTATTGGTCAAAACCAAACTCCAGGTCGTGTGTTTAAAGGCAAAAAAATGGCTGGACACTTAGGTGCTGAGCGTGTAACTGTTCAATCACTTGAAGTTGTTCGTGTAGATGCTGAGCGTAAATTATTATTAGTTAAAGGTGCTGTTCCAGGCGCAACTAATAGTGATGTTATTGTTAAACCAGCAGTTAAAGCATAAGTCTAGGAGATAGAGATGGAATTACAAGTTGTAGGTGCAAACGCACTAACTGTTTCTGAAACTACCTTCGGACGTGAGTTTAACGAAGCGTTAATCCACCAAGTAGTTGTTGCTTATGCAGCAGGTGCTCGTCAGGGTTCACGTGCACAAAAAACTCGTGCTGAAGTGTCTGGTTCAGGCAAAAAACCTTGGCGTCAAAAAGGTACAGGTCGCGCTCGTTCAGGTGATATCAAATCACCAATCTGGCGTTCAGGTGGTATCACTTTCGCAGCGAAACCACAAGATCACAGCCAAAAAGTGAACAAGAAAATGTACCGTGGTGCAATCAAAAGCATTCTTTCTGAATTAGTTCGTCAAGACCGTTTAGTGGTTGTTGAGAAATTCGAAATCGATGCACCAAAAACGAAAGTATTAGTACAAAAATTAAAAGATTTAGCGTTAACTGACGCTTTAATCATTACTGCAAACGTAGATGAAAATCTATTCTTAGCAGCACGTAACTTATACAAAGTAGATGTTCGTGATGTTCAAGCAATCGATCCAGTTAGCTTAATTGCTTTTGATAAAGTAGTTGTAACTGTTGATGCAGTAAAACAAATTGAGGAGATGTTAGCATGATTCAACAAGAACGTTTGCTAAAAGTGCTTAAAGCACCACATATCTCTGAGAAAGCGACAAATAACGCAGAAAAAGGTAACACAATCGTATTTAAAGTAGCATTAGACGCTAACAAAGTGGAAATTGCGAACGCGGTTGAGCAACTTTTCGAAGTTAAAGTTGATTCTGTACGTACAGTGATCGTTAAAGGTAAAACTAAACGTCACGGTGCTAAATCAGGTCGTCGTAGTGACTGGAAAAAAGCTTACGTAACTCTTCAAGAAGGTCAATCACTTGACTTCGTTGAAGGTGCGGCAGAGTAATTCGGAGGAATAGAAAACTATGGCTATCGTTAAATGTAAGCCGACCTCCGCTGGTCGTCGTCATGTAGTTAAAGTTGTTAATGCAGAACTTCACAAAGGTAAACCTTTTGCAGCACTTTTAGATACTAAATCTAAAACTGGTGGTCGTAACAACTTAGGTCGTATCACTACTCGCCATATCGGTGGCGGTCATAAACAACACTACCGTTTAATCGATTTCAAACGTAACAAGTTAGAAATCCCAGCAGTAGTTGAACGTTTAGAATACGATCCAAACCGTTCTGCTAACATCGCGTTAGTACTTTATAAAGATGGTGAACGCCGTTATATCTTAGCACCAAAAGGCTTAGCTGCTGGTGATACGATTCAAGCGGGTGCTTCAGCGCCAATTAAAGTAGGTAACGCATTACCAATGCGTAATATCCCTGTGGGTACAACCGTACACAACGTAGAATTAAAACCTGGTAAAGGTGGTCAAATCGCGCGTTCTGCAGGTGCATACGTACAAATTATTGCTCGTGAAGGTAACTATGTAACTTTACGTCTTCGTTCAGGCGAAATGCGTAAAGTATTAGCTGAGTGTACAGCAACCATCGGTGAAGTTGGTAACTCAGAGCATATGCTTCGCGTACTTGGTAAAGCTGGTGCTAACCGCTGGAGAGGCATTCGCCCAACAGTTCGTGGTACAGCGATGAACCCGGTAGACCACCCACACGGTGGTGGTGAAGGCCGTAACTTCGGTAAACACCCAGTTACACCTTGGGGCGTTCAAACCAAAGGTAAGAAAACTCGTCACAATAAACGTACTGATAAATACATCGTACGTCGTCGTGGCAAATAATTTAATACACTAAAAAGAGGATAACCCATGCCACGTTCTCTCAAGAAAGGTCCTTTCCTTGACCTACACTTGTTGAAGAAGGTAGAGAAGGCGGTGGAAAGCGGGGATAAAAAACCAATTAAAACTTGGTCCCGTCGTTCAATGATCATTCCATCAATGATTGGTTTGACCATCGCAGTCCATAATGGTCGTCAGCACGTTCCAGTTTATGTTTCAGACGAAATGATCGGACATAAATTAGGTGAATTTGCACCGACTCGTACATACCGCGGTCACGCCGCAGATAAGAAAGCTAAGAAATAAGAGGTAAAAGATGGAAACTATTGCTAAACATCGTTACGCTCGTACTTCTGCACAAAAAGCTCGCTTAGTTGCTGATTTAATCCGTGGTAAAAAAGTTTCTGCAGCATTAGAAATCTTAACTTTCACAAACAAAAAAGCAGCTGCTTTAGTGAAGAAAGTTTTAGAGTCAGCTATCGCAAACGCAGAGCACAATGACGGTGCAGATGTAGACGATCTTAAAGTTGCTAAGATTTTCGTTGATGAAGGTCCAAGCATGAAACGTGTTATGCCACGTGCGAAAGGTCGTGCAGATCGTATTTTAAAACGTACTAGCCACATCACTGTGGTTGTATCAGATCGTTAATCAGTAGGAGAATAACAATGGGTCAGAAAGTACATCCTAATGGTATTCGCCTTGGTATTGTTAAACCTTGGAACTCTACTTGGTTCGCGAATACACAAGATTTCGCTGACAACTTAGACGGCGACTTCAAAGTACGTAAATTCTTAAACAAAGAGTTAGCGAACGCTTCAGTATCACGTATCACAATTGAACGTCCTGCGAAAAGCATTCGTGTAACTATCCACACAGCTCGTCCTGGTATCGTTATCGGTAAAAAAGGCGAAGATGTTGAAAAATTACGTAACGCAGTAGCGAAAATCGCAGGCGTTCCGGCACAAATCAACATCGCTGAAGTGAAAAAACCAGAGCTAGATGCAAAATTAGTTGCAGATAGCATCGCTTCTCAACTAGAACGTCGTGTTATGTTCCGCCGTGCAATGAAACGTGCAGTACAAAACGCAATGAAATTAGGTGCTAAAGGTATCAAAGTTGAAGTTAGCGGTCGTTTAGGTGGTGCAGAAATTGCTCGCTCAGAATGGTATCGTGAAGGTCGTGTACCTCTACATACTCTTCGTGCAGACATCGATTATAACACTGCAGAAGCTCACACAACTTACGGCGTAATCGGCGTTAAAGTGTGGATCTTCAAAGGTGAAATTCTTGGTGGTATGGCTGCAGTGATTGAATCTGAAAAAGAACCAGCGGCACAGCCTAAAAAGGCGCCACGTGGCAAAGGTCGTAAATAAGGAGAATCACTGAATGTTACAACCAAAACGCACAAAATTCCGTAAAGTACACAAAGGCCGTAACCGTGGTATCGCGGGCGGTACTGAAGTGAGCTTCGGTACATTCGGTTTAAAAGCAGTTGGTCGTGGTCGTTTAACAGCGCGTCAAATCGAAGCAGCACGTCGTGCTATGACTCGTGCAGTTAAACGTCAAGGTAAAATCTGGATCCGTGTGTTCCCAGACAAACCAATTACTGAAAAACCATTAGAAGTCCGTATGGGTAAAGGTAAAGGTAACGTTGAGTACTGGGTAGCTTTAATCCAACCGGGTAAAGTATTATATGAAATGGATGGTGTTTCTGAAGAAATCGCACGTCACGCATTTGCGTTAGCGGCAGCGAAATTACCAGTGAAAACCACATTTGTAACTAAGACGGTGATGTAATGAAAGCTCAAGAACTACGTAACAAAAATGTTGAAGAGCTGAATGCTGAGTTAGTAAACCTTTTAGGTGAACAATTCAAATTGCGTATGCAAGCAGCCACCGGTCAGCTTCAACAAACCCACCAGTTAAAACAAGTGCGTCGTAGTATTGCACAAGTTAAGACTGTATTAAACCAAAAGGCGGGTGAGTAATGACTGATAAAATTCGTACAGTACAAGGTAAAGTAATTAGCGACAAAATGGACAAATCATTTGTTGTTGCTATTGAACGTACAGTTAAACACCCTTTATACGGTAAGTTTATCCGTCGTACAACAAAATTACATGTACACGATGAAAACAACGAAGCTAAATTAGGTGATGTAGTTGAAATCAAGGAATGTCGTCCTGTTTCAAAAACTAAATCTCACACTTTAGTTCGTGTTGTTGAAAAAGCAGTTGCTTAATCAACAATAAAAATTAAAACCCCCGGCAGAAATGCTGGGGGTTTTGTTTGTGCTTTTTACAAGCGGTCAAATTTTCTTTATTTTCTGCAAGCTGTAGAAATCTTGTTATAAGAAGAAAGACGTTACTTGGAAGAGTTTTTCAATTTCACTGACGTGTTTTTTATCGTTCACAAATAAAATGACACGGTCGTTGGCTTGAATTTCGGTGGATTTATGCGCAATGATGACTTCTTGATTACGCACTATCGCTCCTACAAGTGTGCCTTGTGGGAGTTTGAGTTCACGGACTTTTCTTCCTACCACTTTTGAAGAATCCATATCGCCATGAGCAATCACTTCAATGGCTTCGGCAAGCCCCTGCTTGAGTGAAACCACTTTGACAATATCGCCTTTGCGGACATAGCTTGAAAGCGCCGAGATGGTCGATTGTTGTGGCGACATTGCAATATCAATGGTTCCCCCTTGTATAAGGTGGAGATATGCCATTCGTTGTACCAGCACAATGGCTTTTTTTGCGCCTAAACGTTTTGCAAGAAGGGCAGCCATAATGTTGGCTTCATCATCGCTAGTGAGCGCTAAAAAGAGATCGATATTCTCAATATGCTCTTCAAAGAGTAATTCTTGATCGGAGGCATCGCCTTGCAGAACAAGCGCTTTTTCTAGCTGGGCAGAAAGTTTCTCGGCTTTTTTGCGATCTCGTTCAATGATTTTAACGCTACATTGATTTTCAAGATCTTTCGCCAACCCTAAACCAATTGAACCACCGCCAACAATCATTACCCGTTTATGTGGGCGTTCAAGGCGTTGCAGTTCGCTCATGATAGCCTTAATGTTTTGCGTTTCGCAAATAAAAAAGACCTCATCGCCGGCTTCAATAATGGTTGAACCTTGCGGAATAATGGCTTTTTCTTGGCGGAAAATTGCCACAATACGTGCATCAATATAAGGCAGATGATCGTGCATAGCCGAAATCGGATAGCCGACTAAAGGTCCACCGTAGTAGGCTTTTACGCTGACAAGGCTTACGCGTTCATCCGCAAAGTGAGCAACTTGCAATGTCCCCGGATAATCAATGAGACGGAGAATATCTTTCTGCACCAATAATTCAGGGGCGATCACGTGGTCGATGGGCAAATTATCGTTACCGAATAGGTTTTCCCTTTCTTTTACGTAGTCGCTATTGCGAATACGGACAATCTTGGTCGGCACTTTAAATAAGCTATAAGCTACTTGGCTGGCAACCATATTGATTTCATCGCTATCCGTAACCGCAACTAACATATCAGCATCATTTGCGCCTGCTTCGCGTAAAATACGAGGCGAAGCACCGTTGCCTTTTAATACACGCAAGTCGTGCTTATCTTGAATTTTGTCAAGCAGATCTTGTCGGTCATCAATCAGGGTAATGTCGTTTTCGTCATTCGCAAGTGAGGCGGCTAACGTTGAACCGACTTGACCGGCTCCTAGAATAATTATTTTCATAAATACGTGTTTTAATCAAAATGCCAAAAGTCTAAAACAACTTTATCTGATTCGTTAAAACCTTCCAATGGGGGAAGATTATCTAAAATATCTTGGTAAACACGAACCACTTCTTGTTCAAAGCGATCTTGTCGGAAACGTGAGTTTACGAGTGCTAGTCCATTTTCAATTTTAGGGCTTGGCGTGTTATTTTCGATTTGTTCAATTGCCTCAATGAGCTTCTCAGCAAATTTCTTATATTCGCCTTCTTTAACCCAATCGCCATTTTCTTCATTAAAGACATCTTGATTTTCGAAATCGGTAAATCCTGAAAAGCCGACAACATGGCAGCCACTCGCCATTGCTTCAAGAGCCATGAGCCCTAATGATTCGCGCTCTGCAAAAGATGCATAAATATGTGCTTTAGACATTTCTTCAGCAACTTCTTCACGCTTATAGTTGGTTAGATTACGAATATGAAGCGCCTTTTTACCACGATACAGCGAACGTAAATAGAAAAGTAGAATTTTACTTTCTTCTTCACGTTTACGTCTGGAATAGGTAATCCGAATTTCTTCATTACTCTTTTCCGCTGGCTTGAAATATTCCGGAATATAGGGAGAGATCACAGCCATTGGTTTGGTAATCCCCATTTCTTCTAGTTTTTTTACTGTATAGTGGCTTGGCGTGATAATTTTAGTAATGCGATAACGATTGATGTCGTGAGCAGAATCCATACCAGTATGTGTATAAAATGGGTTTTGATTATGGACAATTACTCTAAATGCCTGAGTTTGAGCAAGTCCACTATACATAATTCGGACACCTTCACTTAGCACAAAAACATCTTGGGCATTTAATTCCATACCAGGTTTATAGAATACGACAGGAATATCCTTGGGAAAGGATTCAATGACTATTGGTATTTGATTTTTCATTAAAATAACTTTTGCAGAAAAACCATGTTTATTTAATGCTCGAATATGCTCTAAATTAACGAAATCTCCCCCGTATGTTGGTACGTGTCCAAAGGGGAAATAAAAAGTGATATTAGACATTTGTATTTCCTTTTAATAATTTTGCATAGAAAAATCCATCGCCCCCATGGTTTTGTGGGAAGAATTGTTTTTCTAGCATTTTTTCTCCGTGGAAATCCATTTCAACCAGTTTTGCATTCGGTGTGTTAGCAATAAACTGTTGAATTTGTTCGGTATTTTCTTCGGGAAGAATAGAGCAAGTGGCATAAAGCAAAATGCCGTTTGGTTTTAGTCTTGCCCATAATGCATTGAGGATTTTGCTTTGTAATGCCGCGAGTTCAGCGATATCTTCTTCTTTGCGTAGCCATTTTATATCGGGGTGGCGACGGATAACGCCTGTCGCCGAGCAAGGGGCATCTAATAAGATACGGTCAAACATCACACCGTTATCTAACCACTGTTCAGGCTGGCTGGCATCGCCACAGATAACCGTTGCCCGTTGATTTAAGCGAGCAAGATTTTCTTTAACACGAGCAAGTCGAGCCTCTTCAATATCCAATGCAATGACTTTCGCTTGCGGGGCTTTTTCGAGAATATGGGTGGTTTTGCCCCCCGGTGCGGCGCAAGCATCCAAAATCAGTTCACCATTTTGGGCATCAAGCAATTCAGCCGACCATTGAGCGTGCGCATCTTGCACCGTTGCCCAACCTTGCTCAAAATGCGGAAGCCGATTGACGGAAACAGCTTTGTCCAGTGCAATCGCACAATCAGGGAGGTAAGCGGTAGCATTTTCGGTATTTTTTGCTAAATCGCCTAACAACCCGATATAATCAGCACGGTTGGTATGTTGGGTGTTTACCCTAATCCACATCGGCGGTTTTTGGTTATTAGCTTCGACAATTTCACGCCAATTTGGATACGCTTTTTTCAACTTATTGACCAACCATTCAGGGTGGAGCGTTTGCCAATGTTTATCCACTTTTGCCAAAATCGTTTCTTGTTCACGTAAAAAACGGCGCAGAACACCATTGGTTAAAGCACGAAAACTATCAAGTTTGAGCGATTTCGTCGCATTTACCACTTCATCTACGGCAGCGTGCGCCGGCACGCGCATATAAAGCAACTGATATAAGCCCACAAGTAATAAGCAATGTACCAGACGTGTTTTGCCTTTGAGCGGTTTTTCTACGAGCTGTTTGATGATGTTCTCTAAACGAGGAAGCACACGGCAAACGCCAAAGGCAATCTCTTGCACCAAGGGCAAATCTTTGCTCTCAACTTGCGATTGTGCTTCGGGGATAAGAGTGGCAAGCGATTTGCCTTGATCTAAGACCTGTAAAATAATGTGTGCCGCCACGGCACGGGCATTTTGTTTCTTTTTCATCTTACGGTTTTTCGTAACCTTCATAATAGTAGGATTGTTCGATACCTTTGAAAATAATTTCTCGGTTATCGACATCGCTCGTTAAATTCATTTGTAGCAAATAGCGGATTTCGAGATCATTGACAGGGCTACGTTCCATTGCTTGCAAATAAGCGGTTTTATCCACATTTTGCCAATTAACCACTTTGCCAAGATTTTTCTTTAAAATCATATCTAACCAAATCCGTGTGCTACGCCCGTTACCCTCCATAAAAGGATGTGCAATATTCATTTCAACATATTTTTCAATGATTTGCTCAAAAGTCGTTTCGGGCATTTGTTCGATTTTCACGAGAATTTCATTGAGGTATAACGCATTGGCAAAACGAAAATAACCTTTGGAAATGTTTAATTCACGAATTTTCCCGGCAAAAGGATATAAATTATGAAATAAATAATGATGAATAGCCTGAAGCCCAGCCGTTGTGCCAACTTCAATGCGATGAATATCACCGCTTTCAAATAAACGGTAGGCTTTCTCAAGGCTGAGTTTATCAATCTCTTTTTCTGTCATTTTCATCTTAAAAACTATCTGCATCACGTAATAAATGAATATTCCCTTTGCGGCGTAAGAAACCGCTACGGTCGAAATACTCAATAAGTTGTACGGTTAATTTACGTCCATATTGAATTTCATCACGGAGTTGATTAACGGAAATCGCGCCGTGTTCTGCAATAAATTGACGAATAAAATGGGCAAAAGCCGTAATTTGCTCGCTTAATAAAAAGCGGTCTTTCACAATAGGAATGAGATAGCCCAGTTTACCTGCTTTGTATAATAAATTACGCATTTCTGTTTCATCAACAGAGAGTTCAGTGGCAATATCCCGCACCCAAAGCGCTTGATTTGTCGCTTCAAAAAGCGGTCGAATTTGTTGCCAAATTTGCAATTCTTGGGGGTTAAACTCAATCCGATGTTCGGGTAAATGTAACCAACCTCGTGTTTGGGTTAATTGTTTGGCTTCAACGAGTTCATCAATAAATTGATAAACTAAAGGCTCAGGTTGTTCTAAAGCGGCAATGCGATAGAGACGAGCTTTAGTCAGTCCGAGCTGATCTTGATGATTTTCGTGATATTCCGCCATTTTCTCTAAAATACGTTGTTGTATTTGTTGTTTAAATGCGGCGGTAAAAATCCATTTGCCGGAAAGCTGAAAACCAAGTGGAGCAACATCCTCCAGAAAACATTGTTCTGCCCATAATAAGAAATCCGTAGGAACGGCTTTCTGTTGTAAATAGAGTTCGACACGTTGGCGGAAATGTTCGCAAGCGGTCGTTTTTGCCAATTTTTCTACCAAAGCTAAGCGTTGTTCGGTGCGTTTGTGGCGTTTCGGTGAATGAATTTCTAAAACGGTTGCGCCGCCTAGCGTTTGGCTATCGTCTCCGCTACGTAAAATCAGTTTATCCGAGGTGGCGATATACAATGGTTCGTCTAAAATAATTTCTGCAAAACATTGCTGATTTTTGACCGCTTGTTTGCGATTTAACAGATTGAGTTTACCGGTAATGTGTGAGGCAAAATGATATAGATGCACCACGCTATTTTCTTTAACCGTTTGGTTAGCGGTAAAGGTTACGGTCACTCTTTCGCTTGCGTATTGTGGCGGTTGTTCACAAAGCCAATCGCCTCGTTTAATCTGCTCTTTCTCAACACCGGCAATGTTTAAGGCTAAGCGTTGCCCACCGAAACCGATTTCAGCTTCGTGATTTTGTGCGTGAATACCTTTGATACGGACTTTCTGCCCGTTTGATAAAAAGATTTCATCGCCAATTTTGACTTTACCGCTTACCGCTGTGCCGGTAACAACTAACCCCGCCCCTTTAATGTTAAATACACGGTCAATCGCATAACGGAACGGTTTGTTTTCAGCCTGTGAATGTTGGTTTAAATCGATAAGATGTTGTTTTAAACCCTCAATGCCCTGCAATGTAGTGGCAGAGGTAATAAAAAACGGACTTTGTGCTAGGAAAGCGTAAGTTTGTTTAACTTTTTCAATCAGTTGTTGAATTTGGCTTTCTTCCACACGATCCACCTTCGTGATGACCACCATAATATGTTGGAAATTTAAGAGTTTTAGAATTTCCAAGTGTTCTTCGGTTTGTGGTTTGATCCCTTCTTCCGCAGAAATCACTAATAAGGCGTGTTGAATGCCGCCCACACCGGCTAGCATATTCGATAAGAATTTTTGATGGCCCGGAACGTCAATAAAGCCCAAAATATCCTGTTTGCCTTCTGTATCGGTAATCGGTAAATAGGCATAACCTAAATCAATGGTTAAACCTCGTTTCTTTTCTTCAGGTAAATGGGCGGTGTGTGTGCCGGTTAATGCCTGTAATAAAGAGGTTTTACCGTGATCAACGTGTCCTGCGGTAACTACAATCATCTTAAATCATCTCATTTTTCTTAGCCGAAAATTATGCCCAATCATACCACAAGCACCCACGCTCGGCGTAGAAAAAAATCTTCACGCAACAAGGGCTTTTTAGGCTAAAATAAGCAAATTTTCGAATATAAATTTAGCAAAATAGGAAAAACAATGCGTACAAGTCAGTATTTATTTTCAACATTAAAAGAGACCCCGAATGATGCACAGGTCGTCAGTCATCAGCTTATGTTACGTGCGGGGATGATCCGCCCAATGGCATCAGGCTTATATAACTGGTTGCCAACAGGGATCAAAGTGTTGAAAAAAGTAGAAAATATCGTCCGTGAAGAAATGAATAAAGGTGGAGCAATTGAGGTATTAATGCCCGTTGTTCAACCTGCAGAATTATGGCAAGAGTCGGGGCGTTGGAATGATTATGGTGCGGAGTTACTGCGCTTTAACGACCGCGGTAACCGTGATTTCGTGCTTGGTCCAACCCACGAAGAAGTGATTACTGATTTAGTGCGCCGTGAAGTCTCTTCTTATAAACAACTTCCGCTTAACTTATATCAAATTCAAACTAAATTCCGTGATGAAGTTCGCCCACGTTTTGGCGTCATGCGCTCACGTGAATTTATTATGAAAGATGCTTATTCTTTCCACACCACACAAGAAAGTTTGCAAGAAACCTATGATGTGATGTATCAAGTCTATAGCAATATCTTTACCCGTTTAGGCTTAGATTTCCGTGCAGTTCAAGCAGATACCGGCTCAATTGGTGGTTCAGCTTCCCACGAATTCCAAGTGTTGGCATCAAGCGGTGAAGATGATGTGATTTTCTCAACAGAAAGTGATTTTGCGGCAAATATTGAGCTTGCCGAAGCAGTAGCTGTTGGCGAACGTCAAGCGCCAACTGCTGACATGCAATTAGTGGATACGCCAAATGCGAAAACCATCAATGAATTAGTGGAACAATTCAATTTACCGATTGAAAAAACGGTAAAAACCTTGATTGTGAAAGGTGCGACAGAAGAACAACCGCTTGTTGCATTAGTCATTCGTGGCGATCACGAGTTAAATGAAATCAAAGCACAAAAACACCCATTAGTGGCAGACCCGCTAGAATTCGCGGATGAAGCCGAAATCAAAGCGAAAATCGGTGCTGGCGTGGGTTCACTTGGCGTAATCAATTTACCTATTCCGGCGATTATTGACCGCTCAGTGGCATTGATGTCAGATTTTGGCTGCGGTGCAAACATTGATGGTAAACATTACTTCAACGTGAACTGGGAACGTGATGTGGCATTACCTGAAACCTTTGATTTACGTAACGTTGTGGAAGGCGACCCAAGCCCAGACGGTAAAGGTGTACTACAAATTAAACGTGGGATTGAAGTAGGTCATATTTTCCAATTAGGTAAAAAATATTCAGAAGCCATGAATGCGACAGTACAAGGCGAAGACGGCAAACCACTCGTAATGACAATGGGGTGTTACGGTATTGGCGTCACGCGTGTTGTAGCAGCTGCGATTGAACAGCACCACGATGAACGCGGTATTATTTGGCCTTCAGATGAAATCGCACCGTTCACGGTTGCCATTGTGCCAATGAATATGCATAAATCCGAAAAAGTGCAAGCTTTCGCTGAAGAGCTATACAAAACCTTAAAAGCGCAAGGCGTGGATGTAATTTTTGATGACCGTAAAGAACGCCCGGGTGTGATGTTTGCGGATATGGAATTGATCGGCGTACCGCATATGGTAGTCATTGGCGAGAAAAACCTTGAAAACGGCGAGATTGAATATAAAAACCGCCGTACCGGCGAAAAACAGATGATTGCCAAAGAGCAATTATTGGCATTTTTGGCTGAGAATGTGAAAGCATAGAGGTATTTGCCGATTAAACTGAAATAGCGAGGTCATTCTCGCTATTTTTTTATCTTTTACTTGCAAGCGGTTAAAAAATACTTATAATTCGCAAAGTTTTGAAACGAAACTTAAAACGAAACAAATTCAAAGGGTAATCGCAATATGTCAAAACGTAATACACAACAACGCCGCCAGATGATTGTGAATATGGTTATTGAGCAAGGCGAAGTAAGCGTGGAACATCTTGCTCAGCTTTTTGAAACATCAGAAGTTACGATTCGTAAGGATCTTACAGTTCTTGAAGAAGGGGGGTTTTTAGTCCGCCGTTATGGTGGTGCTATTCGGCTCTCTTCGGAAATGATGGACGAAGAAAATGGTGACCAGTTATCGGCACAAAAATTGGCGATAGCACAAGCGGCTTGTCAATGTATCCGCGATCATAATCGTATTATTCTTGATAGCGGTAGTACAACAGGAGCTTTGGCGAAAATGTTGCACCAATCGGGGTTAGTTGTGATGACAAATTCATTGTCATTGGCGACAGAACTCACGGTGTCAGAAGCTGAACCCACGGTACTCATGACAGGTGGTACTTGGGATTCTCGTTCAGAGTCGTTCCAAGGGAAAGTGGCAGAACAAGTATTACGTTCCTACGATTTTGACCAGCTTTTCATTGGTGCAGACGGGCTAGACTTAGAACGTGGTACAACGACTTTTAATGAATTAGTGGGCTTAAGCCAAGTGATGGCGGAAGTTAGCCGGGAAGTGATTGTGTTAATCGAATCCCAAAAAATCGGGCGTAAAATGCCAAATGTGGAACTCGACTGGCAACACATTGACAAAGTGATTACTGATGATCAATTAAGTTTCGAACTGAAAGAAAGAATTGAACGCAATGGCGTAAAAGTCATTATTGCGAATTAAAAATTTATTATTTTAAATAAGGAAACAAATTTATGTGTGGAATTGTAGGTGCGGTTGCACAGCGTGATGTCGCAGCAATTTTAGTGGATGGTTTACACCGTTTAGAATATCGTGGTTATGACTCTGCCGGTGTGGCGGTATTAGGTTCAGATAAATCAATGAACATCGTGCGCCGTGTTGGTAAAGTGAAAGCATTAGATGAAGCATTAGAAGCAAATCCATTATTAGGTGGTACAGGGATTGCACATACTCGTTGGGCAACTCACGGCGAGCCGTCAGAAAATAATGCGCATCCACATCGTTCAGGCAAAATTGCAGTAGTTCATAACGGTATTATTGAGAACTACGAAGAACTTAAAGCGGAATTACAAGCGCGTGGTTACGTATTCCAATCTCAAACAGATACAGAGGTTATTGCTCACTTGGTTGAATGGGAATTCCGTTCTTCTTCATCGCTTTTAGAAGCGGTGCAAAAAGCAGTAAAACAGTTACGTGGTGCTTATGGTACAGTCGTATTAAATGAAGAAGAGCCAGAACATTTAATCGTAGCACGTTCAGGTTCACCGCTTGTGATTGGTTATGGTATTGGCGAGAACTTCTTAGCTTCAGATCCATTAGCCTTATTAAGCGTAACCCGCCGTTTTGCTTACCTTGAAGAAGGTGATGTGGCAGAAATTACTCGCACGACAGTTGATATTTATAACCGTGCCGGCGAGAAAGTTGAGCGTGAAATTCACGAAGGTAATTTTGAAGCAGATGCAGCGGATAAAGGGCAGTATCGCCACTATATGCAAAAAGAAATTTTTGAACAACCTGTGGCTATTATGAATACTCTTGAAGGACGTATCACACACGGTCAAGTAAACATTGAAGCGATCAGCAACAATGCTGAAGAGATTTTGAAAAAAGTAGAGCATATCCAAATTGTGGCTTGTGGGACATCTTACAATGCAGGTATGGTGGCTCGTTACTGGTTTGAATCTATTGCAGGCGTGGCTTGTGATGTGGAAATTGCCTCAGAATTCCGCTACCGTAAATTTGTAACCCGTCCAAATAGCTTATTAGTAACGATTTCTCAATCGGGCGAAACGGCGGATACTTTAGCGGCATTACGTTTAGCGAAAGAATCAGGCTTTATGGCGGCAATGACGATTTGTAACGTTGCAAGTTCATCGCTTGTACGTGAATCTGACTTTGCCTTTATGACCCGTGCCGGTGTAGAAGTCGGTGTTGCTTCAACGAAAGCATTTACAACCCAATTAACCTGTTTATTACTTTTAACAACGGCGTTAGGTCGCTTAAAAGGCAATGTATCAGCAGAACAAGAAGCGGAAATTGTGAAATCATTACAACGCTTACCGGCACAAATTGAAAGTGCATTAGTGTTTGATAAAGAGATTGAAAAATTATCCGAAGACTTTGCAGAGAAACATCACACTCTCTTCTTAGGTCGTGGTGAGTTCTATCCTATCGCAATGGAATCTGCATTGAAATTAAAAGAGATTTCTTATATTCACGCAGAAGCTTATGCGGCAGGTGAGTTAAAACACGGTCCTTTAGCGTTAATTGATGCGGATATGCCGGTTATTGTAGTTGCTCCGGAAAATGATTTACTTGAGAAAGTGAAATCAAATATTGAAGAAGTGCGTGCCCGTGGTGGTCAAATGTATGTTTTTGCTGATAGCGAAGCAGGCTTTAGCTCACAAGAAGGTTATAAAGTTTTAACTTTCCCACGTGTTGATAATGTGACGGCGCCAATTTTCTATGCAGTACCATTACAATTATTGTCTTACCACGTTGCTTTAATTAAAGGTACAGATGTAGATCAACCTCGTAACTTGGCTAAATCAGTAACGGTTGAATAATTTAGAGAATAGAGCGAAAAGTGTTGATGGTAATACATTTGTTATCATCAACACTTTTTTAATTTTTGGGCTCTCTATATTTATAGAGTTATTCAAGCTTTATTGAACAATAAATATCTTATTGAATATTTTTCAGAGAACAGTTGTACCTTTTTTTAGCTTGTTACTATTGCATTTTCGTTAAAAGAATTTATATTAGCGAACAACTGTACACTCAAAAAATATTATCTATGAAATCTGATCTTCATCTTATCTCTCGCTTTCGTGAGCAAGCAAAAAAATTAGCCAATGCTACGGCATTACGCCATAAAGAAAATGGCAAATGGGTAGATATTTCTTGGCAAGCCTTCCAAAATCAAGTTGATGAACTTTCTCAAGCATTATTAGCTTATGGCGTGAATGTGCAAGATCGTGTGGCGATATTTGCGCAAAATATGCCTAATTGGACCATTACAGATCTGGCTGTATTACAAATTCGTGCGATTACCGTGCCAATTTATGCAACGAACAACGCAAATCAAACCGCTTATGTTCTAAATCACGCCGAAGCAAAAATTATTTTTGTTGGCGATCAAGAACAGTTAGATGTGGTATTAAGCATTGCGGAGAATTGTCCGCATTTAGAGAAAATTGTGCTAATGAAGCCCAATTTATCCGCCGATAATCCACGAGTGATCCGCTGGGAAGATTTACAAGCGGTTAAAAACAGGGATTTTTCTGCTATTTTGGCGGAGCGTTTGGCAGAGCGTTCATTATCAGATTTATTCACTATTCTTTATACTTCAGGCACTACCGGCGAACCAAAAGGCGTTATGCTGGATTTTGCCAATATAGCCCATCAGCTTACCGCGCACGATTTGGCTTTACCTCATATTGACGAAAAAGACAGCTCTCTTTCATTTTTACCGTTTTCGCATATTTTTGAGCGTGCGTGGGTTGCCTATATGTTACACCGTGGGGCAACGATATGTTATCTAGAAAATACCAATGAAGTGCGCCAAGCGCTTATGGAACTAAAACCGAGTTTAATGTGTGCCGTGCCTCGTTTATACGAAAAAATGTACACCGCTATTTGGGATAAAGTAAACCAAGCACCACTTCATCGCAGAGCACTGTTTCATTGGGCTATTCGTACGGCACAAAAAGGTCGAAAAGGCTTCGCTTTTAAATTAGCCGATAAGTTGGTGCTAAGTAAATTGCGAGCGTTATTGGGCGGAAATATCCGAATGATGCCTTGTGGTGGTGCAAAATTAGAACCTGCCATTGGCGCATTTTTCCAAGCGATTGGCATTAACATTAAGCTAGGTTATGGTATGACAGAAACTACCGCAACCGTATCGTGCTGGGAGGCTGATGGCTTTAATGTTAAATCCATCGGCAAATTGATGCCAAATGCGGAAGTGCGTATTGGTGAGAATAATGAAATTCTCGTGCGTGGTGGCATGGTTATGCGTGGTTATTACAAAAAGCCTGAAGAAACCGCCTCTGCATTTACTGAAGATGGTTTTTTGAAAACAGGCGATGCCGGCGAGTTTGATGCGGAGGGAAATCTGTATATTACGGATCGTATAAAAGAGTTGATGAAAACCTCTAACGGTAAATATATTGCCCCACAATATATTGAAGGCACATTAGGAAAAGATAAATTTATCGAACAAATCGCCGTAATTGCCGATGCGAAAAAATATGTCTCTGCGCTGATCGTTCCGTGTTTTGATAGTCTGGAAGCTTATGCGAAACAGCTGAATATCAAATACCAAGATCGTTTGGAACTGATTAAACACTCAGAAATTCTACAGATGTTTGAAAAGCGTATTGAAAATTTACAGAAGGAATTAGCACATTTTGAGCAAGTGAAAAAATTTACCCTCTTACCACAGGCATTCAGTACAAAGTTCGAGGAAATTACCCCAACGCTGAAACTCCGCCGTAAAGTGATTATGGAACGCTATCGTCACTATATTGAAGCGATGTATCAGGGGGGGGAGAAGAAATAATTTTCACGAAAATAGACAAGCGGTTGAGTTTGCAAGGTCTTTTGCAAATTTGACCGCTTGTTATTTAAAGGATAGTACTTACCATAAATAAAAACTATCAAATTTATAAATTTATATACATTCAGAAATCCTGAAGTAATACTGATTGTTATATTTCAAAACAAATGACGCCTTGTTTTCGGAGAATAAAGGATAGACTTTTAAACTATAATTATCTTTTTTTTGTAATCTTTCAGTTTTGTATATGGATTCAATAATATCATTAAAATTCTTACATATATATTTCCCTTCAGATATTTTATTATCAAAATATTGATATTCATATAGATAATATTTTATTACATTGATAGTGTTTTGGGGATAGTGATAGTATTTCATAACATAGTTGAATGATATAGTAGTAGGAATAAAGACTAAAAATAAGCTAATAAAGATGTATTTGTCAAATTTTCTCTTCTGTTTATCTTTACTTGTTTTTACTTGAGAGAAGTATATTATAAGTATAGATAAAATTATGTATAAAGCAAAAGATAGATAAATTAATGCGATAGAGCTTAATAGTATTAATGTGTTAGATAGAAATCCATTGCTGATAAATAATGTATTTTTAATTCCTGTTATTTCAAAGTAATTTATATATAAGAGACCAAGTAAATAGTTATATATTAATGTGAATGATATGGCAAAAATAGATGATGTGATAATTGAATATATAAACTTTATTTTCTTAATTGTTTCTTTATTTGGTAGTTTCTTATATAAAATATATGCTGATAATAGAAGTGTTAAGAATAGCCAAAAAGCTGAATCAAAATAGAATCCATTTTTGATAGAGTTGTTAAACGTGAGTAATACTACAAATTGAGTTAATATTATATAAAAATATTTCATAGTAGTTATATAAAGAATAATGGACAGAATTAATAAAATTTTATCAACCCTGCCCACATACTAGGCTAAAGAATAAAGCGACTCAAATCTTCATTCTCAACCACATCATTCAACGCATCAGACACATACTTCTCGTCAATTACGATTTTCTCGCCTGAACGTTCGCTGGCATCGAATGAAATACCGTCCATTAGGCGTTCTAACACGGTGTGCAAACGTCTTGCACCGATGTTTTCGGTTTTTTCGTTCACACGGAATGCCGATTCGGCGATACGGCTGATACCGTCTTTGGTAAACTCAATATCCACGCCTTCGGTTTTCATTAGCTCACGGTATTGTAAGGTTAAAGACGCATTCGGTTCGGTTAAAATACGCTCGAAATCTTCTTTGTTTAGTGATTTAAGCTCTACACGAATTGGCAAACGACCTTGTAATTCTGGCAGTAAATCAGATGGACGAGCTACTTGGAAGGCACCAGAACAGATAAAGAGAATGTGATCGGTTTTTACCATACCGTGTTTGGTATTGACTGTCGAACCTTCGATAATCGGTAGTAAATCACGTTGCACACCTTCACGAGAAACGTCGCCACCACTGTGTTCGCCTTTTTTACAGATTTTATCAATCTCATCAATAAAGACGATACCGTGCTGTTCAACCGCTTCAATCGCTTGCTGTTTCAACTCTTCAGGATTTACCAACTTCGCCGCTTCTTCGTCCACCATCACTTTTAACGCATCTTTGATTTTCATTTTGCGTTTTTTCGTTCTGTTTGGCGACATGCCTTCAAAGAGAGATTGCAGTTGGGAAGTCATCTCTTCCATACCCGGTGGTGTCATAATTTCAACACTCACTTGAGCTGCGACATCAATTTCAATCTCTTTGTCATCAAGCTGACCTTCACGCAATTTTTTGCGGAAGATTTGGCGAGTCGAAGAATTATCGCTCTCTTGTATGTTGCCCCACTGATCTTTCGCAGGCGGTAACAACACATCTAAAATGCGATCTTCCGCCGCATCTTGCGCACGCATACGATTTTTTTCAACCGCTTGTTGGCGAACCAATTTCATTGAAACATCAGCAAGATCACGAATAATCGAGTCCACTTCTTTACCCACATAGCCGACTTCGGTAAATTTAGTTGCTTCCACTTTGATAAAAGGTGCATTGGCAAGTTTTGCCAAACGGCGAGCGATCTCGGTTTTACCCACACCCGTTGGGCCGATCATCAGGATATTTTTCGGGGTAACTTCTTGACGCAGTTCTTCAGGCAACTGCATACGACGCCAGCGGTTACGCAAAGCAATCGCCACCGCACGTTTAGCTTCATTTTGTCCGATAATATGTGCGTCTAATTCAGACACAATTTCACGAGGGGTCATTGACATAGTTAGTCCTTATTGTGCCTAGGGCTGCACGCCCTAGGTTAAGTATAAATAAGCTCCTTCGGAGCTTTATAAATTAAAGTATTCAGGAGAATGCTCTATTTGAGCTTGTTGTAAAAGCTGTTTTATTTCATCTTCAAAATTAATGGTTTGATGATGAATTTTCTGGTTTTTAATATATTCAATAATTTTCTGTTTTTCATTATTACTGTAAGTTAATGCACAGTAACCAACCGACCAAGCATAAAAAGTGGGAAATAGTTGTTTGTGATCATCAATAAATTTATGTGTCGTATTTTTTAATTCTCTCACAAAGACAGAAACTGCATAAGTTGCAGGCAATTCAACTAATAAATGTATATGATCAGGCATCCCATTTACACGATGAAGTACACATTTTTTCTCATTTACAAAATGCCAAATACAGCGATATAAATGTTCTTCATTTTCAAAACAAATACTGGGTTCACTATATTTGGTGCGAAAAATAATATGATAGAGAAGTTTGGTGTAACTCATTTAGTTTTCCATATAGCTCCGTAGGAGCTAATTTATGCCTAACCTAGGGCGAGGAGCCCTAGGCAGTAGTCAGTGTTAAACCTCTTCAATCACGTGATTATGGTTGCTGTAAATATCAATATCCCCAGCAATTTTTAACGCTTCTGCCACGATTTCTTTGGCAGAAAGATTATTTTCTGTTCTTAATAGGGCAAGAGCCGCCGCTTTTGCATAGTTACCGCCCGAACCGATAGCTAATACATCAAATTCAGGCTCAATAACATCGCCGCTACCTGAAACCAGTAAAAATTCGCTTTCGTTTGCGACGATCATCATCGCTTCTAATTTGCGAAGTGAACGTTCGGTACGCCATTCTTTGGCGAGTTCAACCGCAGATTTCACTAAATGCCCTTGATGTAATTCCAGTTTTTTCTCAAACAGATCACGCAAAATAAAGGCATCTGCCGTTGAGCCTGCAAAGCCGGTTACCACTTTATCTTTATATAAACGGCGAACTTTACGCACCGTACCTTTTTCTACGCAATTGCCTAAAGTAGCTTGTCCGTCACCGCCGATAGCAACTTTGCCATCTTTGCGAACGCATACGATCGTTGTCATTGTATATCCTTGATTTTAATAAAAACTGCCTGTTAGATTGGGGAGAACGTTATTCTTTTCAAGGGCAAGCGGTCAGATTTTTATGGAATTTTGCAAATTCATTGCCACGGGCACGCCTTGCACTAATTCAATGGTCGCTTTATAACTTAAAGCTAGCACGCCATTTTGGCGGGCTTGATTAAAGAGTTCGGCATATTTAGGGTCGATCTGTTTTGCCACTTCAAATTGCGTAATGCCTGTATGCAAAACAGCAAAGAAAATGACCGCTTGTTGCCCCTGTTGGGCAATCGCGATGAGTTCTCTGAGATGTTTTTGTCCTCGCTCGGTTTTCGCATCGGGAAACATTCCTACTCCGTTTTCTGTAAGCAACGTAGTAGATTTTACTTCCACAAAGCAATCAGCTAATCCTTGCTGTTTCAATAAAAAATCAACCCGGCTTTTTTCCTCGCCATATTTTTGCTCCGGTAAAATATTATCGTAACTCGCCAATTCACGGATCCATTTATGACTTAACGCTTCAGCCACGAGTTGATTGGCTCGTTGCGTATTAACGCAAATAAAATCGCCGGCTTGAGTTTGAGTAAGCTCCCACGTGTAGGCGTATTTTCGTTTAGGATTATTCGAAGTGGAGAACCAAACGGTATCACCGACATTGGCGCAACCCGTCATTGCACCTGTGTTTGGGCAATGAACGGTAATTTTTTCGCCGTTAGGAAGTTGTACATCGGCTAAAAAACGTTTGTAACGTTGGATCAAAATTCCAGAAGAAAGTGGGGGGAAGATCATTCGCTAACCTCATAAAACTCTAATGGGAGATCATCAGGATCTCGGAAGAAAGTAAAGGCTCTGCCGGCCAGTTCATCGATACGAATAGGCTCACATTCAATGCCATGTGCTTGTAAGAATTGGGTTGCCTGCTCAATGTTTGCGACACGAAAAGCGAGGTGGCGCAGCCCACAGGCTTCAGGCGAGCTTACACGTTGTGGTGGGTTAGGGAAGCTAAATAATTCAATTTGAGAACCATCGGCAAAGCGTAAATCAAGTTTGTAGCTTTGGCGTTCGGCACGATAGGTTTCGGCAAGAATATCCGCACCGAGAATTTGCGTATAGAAATGTTTGGATTTTTCGTAGTTTGATACGATTAACGCAATATGATGAAAACCGAGAATGGGTGTCATAATTTGTCCTTAGATAAGCGGTCGGATTTTTTAAACTTTTGCAAAGTTTTCGCTAAATTTGACCGCTTGGGTTACTATTTGTTTTTAATGTGAATTTTAATGTATCTCAATGAAAAAAGAAAAAAACGAATTTCCTTTGGCGCAATCTTCCGTTGAAGCGCCTTTTGCAAAACGTGTATTGGCGTGGTATCAGCAATATGGGCGTAAACATCTGCCTTGGCAACAAAATAAGAGCTTATATGGCGTGTGGTTGTCGGAAGTGATGTTACAACAAACGCAAGTGGTTACGGTCATTCCCTATTTTGAGCGATTTATGCAACGCTTTCCTACGGTAGTTGATTTAGCTAATGCCTCTATTGATGAGGTTCTGCATTTGTGGACGGGGCTTGGTTATTACGCTCGTGCCAGAAATTTACACAAGGCGGCGCAGCAAATTCGAGATGAGTTTGGGGGCGAATTTCCAACCGCTTTTGCCGATGTTTTGGCACTTTCCGGCGTGGGGAGAAGCACTGCTGGCGCGATTTTATCCTCGGTGTTAAATGCCCCTCATCCGATTTTAGATGGAAATGTCAAACGGGTGCTTTCTCGTTATTTTGCGGTGGAAGGTTGGGCGGGCGAAAAGCCGGTTGAAAATAGATTGTGGGCATTGACGGAGGCGGTTACGCCTACCTCGCAAGTTGCTGATTTTAATCAGGCAATGATGGATTTAGGGGCGATGATTTGCACTCGTTCTAAACCAAAATGTTCTCTTTGTCCTTTAGAAAAAAACTGTCAGGCAAACGCTCAACAGGCTTGGGCAGATTTTCCTGCCAAGAAACCGAAAAAGGCGTTACCGGAGAAGCAAAGTTATTTTTTAATTTTAAAACGAGGCACAGACATTTTATTGGAGAAACGAGAAGCCAAAGGGTTGTGGGGCGGTTTGTATGTCTTTCCTCAATTTGAGGATTTTGACACCCTCAAGCGGTTTGTTTTTTCACAAAATTTGCAAATTTCACAGCAATTAACCGCTTTTCGTCATACGTTTAGTCATTTTCATCTGGATATTACCCCGATTTTGGTAGAGTTAGATTTGCAAAAAATTGACGAAACTTTACCGCTTAAAGTGGCGGAAAATAGCGGAAATTATCGTCCGTCTGTATCTTCAAAGGCGAATTATTGGTATGATCTCACATCGCCGAATGAAATTGGGTTGGCAACACCCGTGAAGCGGATTTTAGATGAATTATCTCTCACTTATCGAGAATAAAAAGGATTAGAAAATGGCTCGTACTGTATTTTGTGAATATTTAAAAAAAGAGGCTGATGGTTTAGATTTTCAACTTTACCCAGGCGAATTAGGTAAACGTATTTTTGATAGCATCAGTAAACAAGCGTGGGGCGAGTGGATCAAAAAACAGACGATGTTAGTCAATGAAAAAAAATTGAATATGATGAACCCAGAACATCGTAAACTTTTAGAAACAGAAATGGTCAATTTCTTATTCGAAGGTAAAGATGTTATCATTGATGGCTATAAACCGGTGGAATAGACTTAAATGAAAAAGTATATAAAGTTTTTACCGCTGTTGGCTTTCGTGCCTTTTTTGATCTCTTGCAGCAGTAGTCCACAAAAAAGTACGAAAAAGCGTACCGGTAAGCGGAGCTACGATTATAAAGATACCAATGGTTTAGATATTTTAACAGGACAATTTTCACATAATATTGATGATATTTGGGGAAGTAATGAACTGTTAGTGGCAAGCCGTAAAGATTACGTAAAATATACTGACCAATTTTATACACGTAGCCATATTTCTTTTGAAGACGGTGCTATTACCATTGAAACACTGGCGGATCAAAACCGTTTACGTAATGCGATTATTCATACGTTATTGATGGGATCAGACCCGAAAGGGATCGACCTATTTGCATCGGGCGATACACCAATCAGCTCAAACCCGTTCTTGATGGGGCAGGTTCGAGACCAGTATGGTCGTGATGTTGCAAATACTGCCATTGCAAATGACTTTGCAACCTATTTATTACAAAAAGTACAAACGCGCCGTTTGAAAAACGGTCGTACTGTCACTTATGTACAAATTAAAATGGTGGAAGGACACGTTGAAGTTCGTGCAAGACAATATCTTCCATTGGTGCGCAAAATGGCGAAACGCTACGGCATTGAACCAAGTTTAATCTTAGGGATTATGGAAGTTGAATCGGCATTTAACCCTTATGCGGTAAGTTATGCCAATGCGATCGGTTTAATGCAAGTTGTACCTCGTACAGCCGGTCGAGATATTTTTGCACGTAAAGGCTTTGGCGGGCAGCCAGATAGAGAGTATTTATATAACCCTGAACAAAACATTGACAGCGGAACAATGTATTTAACCATCTTACGTGATGAGTATCTTGATGGCATTACTGATCCTGTTTCAAAACGTTATGCAATGATTTCTGCTTATAACAGTGGTGCGGGTGCAGTATTAAAAGTCTTCGACTATGATAAATATGCGGCAATTGATCGTATTAATGACCTATCGCCGGATGCAGTTTATCGTATTTTAACCACTGCTCACCCATCTGGGCAGGCTCGTAACTATCTGAAAAAAGTATCGAAAGCTCGGGAAAAATACACAAGTATTCGTTAAATTGTTGTTAAAAAACACAATTAGCGCAAAAAAAGATCGTTCAAACAGAATTTCTTAAATTTTTGAAAAAAACGTTTGACGACATTTAAAAAAAACTGCATAATGCACCCCGTAAACGACGAGTTGCCTCGATAGCTCAGTCGGTAGAGCAGGGGATTGAAAATCCCCGTGTCGGTGGTTCGATTCCGCCTCGAGGCACCATCAATTCCTCCTTAGTTCAGTCGGTAGAACGGTGGACTGTTAATCCATATGTCGCAGGTTCGAGTCCCGCAGGAGGAGCCATATTAAGAAGCCCCGATGAGAAATCATCGGGGTTTTGCTTTTCTAGTAATAATTTTTCATTTTGTGATCTAGTTCTCAAAGTTGAGAAAAAAATGAAATTTCGCTTCACTTTATCAGAACAAAAAGAGTATCATTATGGGTAAACAAATTACAATAATGATTCCTCGAATATCGTCAATTTTGCGACATTACATTGCGTGATGTCGCTTTTTTTATACCACAAAGTTATTCTTAGTTAGATTTACCTTTATTCTACCAATTGAGCCATACTTCTTATGGCAATTACAAAAAAGTATAAGAATTTGACCGCTTGATATTACCCATATCTTTTGTACATAATTTATACGCCATTCAGTACCATACTGAATGTAGATCTCTACTTGACGTAGAGATCTACATATAACAAATACTGGAGAACATTAAACAAACAATTTCAATATTCGTTCAGTATTTAATCAATTTAGATGGATAAGGATTTTGAAATGGTAACTTTAAAAGAAGTGTATGATTTTATTGCACCAACAGTTCAAGCGAAAATTGACATGCTTAAAGCAGAGCTTGAGGTAGCAGAACAAAAGGCTGTTATTTGTATTCATTACGATAAGGAGCTTATTGATAAAGCAATGCACAAAATCATCAAGGAGTATAAAAATTACTCTATTCAATATACAGTTGCTACTAATTGCTTAGAAATTACCATTAGCCGTTAATAAGTAAGGGGAAATAAACGATGAAAAAATTTATACGAATGCTTAGTGTAGCAATGTTAGCCTTAGGCGTGGTAAATACAGTTAGTGCAAAAGCGGCAACTACGGAAATGGTTGATGAAAAACTTTCTTGGAGTGAATTAAGAAGCATCTTAGAGAGTGAAGATTTAATGAGGTTTCAAGCTCAACGTGAAGGTGTACAAATTTATGCAACGGGAGATAATGAAATATGGAAAAATCTAAATGTTCATGTGTCTTCTGTAGGAGTAAGTCTTTTGAACTCTAGAATATTGTTTATAGCATATCTTCCTGAAACACAATGTAATGAAAAAACAATTACTGATTGGAATGGGCAGTTATTCGGGGCTTATATTATTAAAAATGGCAAGAATTGTAATCTAGTGACAACAATGAATTTAATTGGTGGTATAAGCAAAAATAATATCAAGTCAACGATAACGATATTTGCTGCTCTTGTTAAAAAAATATCTGTTCGTTGATAAGAATGAGTTTCTATAAGATAAGGATTTATAATGATGAACAAATTTGTACGAATGTTTGGTGCATTAATGTTGGCGTTTAGTGTGGTAAATGTGGTTAAAGCAGAGCCATTCACTGCACAAGTATTTGATGAAACCATCTCATTAAGTGAATTAAAAGCAGCGCTAGAGCATGACAATCTTCTAGAAACACATCATATAGACCCCAATAAGTCTGCACTTTTAGTTTTGTTGGGAAATTCATCTTTTTGGGAAGAAAATAATATTAAACTGACTCAGCCTGTTGCTGCGATGTTGCGTGATAATGCGTATTTGCTCGTGGCAACTCAGACTAAAGAAAGTGTATGTGACGCCGTCAATAACAGGCAGAACTACACCTCTTTATTTGCCTCCAAGAGTAATGGTCACTGTAATTTAACGTACCCTATCTTACTATTCGGTGGTGTAACAGGGGAGAACCTCCGAGCGAATGTGATAAATTTCATTGTCAATATACAGGCATTAATAAAATAAATTTGATTTAGGTCTTGTATCATTGTTGATAGTACTGTTTTCGCCATCAAATTTACCTAATCCATAAATAAACCGCCTTTTCAGGTGGTTTTTTTGTATAATACGCCTACTTTACTGCTTACAAGCGGCCAGATTTAAATAGCATTTTGCAAATAGAGAAAAGATTATGTTTGAGAACCTATCCGACAGACTATCCAAAACCCTAAAAAACATTACGGGGAAAGGGCGTTTAACCGAAGATAACATTAAAGATACCCTGCGTGAAGTGCGTATGGCGTTGTTAGAAGCCGATGTGGCTTTGCCTGTGGTGCGTGAGTTTATCAATAAAGTCAAAGAGCGTGCCATTGGCGAAGAAGTCAATAAGAGCTTAACACCGGGGCAGGAGTTCCTGAAAATCGTGCAAGCTGAGCTTGAAAAAGCGATGGGCGAAGCAAATGAAGGGCTGAACCTTGCCACCCAACCGCCAGCGGTGATTTTAATGGCGGGTTTGCAGGGGGCTGGTAAAACCACCTCTGTCGGTAAATTGGCGAAATTCTTAAAAGAACGCCATAAGAAAAAAGTGCTTGTGGTGTCTGCCGACGTTTATCGCCCAGCGGCGATTAAACAGCTTCAAACCCTTGCGGAAGCGTTAAAAGTCGATTTCTTCCCGACAGAAACCTCGCAAAAACCGGTTGAGATTGCAGAAGCCGCATTGAAACACGCTAAGCTCAATTTCTTTGATGTGTTAATTGTCGATACCGCAGGTCGCTTGCACGTTGATGGCGAGATGATGGAAGAGATCCAGCAAATTCACTCGGTGTTAAACCCGATTGAAACCTTGTTTACTGTCGATGCAATGACAGGTCAAGATGCGGCAAACACGGCAAAAGCCTTTAACGAAGCTCTACCTCTCACTGGGGTAATTTTAACTAAAGTCGATGGTGATGCTCGTGGTGGTGCGGCGTTATCTATTCGTCAAATTACCGGCAAGCCGATTAAATTCTTAGGGGTTGGCGAGAAAACCGATGCCCTTGAGCCATTCCACCCTGATCGTATCGCTTCACGCATTTTAGGTATGGGCGATGTGCTGTCGTTGATTGAGGATTTACAACGTTCTGTCGATCAGGAAAAAGCCGAAAAAATGGCGGCAAAATTCAAGAAAGGCGATGATTTTACCCTTGATGATTTCCGCGAACAGCTCGTAGAAATGAAAAAAATGGGTGGTATGATGTCGATGCTTGATAAATTACCTGGGGCGAAGAATTTACCGGATCACATTAAAAATCAAGTCGATGACAAAATGTTCATCAAAATGGAAGCAATCATCAACTCAATGACCCTGAAAGAGCGTGCTAACCCAGACATTATTAAAGGCTCACGCCGTCGCCGTATTGCGTTGGGTTCAGGTACGCAAGTGCAAGATGTGAATAAACTGCTCAAACAGTTTGACGAAATGCAACGTATGATGAAAAAAATGCGTAAAGGCGGTATGGCGAAAATGATGCGTGGTATGAAAGGAATGATGGGCGGTGGTCTTGGTGGCTTAGGCGGACTGGGCGGAATGTTTGGTAGAAAGTAATTTTTGCGATCTGCTCCAAAAGAAAGGCACTCGAAAGAGTGCCTTAGTTTTATCCTATTTTTAATGGGTTATTTCAAACTTCCCACCATATCTTCAGGGCGTACCCACTCATCAAATTGTTCAGCTGTCACTAAACCTAAGTTGATCGCTTCTTCTTTGAGTGTTGTACCGTTTTTGTGTGCAGTTTTCGCAATTTTCGCTGCATTTTCATAACCGATATGGGTATTTAATGCAGTTACAAGCATTAGAGATTGATCTAATTGCTGTTTAATGCGTGGATAGTTTGGTTCAATACCGATTGCACAGTGTTCATCGAATGATACGCACGCATCGCCTAATAATTGTGCAGATTGTAAGAAGTTGTACGCCATTACTGGTTTATACACGTTTAATTGGAAGTGACCTTGTGTACCAGCAAATGAAATTGTTACATCGTTACCTAACACTTGTGCGCAAACCATTGTCATTGCTTCACATTGGGTTGGGTTTACTTTACCTGGCATAATTGATGAACCTGGTTCATTTTCAGGGATTAAAATTTCGCCGATACCTGAACGTGGGCCAGATGCTAATAAACGCACATCGTTAGCGATTTTGTAAAGTGAAACTGCTAATTGTTTTAACGCACCGTGAGTTTCGACAATCGCATCGTGTGTTGCGAGTGCTTCAAATTTGTTTTGTGCAGTCACGAACGGTAAACCGGTGAATTTCGCAATATAATCTGCAACTTTCACATCGTAGCCTTTTGGTGTATTTAAACCTGTACCTACCGCTGTACCACCTAATGCTAATTCTGCTAAATGCGGTAACGTATTTTCTAACGCTTTGATACCAAAAGCTAATTGTGCTGCATAAGCAGAGAACTCTTGACCTAATGTTAATGGTGTTGCGTCCATTAAGTGAGTACGACCGATTTTCACCACATCTTGGAATGCTGCTGCTTTGTCAGCTAAAGTTTTTTGTAAACGTTTTACGCAAGGAAGGGTATGTTCAACCACTTTTTTGTATGCCGCAATGTGCATCGCTGTTGGGTAAGTGTCGTTTGAAGATTGTGATTTATTCACATCATCATTTGGGTGAATAATTGATTTCTCGCCAAGTTTACCACCGTTTAAAACGTGCGCACGGTTTGAAACCACTTCATTCACATTCATATTAGATTGCGTACCTGAACCTGTTTGCCAAATTACCAATGGGAATTGATCATCTAATTTATTCGCTAAAATTTCATCGCAGGCTTGAGCGATTAAATCACGTTTTTCAGCAGAAAGTACGCCTAAATCGTGGTTTGCGTAAGCAGCAGCTTTTTTCAAATAACCGAATGCTTCAATGATTTCTTTCGGCATTGATGCTTCTGGTCCAATTTTGAAGTTATTGCGTGAACGCTCTGTTTGAGCTGCCCAATATTTGTCTGCTGGTACTTGCACTTCGCCCATAGTATCTTTTTCGATACGGAATTCCATAAAATACTCCATTTGATGTTATAAAATAAAAGAACCTAACAATTTATAGGTATATTGATATAGTAAACTTTTGCTTTTTTATGAGCTATCAATTTCTTTCATTTTTATGACATAGATCACAAAATGGCAGAGAAAAATAAGGGGGCTGAAGCCCCCATTTGTTTATGGTAAACATTTTTCCAAACGCCATAAATCTTCGAATGAAGCACGCGCTTTAATTAAATAATAATTTGCACTATCTACCATAATTTCGACCGCTTGTGGGCGAGAATTATAGGTTGATGACATCGTTGCACCATAAGCACCAGCCGAACGCATAGCAATTAAATCGCCTTCAGCGATAGCCAATTCACGCTGTTTCCCTAAGAAGTCGGACGTTTCGCAAATAGGACCAACCACATCATAAACGGCTTTTTCACGAGAGAGTGAGCGATCCACTTCGGTCAATTCCATATAAGCTTCGTATAACGCTGGGCGGATCATATCGTTCATACCGGTATCCACAATCGCAAAACGGCGATCTTCATTTGTTTTTAGGTATTCAACTTTCGTGACTAAAATACCTGCATTTGCCGTGATGGCACGACCAGGTTCTAGGATAATCTCAAGATCTTGATAGTCTTTGAGTTTCTCTAATAATGCCTTGGCATATTCTGTTGGATGTGGCGGTTCTTCACCGTGATAAGGCACACCCAAACCACCACCTAAATCTAAATGGTGTAAGCGAATGCCGTCTTCTTTTAATTGCTCCATTAAAACAATTAAGCGATCTGTGGCATCTAAGAATGGCTGTAACTCGGTTAATTGAGAGCCGATATGACAATCCATTCCCGTAATTTTTACATTTGGTAAATGGCTTGCTAAACGATACACTTCTCTGGCTTGCTGTACGCTCACACCAAATTTATTTTCTTTTAAGCCAGTTGAAATATAAGGGTGGGTATGAGCATCGACATCTGGATTTACTCGTAATGAAATCGGTGCAATTTTGCCAAGCTGTCCAGCCACTTCATTGATACGATGGAGTTCAGAAATGGATTCGACATTAAAGCAACGAATACCAACCTCAAGCGCACGAGCGATTTCTGCATGTGATTTAGCCACACCGGAGAATACCACTTTACTTGGATCACCGCCTGCGGCTAAAACACGCTCAAGTTCACCTTGAGAAACGATATCAAAACCAGAGCCTAAACGTGCCATGATATTGAGTAAAGCAATATTGGAGTTAGATTTAACGGCAAAACAGATTAAATGAGGATGATCGCCAAAGGCGTTATCAAATGCATGCCAATGGCGTTCTAGTGTTGCGCGAGAATAAATATATGCAGGCGTACCGTGTTCTTTCACAATATCTGAAACGGCAATGTCTTCTGCAAAAAGTTGTTGGTTTTTATATTCAAAATGATTCATTTGCTATCCTGTTAAAATGTCATTATTTTTATAAGAATAAATGGTAATTAATTTACTTGTTTTTGTTCAGCAGGTGCTTTTTCTGGGAAATAAAGCGGACCTTTCACACCACAAGCGGTAAGAAAAGTAGCTAATGTTGCAAGCAGTACGCATTTTTTTAAATTTTTCATATGATGTCCTTTGAAAAAAAGATAGAGAGATTGTAATGCAAAAGTGAAAGGGGAAAAAGAAGTTTCTATAAAGAGATCATCAAGTTAAAATGTAGAAAATTTCTTTTTGTGAAAGGTTATTGTGAAATTAAATAATGTTTTAGCACAAGGTATTGTCAAGCGAGCGATGCAAATTATTCCTTATTCCGTTAATGTGATGGATGAACATGGTGTAATTATTGCTTCTGGCGATATTTGTCGATTAGGGCAACGGCATCTTGGTGCAGTTCAAGTACTGAGAAAAAATCAGATTATTGAAATTGATGAACAACTAGAAAAGCAGTGGCATTTTGAGGTTAAACAAGGCATTAATGTCCCTATCACTTATTTAAATAATAATATTGGCGTGGTTGGTATTTCAGGCAAGCCCGAGCTTGTCAGAGAGTATGCTAAGTTAGTTAAGATGGCGGCTGAACTCATTGTCGAACAGGCCGCGCAGCTTGAAAAGGAACGTTGGCAGAGCCGTTATAAAGAGGAATTTGTGTTAGGGGTTGCTAAGGCCACACTCTCTCCAGAGCAAATAGAGCAACAATCTACATTTTTCGGTTTACGATATGATGTTCCTTATATGGCTGTCTTGCTTAAACTTGCAGAACCCACAGCGGAAAAACTCCAATTATTATTGACCTATCTTTCTCATTATCATCCTAAAGTGGCTACGGCGATAGTTGATTTGCAGAAAATTGTTATTTTTCAACCGCTAGATCAACATGAAATACTCAAAAAAACAAAGTTTTGGAAAAGTTATTTACCACCAGAATTTGCAGAGGAAAGTTGTCAGATCATCGTAGGTAATGAAGTCAGCTCGTTAATAGACATACAGTATTCTTATCAAAATGCTTGGCAAACATTGTTATATGTAGAAAAAATGCATTTGAGAAAACAATTACTCTTTTTTGAAGAATATCGGATGCCAGCTTTATTGGCGGATTTTGCACAAAGTTGGCAAGCAAAAATTCTATTTAAACCTATTTATCAACTCATAGAGCAAGATAAGAAATGGGTGTTAATGAAAAGTTTGCAACAATATTTTTTCTCAAATTGTGATCTTGATCACGCAGCAAAAAAATTATTTATTCACCCAAATACTTTACGTTATCGGTTAGAGCGAATTTCCCAGATAACTTCCTTATCTTTCAATAAGATAGAGGATAAAAGTATTTTGTATCTAGCAACATTACTTATCAGATAAATTGTATCATAAAACAAAAAAGTGATGATTTTTCATTACTTTTTTGTTATTTCATCTAAAGCATTTTAAAAAGAAATGATCATAATACACTCATCTTATTTAATCGTTGAGGAGCTTTTTATGGTTACGATTACCGCTTTAGGGGCAATTACTGCTCTCTCTGTTGCTATTATTTTGATTTTGAAAAAGTGCCACCTGCCTACGGCATGTTGATTGGTGCATTGATAGGTGGATTGATTGGTGGGGCAGATATATCTGAAACAGTCAGTTTGATGATTGGCGGCGCTCAAAATATTACTACTGCTGTTATGCGAATTTTAGCCGCAGGTGTTCTAGCCGGCGTGTTAATTGAGTCTGGTGCAGCGAATACGATAGCTGAAACTATCGTGAAACGATTAGGTGAGACACGAGCATTATTGGCATTAGTTATTTCCACAATGATTTTGACGACAGTTGGCGTGTTTGTTGATGTGGCAGTTATTACGGTATCGCCGATTGCACTTGCTTTAGCAAAACGTGGTGATCTTTCTAAGCCAGCGATTCTATTAGCAATGATTGGTGGAGGTAAGGCAGGGAATATTATGTCCCCAAATCCAAATGCGATTGCAGCATCAGATGCATTTCACCTTCCTTTAACTTCAGTAATGGCTGCTGGAATTATTCCTGCATTATTTGGTTTAGTTTTAACCTATTTTTTAGCAAAAAAACTGATCAATAAAGGTTCAAAAGTGGTTGATACGGAAATTTCTGTAAATCGTAGTGAAAATTTACCCGCTTTCTTACCCGCTGTTTCTGCACCGTTATGTGCCATTATTTTATTAGCACTCCGTCCTATTGCAGATATTAAAGTTGATCCGTTAATTGCATTACCTTTAGGTGGCTTAGTTGGCGCAATAGTAATGGGTAAAATTAAGCAAATAAATCAATTTGCGACATCCGGTTTACTTAAAATGTCTCCTGTTGCCATTATGCTATTAGGTACGGGAGCATTGGCAGGTATTATTGCTAATTCTGGTTTAAAAGACGTCTTGATTGAAGCTCTTACGGCTTCAGGCTTACCATCTTATTTATTAGCGCCTATTTCAGGCTCATTAATGTCGCTTGCAACAGCTTCTACAACAGCAGGTACTGTAGTCGCATCTAATGTATTTAGTGCAACACTATTAGAGTTAGGTGTTTCAGCATTGGCTGGCGCTGCAATGATCCATGCAGGGGCAACAGTGTTTGATCATATGCCTCACGGCTCTTTCTTCCATGCCACAGGAGGGAGCGTGAATATGGATATTCGTGAGCGTTTAAAACTTATTCCATATGAAACCGCAATTGGTTTCATCATGACAGTCATTTCTACCTTAATTTTTGGTGTGTTTGGTTTATTTTAGGAGTAAAAAATGAAGATTGTTATTGCCCCAGATTCTTTTAAAGAAAGTCTTACCGCATTAGAAGTTGCGAATGCGATTGAAGCCGGATTTAGACAAATTTATCCAGATGCGGAATATGTTAAAGTGCCAATGGCAGACGGTGGAGAGGGATCGGTTCAATCTCTCATCGATGCAACGAATGGAGAGTTAATTGAAGTTGATGTGACGGCACCATTAGGCAATCAGGTTAAGGGATTTTTAGGTCTTTCTGGCGATAAGCAAACGGCTTTTATTGAGATGGCTGCCGCATCAGGGCTACATTTAGTGCCACAAGAAGCACGTAACCCACTGAAAACAACCAGTTATGGTACGGGAGAGTTGATTAAGAAAGCTCTTGATTTAGGCGTGAAAAAAATCCTACTTGGTATTGGTGGTAGTGCAACTAATGATGGTGGTGTTGGCATGTTACAAGCACTCGGTATGTCTTTTTTAGATGCTCAAGGTCAAGAAATTCAATGGGGTGGGGGCGCTTTAGCTCAAATTGAAACGATTTCAACAGATGAACTCGATCCGCGTTTATCACAAATCGTGCTTGAAGTGGCATGTGATGTTAATAATCCATTGTGTGGCTCTATGGGGGCTTCAGCGGTATTTGGGCCACAAAAAGGAGCAACGCCTTCTATGGTGGTGGAGTTAGATAATGGATTAGCGCATTTTGCTCGTAAGGTTGAAGAGTTACTAGGCATTCGTATTTTAGATAAAGCGGGTGCTGGCGCAGCCGGAGGAATGGGCGGTGGCTTGTTATTACTCCCAAATACACAACTTAAAGCAGGTGTACAGATCATTATTGAAGCAACGAAATTAGCAGATCATGTTAAAGGTGCTGATTTGGTTATCACAGGTGAAGGGCGAATGGATGCACAAAGTATTGCAGGTAAAACGCCTGTAGGCGTAGCTCGAACCGCAAAACAATTTGCAAAACCGGTTATTGCTATTGTAGGTTGCTTGAGAGAAGATTACCAAGTTGTGTATCAGCATGGTATTGATGCCGTATTCCCTATTATTCGGAACTTAGGTTCACTTTCAGAAACCCTAGCAAAAGGTCAAGAGAATTTGACTTCGAGTGCAGAAAATGTGGCTCGTTTACTAAAACTATCGTTAAAGCTTTAATTTCTTTGCTTTTAATCCCAAACGGAAGTGTTTGGGATTTTTTATATGTAAAAGATTTAATAAATCCAACCGCTTGTCATTGATATGATTTCCTTAAAAATAGGATATAATGCGCTAAAATTTCTCTCTGGAGAAGGCAAATGAATTATTTAACCAGTGCAAAAGAAACTCTCACTCGCTACGCTTATGAAATAGAGCGTTTAAATCAACGTCTTGATGAAGAATTCAATCAAGCGGTCGAAATGATCTTAAACTGTGAAGGACGGGTTGTTGTTGCAGGGATTGGTAAGTCCGGTTTAGTGGGAAAAAAAATGGTGGCAACATTAGCATCGACAGGCACACCAAGCTTTTTCTTACATCCGACAGAAGCTTTCCACGGCGATTTGGGAATGCTGAAAGCTATTGATATTGTGATCTTAATCTCGAATAGCGGAGAGACAGATGATGTCAATAAACTGATTCCGAGTTTAAAAGGGTTTGGCAATAAAATTATTGCGATGACCGGCAATCCCCATTCCACCTTAGGAAAGCATGCAGATATTGTATTGAATATCAATGTAGAACGTGAAGCGTGCCCAAATAATCTTGCTCCAACTACTTCAACGTTAGTCACAATGGCATTAGGAGATGCTTTAGCGATTGCGTTAATTAATGCTCGTAACTTCCGAGCGGAAGATTTTGCGCGATTCCACCCGGGTGGCAGTTTAGGGCGTAAATTGCTTTGCCGTGTACGTGATGTAATGAATCCCAAAGTACCCGTTACCTCCCCTTCGACCAGTTTTAGCGAATGCTTATCTGTGATGAATGAAGGCAGAATGGGCGTTGCGGTCATTATGCAAGGCGATCAACTTGAAGGCATTATTACTGATGGAGATATTCGCCGAGCATTGGCAAAATTTGGAGCGGAAAGTTTGAATAAAACCGCAGAACAAATTATGACACGCAATCCAAAAACCATTGAGGATTCCACTTTCTTAGCGAAAGCTGAAGAGCAGATGAAGGCATTGCATATTCACTCTCTCATTGCATTAGACGAACATGGTAAAGTAAGCGGATTGATTGAATTCTCAAGTTAAATGAAAGGCAAAGTCGGGATTTCCCGGCTTTTCTTTTTACGGCAATTTCGGATGAAGAAATGCTATAATGCCCAAATCTTCACTATAAGGATATCTCGTATGCAAACATATTTAAAAGAGTTACGTTGGGGGAAATTTAACCTTATTCAGGGCGATTTTATTAGTAGTATTGCCGCTCATTATGGCGAATGGTCTGAAGCGGAGGTTTTTGTATTTAGGTTACTTCTTTCTCCTTCGTCTAATGTAATTGAGGTGGGATCGAATATTGGTATGCATGCTGTGCCATTAGCTAAATTAGTTCCTCAAGGTAAACTACTTTGTTTTGAGCCTCAACGTATTATTTATCAACAGCTTTGTTGTAATTTATCGCTAAATAATTTAGTTAATGTTGAAAGTTATCGATTAGGCGTCAGTGATCAAAATACCCAAACTTGGATTGAAACCAGTGATTATAGCCAACCTTGGAATTATGGTAGCTTTTCTATTGATAAAGGATTTAGCACCGAAGGAAACTTTCAAGGCGAAACCTTAAAGGAAGAGATTGGCATTATTAAGTTAGATGATTTTGCGCCGGTTCAACGTTTAGATAGTCTTGATTTGTTAAAAATTGATGCGGAGGGTTTTGATCTCCGTGTTCTTGATGGCGCAAGAGAAACCATTAAACGAAACCAACCTGCGATTTTTATCGAAGCGCATCCTGCTGCAGCTGATGGTATTTTGCAATATTTGCATCAAATGGATTACCAAACTTATTGGATTATCTCTAACCGCTATCAGCCGAATAATTTTTATCAGGCTCCCCGAGTTGAGCAAGGTTGGGATACAAATGTATTGGCAATTCCATCATCTTGGGTTCATACTTTTGCAGAGCAGAGCAGAGCAGAGCAGAGCA
>NZ_ACQL01000003.1 GCF_000175195.1 Actinobacillus minor NM305 | reverse complement strand
TTACCCACAAGCGTAATGCCTTCGTTGAGTTTATCCGTTGCCGCATTCAAGGCGTCAACCACATTTGTTGGGGTCGTCGTACTGCCTTTAAGCGCACTTAATTGCGGTGCTTTGAAGCCTGTGCCGTCTTTGTTCACTTCTAAACCTAAGTGGTAACCTAAGTTGCTGAGTTGTGAACCGTTAACCGCCTCATTCGAACCTTGCGCAATTTTACCTTTGGCAATGTTGGATAATTTGGTCGCTGTGCCGACATTTTGTTTATCGCTCATTG
>NZ_ACQL01000004.1 GCF_000175195.1 Actinobacillus minor NM305 | reverse complement strand
TCGGCTAGGCGTAAAACGCCGTTAATAGCGGGACTATTGACAAGTTTTACAACGACGGCGAGGGCTTTTTTAGGCACAACCCGAAGGGACGGGCTTCTTTTTTGCCCACTCTGCGTTAAAAAAACTTTGTTTAGAATAACTAAACGGCAGTTTTTTCGCCTTGATTGGGCAAAAAACAAGCTCCGTCGCAGCCTTTT
>NZ_ACQL01000005.1 GCF_000175195.1 Actinobacillus minor NM305 | reverse complement strand
CCCGGAGGGGCTGAATTATACGTAACCGCGGGTGTAGCCCACGGGCAGAGAGAGGGAACGTGTAGGTTTTTTATATTAAACTAAAGAAACTTGAACGCTTCTTCCTGTTTTGGATACAAAAGAAACGAGTGCATCAAGTGTAAATTTATCGGTTTTGTGATTGACGATGTCTGAAATACGTGGACGGCTAACGCCTAAAATGCTTGCTGCTTCAGCTTGTTTTAAATGGTTTTCCTTGATCCACTCACTCACTGCATTCATTAGCACCAACTTATTCATTATAAGTTGTTCGCTAGCAGATTTTAATTGTTGTGCTTCTTGTGGCGCAAAACCTAAATCAGCAAAGACATTACCGTTAGCTTCTGTAGTATGGCGAATTTGTGTATCAATCATTTTGCTTGCTCCTGTAATGCTTTCACGGCCGCATAGCGAGCCTTGATAATTTCTAAATCTTTTGGGGAGGTTTTCTGTGTTTTCTTTTGGAAACTATGCAAACAATAAATGGCATCAGTAAATTTCGCCACATAGACCAAACGGAACGCTCCTGATATATCTCTCACACGAATTTCCATGACACCCGAACCGAGGTTTTGCATTGCTTTAAAATCTCGTGGCAATAAACCTTGTTGAACAAGATCTAAGTCGAAGCCCAGTTCACGCTTAATGTTATCGGGAAATTCTCGAACATCATCGAGAGTAGAGCCAACCCAGTGGATAGGCTTTCGGTTATTCTGCGTATTCATAATGTATAAAATTTTATACATTCTATTTTTTTTTGCAAGGAAAAGTTATTAAACTCATCAAATTTGATGGGCTTATCATTGTTTTTGGGGTGGAAACCCGTGGGTTACACCCACGGTTACGCATAGTGCCGCCCCTCTGGGGCGATGGGTTAGAGTGTAAACGATGTTATTAGGTTGTACCCTTCCCTCCCTCCCTCCGTTTACGGAGGGAGGTGCCGAAGGCGGAGGGAGGGAAATACCAAGGGTGCAGCCCACGGTATTTATCATAAAAACAAAAAGGCAACGATCAAAAAATCATTGCCTTTTCTCTTCAGAAGTAAATAATGCCAGCCGAGACGGTTTTACCGTAAGAACCGCAGAAACCACAGTTTTAACCTTACGTTGGTTCATTCGAACACTGGCTTCAACGTCAAGCGAGAACGCCCTGCTTTTAAATAGAAAATTGCTTATCTAAGCCGCTTGCAATTCCTATTATCTCTTGCAGTGACTATATAATATAGCCATTTATATTGTTTTACAATCCTTTTTGATTGTTCCTATATTTTTATTTCCCCAACGGTTTTGTACCGGCAACGGTCTGGCTTGTGTTGCAAGTAAAAGGGTTATCGTACTATAAGTATCATCGATATTCTCAACAATAACTGCACCTCTTGATGATTTAATAACAGCTGCTTTATAGTGGACAGGTTCAGGATAAATTGGGGTGCGTTTGTCTACAAGTTTAATGAGAAAATTAATAAGTTGTCTAACCGTAAACACGCCACGTTTTTGAAGCTCTAATTTACGGCCAGCCCATATATGGGCTAATCCATAATTATATTGATGTTTACCACGATACAACCAAATTTCACCAGCTGTTAAAGATTTATCTATATCAGGGAAGTAACCGATAATATGGACTTCTCGCGTTGGTTCAGTAAATATCGTTAGGTATTCATCAACGCTTAAGTCTAGAAAATTACTGCTCAAGCGATAGTTAGAATAAATCATCTTTTGTTTTATTATTCATATCTTTGCATATTTAAGTAAGCACAAATTATCATCTATTTTTTTGAGCTAGTCTAATGATTTTGAAGAGTTATTCAAGGGCGGAAATTTTTAGTTTCCTACAAACAGCCCCGGAGGGGCTGAATTATACGT
>NZ_ACQL01000006.1 GCF_000175195.1 Actinobacillus minor NM305 | reverse complement strand
CCCCCCCGCCAATTACGGCACAGGCGGTTTGATGAATGATAAAAAATACCTGCTGTCGGCAACTTTCAATGCTCCAGCCCAAGCCTTTGATAACCCAAACGAATACCTGTTCCAAGGCAAATCATTGGACGATTTACTGCTACCGCTTCACGCCACTTTCCGCTTTTTCGCTATGCAAAAATTGCCTAGTTTTGCTTGTTTTGATGTGCTGAAAAATCCGCAGATTGAACAGGATTTTGAGCGTTGGAAACAGCATTTGAATGATTTGTTTTAAATGGAAATGCCGTCTGACAAACTTTCAGACGGCTTTTTTATCTACAAGCGGTCGAATTTTGCAAAAAATCTGCAAATTTTTCATTTCTTTTCAGATAGCCTGAAACATTAACCTATATGAAAATTTCACGAAAAATCAATCAATTAAAAAATATTTACATACTTACAAAAATGTAAGTACTATCAAAATATTAGCAATCGCACTAAAATATGGCACATTCCGTATCAATATTATTTTAGGAGTTTTCATGAGCAAAATTTTAGTCATCTCTGCTCACCAAGATTTAAATCAGTCGGTTAGCAACCAATTAATTTTAAAAGAATTGG
>NZ_ACQL01000007.1 GCF_000175195.1 Actinobacillus minor NM305 | reverse complement strand
CATTTGATCATATGACAAGATGTGTATCCACCTTAACTTAATGATTTTTACCAAAATCATTAGGGGATTCATCAGAACAATGCATCTGAGAAATGTTTATGCAGAACAAGAGCTTGATGAAAATTCAACTTGTAAGGATTTCTTACAAGTTCAAACTGAAGGTGAAAGAACGGTTTCTCGTAAACGAAAACACTACAACCTTGATGCCATTATTTCTGTGGGCTATCGAATTAGTTCTAAGCGTGCGACACAATTCCGCCAATGGGCAACCCAAACTTTGAAACAATTTTTGGTGCAAGGTTATGTGCTTAACCAAAAACGCTTGCAAGAAAAAGGTGTGGAATTTAGCCAAGCAGTAGCGTTGTTAAGTCAAACGCTCACTAACCAAGCCTTGATTAGTGATGAAGGTAAAGCAGTTATTGGCGTGATGCAGGACTATGCGAGAACTTGGAGCTTATTGCAGGCGTATGATGAGCAAAATCTAGCGGCGATTTCGGTGCAGCAGCCTGAAATGAAATCCTTGGTATTTGAAGATGTTTTAACCGCTATTTCGCAATTAAAACAAGAACTAATTGCCAAAGGCGAGGCGACCGAGCTGTTTGGGCAGTTACGAAGTGATGGTTTGGCATCAGCGATTGCGACCATTGAACAAGGCTTTGGTGGAGAGTGGTTTTATCCAAATATTGCCAGCCGTGCGGCACATTTATTGTATTTTGTGATCAAAAACCACCCGCTTGCAGACGGCAATAAACGCACTGGTTCTTTCCTGTTTTTATGGTATTTACACCAAAATCAAGCCCTGCTTGCCAAACCCGTTAATGAATTGATTAACGATAATACCCTTGTCGCCCTTGCCTTGTTGGTGGCAGAAAGTTTGCCTGAACAAAAAGAGTTAATGATCCGTTTAGTAGAGCATTTTATTTTGTTGAAGGGGTAGTAGTGCATTAGCAAACGCCCCCTACCACGCTTTCCCTTCAAAATTCTCCACCAAAAAATCAATCAATTTTCTCACGGCAAGGGGGAGTTTGTCCCTTGACGGATACATCGCATAAATACTGAATGCTGGTAGTTGCCAGTCGGATAGGACGGCTTGCAGTTTGCCCTGTTGCAGTTCGGTTTCCAGCATATATTTTGGCAACATCGCAATGCCGTTGCTGTCCAGTACGGAGTTGAGCAGGGCTTGGGTGTCGTTGGTGGTGAAACGGCTGTTGAGGTCGAGCAACACTTCCTGTTCCCCTTGCGTACATTTCCACGCTTTGCGGTTGATGTTGTGGTGCGACAAATAGTGATGTTGATACAACTCTTCGGGCTGTGTTGGTGTGCCGAACTTTGCCAAATAATCAGGCGTTGCCACCAGCAATGAATGGCAATCAGCAAGTTTTCGGGCGATAAAATTTGGGTCGGGGGTGTTGGTAATCCGAATGGCAAGATCGATACGCTCGCTGATTAAATCCATCTGCTGATCGTTAAGCAACAGCTGAATATTCAACTTCGGGTGTAACTGCAAAAAGCGATTGACCATTTGCACTAAATGATACGTCCCGAAAGTTTGGCTACTGGTGACACGCAACGCGCCACGCAACTCGCTTTGCTGTACCATCATTTCTTGTTCCATCTCTGCGGTTAAATTGGCAATTCTTTGACAAAAAAGTACCGCTTGTTCGCCTGCGTCTGTTAGGGCGACTTTGCGGGTGGAACGCTGAAACAGTCGGGCATTTAGCCATTCTTCCATTAAAGCGACATAACGGCTAATCATCGGTTTGGAAATCTCTAATTGTTCTGCGGTGGCGGTAAAACTGCCAGTTTCGGCAACGGTCAGAAAGACCTTGATAGCGGTGAGTTTGTCCATAATTGCCCTTTTTATTTCTTAATTAGAAACAATTATATTCTAAAATCGCTATTTTTCTCAGCTTTTATTTCATTAAAATGCACACATCAACAACGATATTCGTCTTATTTATTAAAAAGGAAAATCCAATGACATTCAAAAAAGCAGTATTAGCAACCGCACTTTTAACCATTTCAACAATGGCAGCAGCAGAATTAAAGGTTGATGTTTATCACGCCAACCCAAACAGTTTTAGTGTCACTTCAACATTGGTGACAGGCGAGAAAGAGGCGATTTTAATTGATAGCGGTTTTACGCGTGCCGATGCGTTGCGTATTGCAGCCAAAGTGCTAGACAGCAATAAAACGCTTACAACAATTTTAGTTAGCCAAGCAGATCCCGATTACTATTTTGGTGTAGAAACACTAAAAAGCATTTTCCCTGATGTGAATGTGGTCACAACCCCTGCGGTATTGGCAAAAATCGAAGCAAAATTAGACACGAAATTGAAAACGTGGTCGCAAAAAATGGGGGCGAATGCACCAAGCAAGCCTGTATTACCTAAGGTTTTAGCGAAAAATAGCTTGACTTTAGAAGGTGAAACCTTAGAAATTCGTGGCACAACGGGTGTGTTGGCACATCGTCCTTATGTTTGGATCCCATCAATCAAGACAATTACCGGCAATATCGGGGTGTTTGGCAATATGAATGTATGGACGGCAGACACGGCAACCGCGGAACATCGCCAAGCGTGGTTAGCACAACTTGATGAAATGAAAGCGTTAAAACCAACAAAAGTTATTCCGGGGCATATGGCGGAAGGCACAGCCTTAGACAGTTCTGCGATTGATTTCACAAAAGGCTATTTGACACGCTTTGAACAAGTGTTAGCCAACAGCAAAAGCAGCCAAGATGTGATCGCTGGAATGGAAAAATCTTACCCGAACTTACCGGCAAAATTTAATTTAGAACTTGGGGCAAAAGTGAATAAAGGCGAGATGAAATGGTAAACAAAATGAAAATCTACTACTTATTCGATCCCCTTTGTGGCTGGTGTTATGGTGCGTCAGCGACATTGCAAAAACTCAATGAAATCTATCCGCTTACACTTACGCCAACAGGTTTGTTTTACCAAAGCGGTCGGAAAATGGACGCAGATTTTGCCCGTTATGCGTGGAGTAATGACCAACGGATTGAAAAATTAACAGGGCAACCGTTTAGTCAGGCGTATTTGGAAAACGTGTTGCAAGGCGAAGGCGAGTTTGACTCGGCAAACAGCTTACTGGCTTTGACGGCGGTGCAACAAATTGTCCCCGAAAAAGAGCTTACGGTGTTGGTAGCGTTGCAGAAAGCACGTTATGTGGACGGTTTGGATAATACGGATTTTGCTGTGATTGAACAGGTGTTGCATAAGCTTAATCTTAGTCAAGTTATGCCGTTGCTTAGCGAACAATCAATAAAAGTAGCGTTAGAGCAGCGTCTTCAATTCGGACAACAACTCGCCAACCATTGTGGCGTGCAAGGCGTACCGCAGTTGATTGTGGAAAAAGATGAACGGTTGCATATTGTACCGAGCCAGTTGTTATATGGAGACGTTCAATTGTTAGACAGTTATTTGAAACAGCTGTAAAAGAGTGGTGGGATTTTGAGGAGATTTTATAAATTGCTTTCAAAATTCCACCGCTTGTTTTTAACCTGCCACAAACCCTACTTTCTCCATCACAAAATCCAAAAACGCACGCATGACCGAAGACGGATAACGATGTTTCAAATACAACAAATGCACAGGATAAGTCCGCATCGGGTAATCGTGCAACACTTCTACCAAGCCATATTCATCAATCAAGCGATTGGCAATATTTTCAGATAGATAACCAACCCCACGCCCTTGTTGAATGAAATAAGCGATAGCATACACATCGTTGGACGCAAACACATAAGGCAAATGAAGCGTCTTGTTTTCTAATTGGATAGACAAATGTTTCTGCTGTGCTTTGGCAAAGCCCACACAAGGAAAACGCGCCAAATCATCGGGTGTCGTCGGTGTGCCATATTGTGCCAATAAATGCGGATGTGCCACGCATTTGGCTTTTGCCGTCAGCACCAAACGCGCCACCGCATTATCCGTATGCAAATCCCCTGCCCGAAACGCAAAATCAATATTATCTTCCACCAAATCCAATACTCGGTCGGTTACTTGGCAATGAATGCTCACTTTGGGATATTTCGTGCCAAATTCATCGAGCCACGCCCAAACTTCTTCCAATCCTGTAAAGGTGGAAATACGTAATGTTCCGCTAATTTCTTGATGTTCAGAGAATGCTTTTTCTACTTGCAATAAATTATCAATGTTTTGATACACTTGTTCATAAAGTTTTTGCCCTGCCATTGTCGGCTTAACGCCTGATTTTTTGCGGTCAAATAGTTGAATATTTAGTGATTTTTCCAATTCTGTAATTTGACGGCTAATGGTGGCAATCGGCACATTCAGTCGTTCGGACGCTTTGGAGAGACTTCCGTCTTGGACGACAGAGACGAATAGGGATAAGGCGTTTAGGTTCATTGTTAGTTATCCTTGTTCATCATCATCTCATAATGAGAGATATGCCCTTGTGTTTCAAAAATTCTTTTAAAAATATCCAAATATTTCTCAATAGTTTCATCATCTGTCGCAACAAATACATCATCATTTGAAAAATGAGAACCATCATTAATCCAAGAACATAATGAATTACAGATGACCTGCTCTCTGCCAGTAAATCCCTCACTTAACTTCTCCAAATCAATTCCACCTAAAATTTTGAAATAATTTTCTAAAATTTTTCTCAAAATATTTTGAATGGTTGATGAACAGTATTGTTTTTCCCTAAGGCTTTTCCACAATAATTCGTATGAAGTATTTATTGGATTTTTATCATATCTAAAAACTGATGATGAGCCATTAGTTTTTCTTACAATATGATAACTTGGTTTTTGCGGGTATTCCGTATGATTAAATTTTTTACCAAAAGTAATCTCTTTATAGAAATAAATATTATGAGTCAGAATGATGATTTGTTTAATAATGGATGTTTGATTGTCCATTTCCACATACAGTTTACGAATAAGATTACTGACAATAAACAAAACCTCATTATCTAAACTAGAAATAGGGTCATCAATCACGATTATGCAATTTTGATTAATACCACTTTCGGTATGACTACCTTTAATAAGATGATAGAAATATAAGAAGGTGATAAATGTCCTTTCCCCTTCACTAAGCGTATCAGACGCAATTTCTCCGTTTTCTCTAATAATTTTGTAATTTTTATCATCTTGCGCAGTGGATAGTAAAAAATTGCTAAAACCAAATGACTTTAATAGTATATTTATAGCATCTACTGTTGGTCTAATGCTAGTAATTTGCTTTTCTAAATCTCCCAATTGCTTAGTTTTGGTTAATTTTTCTTGTTGTTTTGCATTTAATTGGTTAGATAAACTTTCTATTGCCTTTTTAATCCCTTCTGTTTGAGAAAAGTATTGTTGGATATTAGATTTCATTTCTTGGATAATAAAATCCCAAACTAAATTATTTAAATTTTTCTTTTCTTGTGCAATATTATTGACAATAGCATTATGCTCATCAATTTTTTGATTGGCATTTTCAATGGTGTTGTTAATATCTTGAATAATATTAGTCGTATTTTCAAGTACAATAACTATACTTGGCTGAGATTTTTTCTTTTCTAATTCAGTAATATTTTTATCAAAAATAGAAAATAACTCACTACGTTTTCTTTCTAGTGATTGATTATCCAAAAAGATTGAATTTAGAGAAGTAATCAAATTTCTAATTTGTTGAGATGAATTGATGTAATCTTTAATCACATTATCTAAAATGCAAATATCTTGTTCAAAAGTTTTATCAAAATATCTTTCTAGTTGCTCAGAGAGATTATTATTTATTTGTTGTTGGCAGAATGGACATTGGTTTTTAGATTTTTCAAGATAATGCTGTCCCTTTTTCACCCAATCACTATTATTTAATTCATGAATTAAATTGGCTATAGCAACATCTTGGCTGCCAATAATTTTTTTAGTTAAAATTGAACTTTGCTCATATTGAGATAAGTCAATATTTATTAAATCTAATTTGGCTAATGTTTGATGATTAGAGCTATATATAGATTGATATTTTTTCCTCAATTCATCTAACTCAATAGAGATGTTGTTCTGACGATTTTCAAATTCAGATAAAATTCTTTCTTTAAATTTTGCCTTACTGTTTCTTAATCCTGTTAGAATTTCTTGAAAGTCAGAATCGTACTTGATTTCCGTTTGCCAAAATAATTCAGTAAACTTATCTTCTTCACTTTTTAATTCATTATTCTTTTGTATATGTGTATTGTTTTTTTGAGTAATATCTTTATCAATCTTATCAAGATCCTTTTTTAATACATTAATTTGATTTTCTATTTCAACTTGATTTTCACCTAATGTAAATACTCCTTTTATATTTTGAGATTGAGTGAAATTATCTCGCACAAAATCACTATTATAAACAATGGTTTTTACTGGTATTGAATTTTGCCAATTTATTTGACAGCCTGCGTAGGCTGAATGATTGGCTATAATTCTGCTAATGGTTGTTTTGCCACTACCATTAGATCCATATATAAAACTAGATTTTGATAAAGTCAAAGCAGTTTCAGTTGTGTAACTTGCCACATTGGATATTTTTATACTTTCAATCATTGTATTTCCTAAATATAAGGTTGCAATTTCCTAATAATTTTATCATATTCCATATTTGAAAACCAACTTCCCAAAATTCGCTATTCCTTTATCAAATTCAATAACCTAAAATGCACTCATTCCATTTTTTTAATCAGAGAAAATATTATGCAAAACAATCGTATTTCCCAAATTTTAAATATCAAATATCCCATCGTCCAAGCCCCAATGTCGTGGCTGACTGATGCACATTTAGTGGCGAGTGTTGCCAACGCTGGTGGATTGGGCTTTTTAGCCCCACACGCTGGGCAAACCACCAATCCCACTTCAAATCAAGACGTATTAGACCGTATGCGTGCCGAAATTCGCAAAGTCAAAGCCTTGACGGATAAGCCTTTTGGCGTGCCATTTGTGTTGTCTTATGATTTTTCGCTCATTCCGCTGATGGTAGATTTGCTGATTGAAGAGCAAGTGCTTGTGGTGTTGGATAATGGTTGGTTGGACGAAGCGATTTACGCCAAACTCAAACAGGCAGGCATTAAAATCATTTGCCGTTTGGGCAATCCAAATTTGCCAGATGCTTTAAAAGCGCAACAATTAGGCGCGGATATTTTGGTATTGACGGGGTTTGATGAAGGCGGAACGTTGCCAATGAAAGAAATTGGCAGTTTTAATGTATTGGCGGAATTTGTGGGCAAGGTGAATTTGCCGATGATGCTTGCTGGTGGTATTGCCGATAAAAAAGCGGTTCAGACAGCGTTTATGCTTGGTGCAGAAGGCGTGTGGGTGGGGACGGCATTTATCGCTACGCACGAGTGTCGAGCCAGTCAAAAAGTGAAAGATTGGATTGTTCAATCAACTGCCAATGATTTGTTATTGTTCCGCACCGAACCGTATTATTACCGCTCTTTGCCAACCGAAGTCGCCAAAAAATGCTTTGAAATGAGCGAAAACGGTGCAACTCGTGCCGATATTGCCAAGGTGATGAATGCTGGGACAGGTATGCGGTTGGGTATGCTGGAAGGGGATTTTGAGCACGGCTATGTGTCGGTAGGCAATGGTATTTCTGCGATTGACCGTGTGAAAAGTGTGCAGGAATTAGTTGATGAATTGATGGGATAAGGAAAATGCCGTTTGAAAATATTTCAGACGGCATTTTTGATTTTCAGGCAGCCTGAAAATCTACCGATACCGCTCGCCCCATTCACATAAAGCGTCCAAAATGGGTATCAAAGATAAGCCTTTGTCCGACAGTTTATATTCTACTTTTGGGGGAATTTGTGGGTATTCAGTGCGGATAACTAAACCGTCATTTTCCAGCTCTCTGAGTGATTGGCTCAACGTTTTGACCGAAATTTTGCCAATTTTGCGTTGCAATTCATTAAACCGCATATTAGGTGGATTGCGATGTAACCAAAATAAAATGACCATTTTATATTTTCCACCAACGAGTGATAAAGCATAGCCAAATCCCGTTTCGTCAAGGGATTGAATATTCTGATAATTGGGCGCATTAAGCATTTTACACTTTCCTTTGGGTTAGTATGTTACGACAAGTATCGTACTATTTTTATAAAAATACATCATTATAATATGCACACTTTCTTTTTAAAATCGTAAATTGGAGTGTTTTTATGAAAATTCAAATTTGGTCAGATTATGCTTGCCCTTACTGCTATATTGGCAAACGTCATTTAGAACAAGCCCTTGAACAGTTTGCTCATACAGATAAAGTGCAGATTGAGTTCAAAGCCTTTGAGCTTTACCCACACGCAGGAAAAACGGCGGTCAATACCACCCAACAACGTATTGAGCAAAAATACGCCAAAAGCCCACAAGGTGCATTAGAAATGATTGACCACATTGAAAAAATGGGCGAGCGAGCAGGTTTGACAATGAATTATGCAGACGTGAAAAATACCAACACTTTTGATGCTCATCGCCTGTATCAATGGGCGGACAGCTTGGGCAAAGGTAATCAAATGAATGAACGCCTAATGCGTGCTTATTTTACCGATAATATGGAGTTGGCAAATTGGGACAATTTGGCAAAATTGGCGAGTGATGTTGGTTTAAATGGCGATGATGCCAAAGCAATGCTTGCCAGCGATGACTTTATTCAAGCGGTCAAAAATGATGAAAATGAAGCCCAAATGATTGGCGTACAAGGCGTACCATTTTTTGTATTTGACGGCAAAATGACGACTTCTGGAGCGATGCCTGTGGGACGGTTGGTAGCCATTTTAAACCAAGTTTATCAAGACAATCCTAATGATATTTCAGAAGGTGCAAGCTGTGGTATTGATGGTTGTGAATAATTTATTTCTTTCAGCTTAACAGTAAACAGATTGGTTTAGTCAATATTTTTTAATTATGTTGTCTTTCAAAGGCAGCAAGAAGGTTTTACAAATGAAAAATATATTGATACGACAACATCGTGGCGAATTTTTACTGCTATTGGCAACCATTTCGGCGGCTTTGGGCTGGCTATTTTCAAAAAATGCCATTGCTGAACTGCCACCTGTTGCCTTTGTAAGTTTGCGTTTTTCAATTGCCACTTTACTGTTTTTGCCCTTTGCCATTTCCCAATTAAAGGCATTGAACCAAACCCAGTGGAAACACGCAATATGGGTGGGATTATCCTTTTGTTTGTACCTGTTTTTTTGGGTGCTTGGCGTAAAATACACCAATGAGCTTGGCAAAGGCGCTTTTTTATTAAGCCTTGCAATGCTTGCTGCTCCGCTCATTGCGTGGTTGATTTATAAAGAGCGTCCTATTCGTCGCTTTTGGTTGGCTCTGCCTGTTGCCATCATCGGTATGTATTTGCTTGCTTATGGCAAAGCCCAGTCAGGATTTGCGTTAGACAGTTTATTCTTTTTATTAACCGCTCTTTGGGCGGCAATCCAATTTGTATTAAACAGTCGCTATGCTCAATCCATTCCTGTTTTGGCATTAACGACTATTCAACTGGCAATGGTAGGTATCAGTAGCGGTATTTATTCATTCTTTTTTGAAGACTTTCCAAGTGTAGTGTCTTCAATAACTTGGCTGTGGCTTGCGTTAAGCATTAGCATCGGTACAAATATTCGCTTTTTACTTCAAACTTGGGGACAAAAAGAGAGCGACCTTGGCAATGGAGCGTTAATTATGATTTTAGAGCCTGTCTGGACATTATTATTAAGTGTAGCCTTTATGGCAGAACATTTGTCTATGCTTAAAATTAGCGGAATGGGGCTAATTTTGACGGCTCTCATTATTTATCGCTTAAAAATCTCAAAATAAGGAGACACAATGGCAATTGCAAATTTTGTACCGTCTGCCAAACCTATTTTATTAGGTAATTCAAGTGCGAATAAGTGCTTAATTTTGATACATGGATTAACACTTTCAGGCAGGCAATTTATGCCGATTGGCGAATTTTTATTGGCAAATTTGGGGGCAGATTGGCAAATCATTTTGCCCACCGCACCCACACAACAGGTAACTTGGACGGGCGGACAAATAACAACGGCTTGGTTTGATTTACCACACGGTAGATTTGACAATCATCAAGATGAAGCAGGGCTAAACCAAGCCAATGCCTATATTCAAAGCTTAATTGATGAACAAATACAACGTGGTATCAAACATAAAAATATTGTGATTGGTGGATTTTCACAAGGTGGCGCATTGGCGTTATTATCTGCATTGACTTGCTCAAATACGCTTGGTGGTGCGGTGTGTTTATCGGGCTATTTGCCGATGGCGGATAAGTTGGGCGATTTGTTACAAAAAACCGATAAATTGAATATCTTTATCGCGCATGGCGTAGATGATAAGCCGATTGATATTTCGCTTGCTCAAAATGCGGTGGATATTTTGCAAAATAATGGTTTTGAAGTAGATTTCAAAACTTATCCAATGGGACATACCATTTATGAAAATGAATTAAATGATGTGGTAATGTGGTTAAGTCGGTATTGATACCAACACCGTTTATCGTGATGATAATCGGTGTTTTCATTTTCAGCCAGCCTGAAAACCCCAACTTCTTCCCCCGTCCCATTTTTCCACAAAAAAATAAATAACCCTTAGCACTAAACAAGCAATGCTTGCATTTCTTCAATCAAAGCAGGTCTTGTTTTATATTTTTCTCTTACCCTGTCTGTCATTAATGTGACTTCGCACATTAAATCAGGGAATTTTTTCAGCAGATTATTTACTTCTTTCACCCAGTAGGCGTAGTATTTTCTGGCGGTTAATTTTGCTATTTTATTTTCTAAAATAAGAAGGGTAGATTTAGCCACCTGCCGTTGTTTTTCAGCAGAAAGATAATGAATAAAGCCCATCTGTAATTTATTATCTTGGCTTTGCAATAATAAATTTTCCAATAAATCTAATTGTTGTGTTAATGCTAAAAAATGCGCCTGTTTAGTTTCATTCTGAATTAAAACATCTTGTTTTAACGCATATTTAATTTCATTCTGCCACTGTTCAGTACTGAATTGTTTTTGCCATAATTTAAAATAATCACTTTGAATATGACTATAACCACTAAATAGAGCTAATTCTTTTGCATATTCTGCAATTTTTTGCTGATCTTCTCTCTTTTCGCTCAATGTTAATAATTGGGCAATCCAAACCAAGCGTTGCGTGTCGCTAGATGCGTTTTTCACGCCATCCAACAATAATTTTTCAGCAAGCTTATCTTGCCCAGCTTGGAAATAGCGTTCTACCGCAAACTGGCGGAGCTGATCAATATGGGTATTTTTTAATAAAAATTTGACCGCTTGTTGCTCATCAATATAGCAAAGCACTTCGTATTGACGAATTAACCACGCCGATTTCCCATACTCATCTTCTTTTTCCAAATGTTCAAGCACCCAAGTTAAGGCTGTTTTAGCTCTACCACTGTTGCACATTGCCGCCAACCACAATTTAGGCATTGTGGTGACATCTAAGGCAATCCAGTGTTTTTCATCATTCAGAATTTTGAACCACGCTTTTTCTATTTTGGTTTTGAGCGATAGATTTTGTGTCTGTTGATATAATTCCCCCTGTTTAATCACACATTCATCCATCAACTCACTCAAAAGCCCATCATCGTCAGATTTCAAAATCAGTGTATTCATTCGAGTATAAAAAGTGTGCAGTAGTTTAAACTCCATCTCTTCGGAATCGCACATCGGCTCATCGCCTAAAAAGCCCGAAAAAGTTTCATAGGCTTCTTTCACTTGCCAATAGTCGCAACCCTTGCCATAACGGTTAAAATGATCCCGCAACTCGCTCAGCAAGCGTTCATCCTCACTTTCTTTAATTTCCAGCGGATAACTTGGCTCAACTTGATAATTGAGAGCCTGTAATGCGGCAAAATAAAGTGCAGCAAGATGTTTACAACGTCCGCCGTAAGGGCAATTACATTCATAACTGGCAATGCCGAAATTTTTGCTTAAGGTCAGGCTGGCGTAATAAGGATAAGTCCCAATAATTTCAGCATACCAGCGCTTTTCTTTATGGTTTTCTAATTGTCGAACTTTACCTTGTTGAAAATAAACAAGACCACGTTCAGCAATTTTGGTGCCGAAAAACTGAGCAGCTTTTGGGAAGTTTTGCATAGTATTTTCCTAAAATGTGAAGATGAGCAAAAAGATTATAGCCTACAAGCGGTTGAATTTTAGGATTTTTTAACAAGGAAAAAACAATGAAAAATCAAAATTCCTTTTATTTATCCACCCCATTCTCTTTCAATCCATCCGTCATTAAATCAACGATTTCGTCATTGTTGAAATCTATCCCATTTGTTAGTATCAAACACTCCTGTCCGATACTAACAAACACTTTGCCTTTCTCTCTATTTTTAGCATAAAATAGTTTCCATTAGTATCAAACGCTTTTGTTTGTTAGTATCGAACAATTTGCTCAGGAGTTATTTTATGCTGTTAAAATCAGAAATTACCCAAGCCATTATAAGCCAACAACAGCAATTATTATCGCAACAGACCTACCCACGCAAAATGCTGGAGAAAATCAAAATGTTGCCTAATTTTGCCTTGGTGGTGTCGGGTATTCGCCGTAGTGGGAAAAGCACACTACTCACACAACTTATTGAGAAACAAACAGAAAATAGTTATCTCTTTCTTAACTTTGACACACCGCAGCTTTTCAATTTTGAGTTTAGCGATTTTGCCTTACTCGATGAAATCATTGCCGAAAATCCACAGATTAAAACGCTCTATTTTGATGAAATCCAAGTGATTGACGGCTGGGAAGTGTATGTGCGTGGCAAACTCGATCAGGGCTATCAAGTGGTGGTAACAGGATCAAATGCCTCTTTGTTAAGCCGTGAACTCGGCACAAAACTGACAGGGCGGCACATCAGCAAAGAGCTTTTCCCTTTCTCTTTTGTGGAATTTTGTGAATTTCTCGGCAAGGCAAAAAATGGCGATGCAGTATCGGATTATTTGGTTCTCGGCGGTTTTCCTCAATATCTGCAATTCAATGAAGACGAGATTTTAAACGCTTTGATTAACGATATTTTATACCGTGATATTATCGTCCGTTTTGGTATTCGTGACGAACGTGCGATGAAACGCCTGTTGCTTTTCTTGGCAGGCAATGTGGGCAACTTAATTACCGCAAACAAACTCAAACAAAGCCTTGAAGTAAAAAGTACTTCCACCGTGCAGGAATATCTTTCGCATTTGGAGCAAGCCTATGTGGTTCATTTGTTGCCCAAATTTGCCTATTCCTACAAAATTCAGCTTGCTAATCCACGCAAAGCCTATTTTATCGACAACGGTTTACAGCGTGTGATTAGCCCGTCTTTTAGCCAAGATCTCGGCAGAAAGCTGGAAAATTCCGTATTTTGGGAACTCAGACGACAATTTTCAGAGTTGTATTACTACAATGAAAACAACAAAGAATGTGATTTTGTGGTCTGCCAAAACAGCACACCGACACAACTTATTCAAGTCTGCTGGCAACTCAGTGCAGAAAATATCGCTCGTGAACGTGATGGTTTGATTGATGCAATGAATTTCTTTAAATTGGAGCAAGGTTTGATTATTACCTTCGATCAGGAAGATAAAATGATTGTGGACGGAAAAACGATTGAGATTGTACCGTTTTGGAAGGTGTTTGGGCATTAAGACAGAGCAGTACAAATCTGAAAAGAGAAAATAGCCGTATTTACAATAAATAATTTTAAAAATATAAAAACAAGACAATTTATGGTTACGCACACAGTCATTATCAGCGACCGATCAAAAGATAATATTACGGTTTATACCAAAGAACCTGCATTTTTAGTGATTGCTGATCGCACGGATTTAAAAGCATTAAAATATTTGGAAGAGGCAAATAAAGCCGGAATTTATATTTTATTAGGCGAAAATCAGCGTTATGTTGGGCAAGCAAGTAATAAAATTTATGAACGCTTAGCCGCTCATCATCTTGATGAAAATAAATCTTGGTGGAACCAAATTATTTTCTTTGGGCGAGAAGATGGGCATTTAGATAAATCGCAAACGGATTATCTTGAAAAGAAATTGATTGAAGAATTTAAAAAAACAGAACTTCAATTAGACAATAATACCGTGGGCAATCGTTCTTATATTGAGAAAACAAGTAAAATTAAAGCCGATAACATTTGGAATTTAGCTCAAGAAATTATGGACGAAGTGGCACATATCAATATTTTTGAAATCACTGTTACCGATGAAGAAAATAGCACGGGACAGTATTTTATTGAGCTAGAAGGTCATAAAATTTCAGGGAAAAGTTATCGAGATAATCAAAAACAATTCTTTTTGTTTTTATTAAAAAATAGCCGTTATCGGGAATTAGTGGAAGAGTTTTGTTTAAATGGAAAACCAAGCGGTAACCACTGTATTGGTAATGAGCCTAGCTTCCGCCCGAATGGAATGAAATATACCACCGAATTAACCAAAAATATTTATCTTTATCATAATCTATCAATGAAAGATCTTCGCAAATCCATTCAAAATTTTGCCGATGCAGTCGGTTTGAAAATCATCTTTCACTGGGATTAAAACATAATGCCGTCTAAAATCAACTTTCAGACGGCATTTTTATTTTGTGAGCTTGCTTCCAAAGTACCAATAAAGCCTTTATCCAGTATTGATACTGGTTGTTGTTTATGATTGAATAACTGAAAAATTACACAGTGGAACTTAAAGATGAACAATATCAGTACGCAGAATTATCAAAGCCTGATTACCGACATCGGTACGTTGCTTAACCGTGGGCGTGAGCAGGTTGCTCAAACTGCTAATACCATTTTGGTGCAGACTTATTGGCTGATTGGTCGGCATATTGTGGAATTTGAACAGAATGGGCAAGATAAGGCGGAGTATGGTTCGGATTTGTTGAACCGCCTTTCTAAGGATTTAACCAAAATTCACGGTAAAGGGTTTAGCCGTACGAATATCGCTTTATTCCGACAGTTTTATCTCAAATTTCAAATTGTTCAGACAGTGTCTGAACAATTCGCAATACCTGTGTTTACACTAAGTTGGAGCCACTATGTTGAGATTATCAAAGAAGATAATCCGCTGGCGATTGGCTTTTACACCAAACAGACAGAAAAAGAAAATTGGAGCGTGCGAGAGCTAAAACGGCAGATGAAATCGATGCTGTTTCACCGCTTGGCGTTAAGTAAAGACAAAGAGGGCGTGTTGGCATTGGCGGAACGTGGGCAGGAAATTGCACGTCCGCAAGATATTTTGCGAGACCCTGTGGTGTTGGAATTTCTCAACATTCCGCAAGCCCATCAAATGCAGGAAAATGAGCTGGAAGAGCAGCTGATTTCCAATCTGCAACATTTTCTACTGGAACTCGGCAAAGGCTTTGCCTTTATCGGACGGCAATACCGCATTTCGCTTGGCGGTAAACATTTTTATGTAGATTTGGTGTTTTACCACCGCATTTTGAAATGCTTTGTGTTGATTGATTTAAAGCGTGGCGAAGTCAATCATCAAGACATTGGGCAGATGAATATGTATCTCAATTATTTTCGCAAAGAAGAAAACGTGGACGGCGACAACGAGCCGATTGGCATTGTGTTGGGTGCATATAAAGATAAGCTGTTGGTGGAATATGCATTGGATAACATCGACAACCAGCTTTTTGTCAGCAAATATCAGCTTTATTTGCCGAATAGGGAAGAACTGGAAAGAGAGTTGGAGCGATATTTGGACTAAAATAATTCCGTCTGACAAACTTTCAGATGGCATTTCGCTAAATTCCCCCCAAAAAACACCGCTTGCTACACCCTCAGCCACGCCACCAATTCCTTCAACAGCGGCGAATTTGCCGTGCGGTTGGGAAAATAGAGATGATAGCCCTGATAATCGCATTCCCAGTCTGGCAACAGCCGCACCAGTTTACCTGCTTTGACAAACGGCTCGATTTCGTTTGTCATTTCCCACGAAATGCCCACGCCGTCTAGGGCTGCCTGCAAGGCGGTGGGAGGATTGTTCACAATAAAATTGCCCTGAACTGCACGCTTAAAGCGTTCGCCTGTGGTCGGGTGTTGAAATTCCCAATCCAGCAAACCGCCGTGGGTAGGTAGCCGCAAGCGGATACAGTTGTGATTGACCAAATCATCGGGCGTTTCGGGCGTGCCGTGCTTTGCCAGATAATCAGGGCTTGCCACATAACTTTGTGTAAAATCGTCCGACACTCGCACCGCAATCATACCCAGATCAACGTGCGCCCCTTCACGAATGCCTGCGTCAAACCGCTCGGCGACAATATCCACAAACCGCATTTCAACCGCCAATTCCAGCGTGATTTCAGGGTAATGCTTTGAAAACGCTTGAAATTTATTCCACAACACGCTGGCAATGGCGTTTACCGTGCCGTTAATCCGCAACGTGCCACGCTTTTGGTTTTGGCTGTCCAAAATCTGAGATAAACGGTTGTCGATGTCATCAAACAGCGGTGCAATCTGTTGAAACAGTTGTTCGCCCGCATCGGTGGTTGCCACGCTTCGAGTGGTGCGGTTAAACAGCTTCATACCCAAACGGCTTTCCAACTGCCCGATGGTATAGCTAACCGCCGCCCGAGAAATGCCAAGCTGAGCGGCGACTTTGGTAAAACTGTTGGTTTGTGCAACCAGTAAAAAGGTACGGAGATCGTTGAGATTTTCTTGCATAGCAGTTGATTGTCAAAAATTTTTGAACAGCTTATTCAAAATTAGCTATCTAGTCAAACTAAAAATATCCGTTAAAATGACCGCACTTTTAATCAAAACAAGGACAAACAAAATGACTAAACCCACTTACACCACAGATTACAAAGCGATTGAACACATTTTATTAAACGAATACAGCGAAGGCGGCAAGCAGGCGAAAAGTGAGATTATGAAACCTGCATTTCACGATGTGGCAACGATGTACAGCGTGAATGAAAACGGCGAATTACAAGGCGGTGCAGTGGCAGAAAGCCTGTTCCCTGGCATTGACGAACATTTCACACCGTCTGAAAATCCGATTGTGGCGATTGCCTATATTGATATTTCAGGCACAGCTGCTTCAGCCCGAGTGGATACCGACAATTTAAGCGGTTACGGTTTTACGGATTACTTCAACTTACTGAAAGTCAATGGAAAATGGACAATCGTCAGCAAAATTTTCCACGGTCATTATTAATTAAAGTGCGGTTGAAATTAGCAAAATTTTGTTGATTTCGACCACTTGCACAGGAGCAAGCAATGAACATCTTAATCGTAAACGCACATCAACCCTATGAATTTTCCCCTGGCAAACTGACCTCCGCTTTAATTGAAAAAGCGACCGCACTTTTGCAAAACAAAGGGCATTCGGTCAAGCATTCCAACGTGTTGGCATACGATATTGAAGACGAATTTGCCAAATATCAATGGGCGGACGCGGTGATTTTCCAATTCCCCGTGCATTGGATGAGCGTGCCGTGGCAAGCGAAAAAATACATTGATGAAGTGTTTATCGCAGGCG
>NZ_ACQL01000008.1 GCF_000175195.1 Actinobacillus minor NM305 | reverse complement strand
TAATGATATCAGCCACATTCTCTGCCGTCGCAAAGTTATTCCCTGCCTTATCCGCCGTCACTTTTCCGTCTGCATCGGCTGTTAAGGTTGATTTATTCACATCAAAGGTTATGTCTTTACCACTCGCTTTGGCTGTCGTGCCTGTACCATTCACAAAGTTCACATCTTTATTATCTTTGTTTAGCGTCTCCACTGCTT
>NZ_ACQL01000009.1 GCF_000175195.1 Actinobacillus minor NM305 | reverse complement strand
TCAATCATTAGGCAATACCATTGAAGTGGTGGGTGATGAAAACATTAATACTGTTGTTAAAGACGGCAAGGTTGAAGTTCAGCTAAGTAAGGATTTAAATGT
>NZ_ACQL01000010.1 GCF_000175195.1 Actinobacillus minor NM305 | reverse complement strand
CACACCTGATAAGCGAGATTTAAGGATAACAGCGAAATTCAATAGGGTCTGAATTTCCAAACTAGGTTAAATGCCACGACGTTTTATTGTTGCCCCATTCAAGCAA
>NZ_ACQL01000011.1 GCF_000175195.1 Actinobacillus minor NM305 | reverse complement strand
AACGTTGCACTTGGTTTGACAATTCAAGGCCTTTTTAATTAACGAGTACTGGTACTGGTTGTGGTACGGCTTGCACGTTTACGTTCTACTTCAGTGAGTAATTTCTTACGAACACGTACAGATGCAGGCGTTACTTCCACTAATTCATCATCATCGATAAATTCTAACGCTTGTTCTAACGTCATTCTTACCGGTGTTGTTAAAGTTAAAGCATCATCTTTACCCGATGCACGCATATTGGTTAATTTCTTACCTTCTAATGCGTTTACCGTTAAGTCATTTGAACGGCTGTGAATACCGATAACCTGACCTTCATAAATTTCAACACCGTGATCGATCATCAACTTACCACGATCTTGTAATGCGTAAAGTGAGTAAGCTAACGCTTTACCCGTACCGTTAGAGATCAATACGCCGTTGATACGCTGACCGATTTCGCCCGGTTTCACATCATCATAATGGCTGAAGCTTGAATAAATTAAGCCCGTACCTGAAGTCATTGTCATAAATTCGTTACGGAAACCGATTAAACCACGGCTAGGGATCACATATTCTAAACGAGTACGACCTTTACCGTCTGGGATCATATCACGCACTTCGCCTTTACGAATACCTAAGGCTTCCATTACAGAACCTTGATGTTGTTCTTCAATATCGATGGTTACTTGCTCAAACGGCTCTTGTTTACGACCGTCAATCTCTTTAAAGATAACTTTTGGACGTGATACTGCTAATTCATAGCCTTCACGGCGCATATTTTCAATTAATACCGATAAGTGTAATTCGCCACGACCTGATACGCTAAACACATCTGAGTCATCAGTTTCTTCCACACGTAATGCCACGTTGTGAACAAGCTCTTTTTTCAAGCGTTCTAAAATTTGACGAGAAGTAACAAATTTACCTTCTTGTCCCGCAAACGGAGAAGTATTTACACAGAAGAACATCGTTACCGTTGGCTCATCAACCGATAATGCCGGTAATGCTTCTACGTTGTTAATGTCACAAAGGGTATCTGAAATGTTTAATTCGCCTAAACCGGTAATGGCAATGATGTCGCCTGCATAGGCTTCGGTTGCTTCATAGCGTTGTAAACCTAAATGACCTAGCACCTGACCGATACGACCATTACGTGTTTTACCTTCAGAATCAATAATAGTTACAGGCTGGTTTGGTTTTACTGTACCACGTTTGATACGACCGATACCGATAACACCTAAGTATTTGCTGTAATCTAATTGTGAGATTTGCATTTGGAACGGCGCATCAAGTTCAACATCCGGTGGAGAAACGTGCTTGATAATCGCTTCAAATAATGGATCCATATTCGGTGCTAAATCTTCGTGATCTAAACCGGCAACCCCGTTTAATGCTGAAGCATAAATAATCGGGAAGTCTAGTTGCTCATCGGTTGCGCCTAAGTTTACAAATAAATCGAAAACTTGATCCACCACCCAATCAGGACGCGCACCCGGACGATCCACTTTATTGATTACCACGATTGGTTTTAAACCGTGAGCAAACGCTTTTTGAGTTACGAAGCGGGTTTGTGGCATTGGGCCGTCAAAGGCATCTACCACGAGTAATACAGAATCAACCATTGAAAGTACACGTTCTACTTCACCACCAAAGTCTGCATGCCCCGGAGTATCTACAATATTGATACGGTAGCCGTTCCAATTAATTGCTGTGTTTTTTGCAAGAATGGTAATACCACGCTCTTTTTCAAGATCGTTTGAGTCCATAACTCGCTCATCGACATCGCCACGAGAGGTATCTAATGTGCCTGAAAGTTTTAATAATTTATCAACCAGCGTTGTTTTACCGTGGTCAACGTGAGCAATGATTGCGATATTACGCAATTTTTGAGTATCTAATTGTTGCATTGAAATTTCTTTACTTAAAAATATAAAAATGGTGGGAAAATCCCACCCTACAAATCCTAAATTGTGACGAAGATCACAAAAGACGGGAGATTATACCGAGTTTTCGCCCAATAGGCTAGAAAACAAGCGGTAAAATTTGAAGGAAATTCTACAAAAAACCATCCCGAAGGATGGTTTCAGACCGTTGACAAACCCCAAATAAATAACATTGTT
>NZ_ACQL01000012.1 GCF_000175195.1 Actinobacillus minor NM305 | reverse complement strand
AACAAATCTGACCGCTTGCACCTTAAATACCCTTCGGCTTACTGACCATTATCTCAATCACTTGACGGTCGGTATATTGCATACTTCTTGAGGCAATCGCACAGAGGTTGTTAATTGAGCGGTCAATTTGGTGTTCGACAATCCCTTCGTTGCCGGTAACTTGAGTATCATCAAGTGCCATTAAAATTGATTTATAGCTTGAACTTACACTGGTAG
>NZ_ACQL01000013.1 GCF_000175195.1 Actinobacillus minor NM305 | reverse complement strand
TCACTTCGTTGGTGTTGCCGTCTGGGTCTTTAATGACTGAGCCGGTTGCGTTGCGAATAGCTTCATTACCATCTTTATCCGCAAATTCTGCACCTGTTGCCCCTAAAGCAGCATTGTTACCGTCTTTATCTTCAAAAATTGAACCAAGTGCGGTAGTTTCTGCGGTATTTCCGTTGCCATCTTTAATCGTTGTGCCGTCTTTGGTGATTTTCACGCCGT
>NZ_ACQL01000014.1 GCF_000175195.1 Actinobacillus minor NM305 | reverse complement strand
AGCTCCCTCCGTAAACGGAGGGAGCGAAGGTCTTTGAAAGAGCTAAATGATTCTTTGTGCAAATGCTACATAATGCCGTTAAACCTCTTATAACTCAACTTTGGAGGAATCCATGTCAGAACAAAAAAGTTGGTTCAAAAAAGCCTTAGAAAAATATGACAAATTCTGTGAAGAACTTGGTGTAAATCAAGGCGCTTGCCGAGGCTGTGTTCCTGTTGTGAAATTTGATCCTGAGCCAGAGAAAAAAGAAAAACAACCTAGAGATAAAACCGAACAAGCTAGCTAATTTGATATATCGATTCTCTGTAAAGAAGGATAGTGGAATTGAAAACCGCTTTCCAATAAACGTTTGGGTATCAAAGGTTGATTATCTAATAGTAATGCTACACGTTCGCCTAAAACGCTTTTTAAAAGGCATTCTGGGGTTGAGATATTTGCTATGCGTTGAGCCAATGCCCTTTTTGCTAGCATTTTAGATGTAGCAAAATGCATAGGGTGAAGTTTTTTTGCCAACCATTGTGTAAAAAATGCGTTAGTCACAGGATAAGGTGCCACAAGGTTATGAGCACCTTGGCAATGGTTATTTTTAAGCAAAAACAACACGGCATTTAAATAATCTTCTAAGGAAATCCACGCCCAATGCTGTTTGCCATTTCCCAATTTCCCTGCAAGTCCTTTTTCGAATAACGGTAACATTCGCTTTAATGCGCCTCCTTGAGCAGAAAGCACCATACCGGTTCGCAGTAAGCAGACTCGAGTTTTGTGTGCCGCTTTTAACGCCTCATTTTCCCAATTTTGGCACAATAAAGACGTAAATTGGTTACCTACAGGGGTAAGCTCGTCGTACTGAATCTGATTGTAGGGAAGATCGCCGTAATAGCCGGTAGCAGAACCTGACAGCAGTGTGTCTGGTGGATTGCTACTTTTTTCAATCAGCTCAACCAATTGGCGAGTGATGTTTAAACGGCTCTCTTGCAAAATTCGCTTTTGTTTTTCTGTCCAACGTTTATCAAAAATCGGTTCGCCTGCTAAATTAATAACAGCATCAAAATCGTTTAAATTTTGAAAATGTGCAAGATTTTGGCAAAAAGTAACCGCTTGGTATGGCGAAGTTGGTTTTTCTTGACGGGTAAGAATAGTTATTTTATGCCCGTCTTGTGCCAAACGTGCAACAAGTGGTGTGCCAATAAAACCTGTTCCGCCTGTAATTAAAATATTCATTAAAGTGAATTATTCTCAAAAAGTTCAGTAACCGTATGCATAAGTGTTTCAATAGGCATTGATTTTGTCGGTGTAATGAAAATCGTATCATCGCCGGCTATGGTTCCTAAAATGCCTTCACTTTTTCCCATAGAGTCTAAAAGGCGAGCGATAAGCTGCGCCGCACCTGGGCTAGTTTTTACTACAATCAATAAATCATTGTGATCAATATCAACCACTAAATTGCGCAAAGGGCTTGAGGTCGTAGGAACGCCTAATTCGGTAGGTAATTGATACACCATTTCCATTTTTGTATTTCGTGTCCGAACCGCACCAAATTTAGATAACATTCGCGAAACTTTAGATTGGTTGATGTTATCAAAGCCTAATTCTTGCAATGCACTCACAATTTCACTTTGTGAACTAAATTTTTCTTCTTTTAATAATGATTTAAACGCTTCAGAAAGTTTGTCCATGACATTCCCCTTTTAAGAATACTCAAATATGCAGAATTTTTGCTTATTTATGCAAAAAAAGCAATCTATTAGCCATTTTATTTGTAGAGGTTTATTTTTATATAGGAAAATTTTTTCCCTCTATATTAAAAAGTTTGATAAACTTCGCGCAGATTTTTTTAACTCTTTATGATTAGGTGGTTTTTATGAAACTTACACTTTTAGGCGCTGCAGGTGGTATTGGTCAAACATTAGCATTATTGCTGAAACTAAGACTTCCGGTTGGCACAGAATTAGCACTTTATGATATTTCTCCTGTAACCCCTGGGATCGCAGTAGATATTAGCCATGTTCCAACTTCAGTAAAAGCGGTAGGCTATTCTGGTGAAGATCCAACAGAAGCTCTTAAAAACTCAGATATGGTGTTAATTACGGCCGGTGTTGCACGTAAACCAGGTATGACGCGTGCAGATTTATTCAATATTAACGCAGGTATTATCAAAAACTTAGTTGAGAAAGTGGCTGATGTTTGTCCGAAAGCGTGTATCGGGATTGTAACAAACCCAGTAAATACTTTAGTGCCAATTGCTGCTGAAGTTTTACGTAAAAAAGGCGTGTACGATAAACGTAAATTATTTGGTGTAACAACATTAGATGTAGTACGTGCTAAAACCTTTATGTCTGAATTAAAAGATAAGCACGTTGAAACTGTTCGTGTACCGGTTATTGGTGGTCACTCAGGCCCAACGATTTTACCTTTATTATCTCAAGCACTTTCTGAAGGTCGTAAAGTTGAATTAACCCAAGAAGAAATTGAGAAATTAACTTACCGTATTCAAAATGCTGGTACTGAAGTGGTTGAAGCAAAAGCGGGTGGTGGTTCAGCAACTCTATCTATGGCGGAATCTGGCGCACGTTTTGCCGTTGCCGTTTTTGAAGCATTATTAGGCGATGGCTGTGTGCGTTATGCTTATGTTGAAAGTAAGGAAGGCAGCGGTTATCCGGAATTCTTTGCTCAGCCGGTTCGTTTTGGTTTAGAAGGGGTAGAAGAAATTTTACCAATCGGCGAGTTAAGCCAATATGAAAAAGAGCAGTTAGCTGAAATGGTTAAAATCTTAGAAAATGATATCAAGATCGGGAAAGATTTTGTAAATCAAGCATAAAAGCAAGCTAAAAAGGGTTGAGTTATTCACCCCTTTTTGTATACTTTCCTTGTTATTTTTAACAAAGGAAGAGCAATTATGAGTAAAAAATATCCATTAGCTATGCTTATGTTAGCGTCTCTTTTGAGTGCTTGTTCAAGTGGGGATAAAGTAGGCGTTGTAGAAAATGCAGATGTTTCTAATGTTGGTGCTAAAGGTACGGCATTACAGGATGCCGTCGTGCATTTTAATGAAGAAAATGCAATAGGTAAAACGACTTACCAACAAGCAGCACCAACATGGAATCAAAGTCAAGTGATCTTTGTTCCTGAAAAAGCAACGGCGATTTGTAATGATGGGACTTTCTCAATGTCATTACTTAACGAAGCTTGTTTAAATAACGGTGGAGTGAAAACAGCTATTTCTCGTTATCAATCTAATTAATTGAAATTTGAGATCGCTTGCATGGCAAGCGGTCTTTTTTTATATAAGGAATGTAAAATGAAAGTGACCAGTAAAGCTATTGTGAATGGTGCGTTTGAAGATCAGTATGGTAAAAGAGGTGTGCAATTTAGCCCAAATGGTATGCCAACTTACTCTATCCCTTTTGAAATTAATGATGCTCCAGAGGGCACAAAATCTTTTGCTGTCGTGCTTGAAGATAAAGATGCTATCACAGCAAGCGGATTTGTTTGGATTCACTGGCTTATCAGTGATCTTGAGCGGGCTTATGTAGAAGAAAATGAGAGTATAACGGCTACTGATTTTACTCAGGGGGCAAACAGCTGGGCGAGTAAATTAGGTAATTTTTCTATTGAAGAAGCCTCATATTATGGTGGCATGGCTCCACCAAATTGCAAACATCGTTATGAATTGATTGTTTATGCGCTGGATTGCAAATTGAACTTAGCTTCAGGATTCCGTTTTAATGATTTACACTTTGCGATGCAAGATCATATCTTAGCAACGGCAAGTATCATGGGAACATATGATGTATAAATTTGGCGATTATTTGAATGAACCGCTTTGTTAAGCGGTTTATTTTTTGCTTTTTTTTACAAATTTATCAAAATTTTCTTGCATAGTTATGCAAAAATTCATAATATTCATTCAGTTTTAAAAAATATAGGATTTTCACGAATGGCAATTCGTATTCATCATGTCAATTTTTTTTATGGCAGTAACCAAGCCTTATTTGATATTAACTTAGAAATTGAAAAAGGCGATGTTGTTGTTTTGCTTGGGCCTTCAGGCGCAGGGAAAAGTACCTTAATTCGTACATTAAACTTATTAGAAGTACCACAATCAGGCACGCTTGAAATTGCAAATCATCACTTTGATTTATCGGCTAAAACAGACAATAAACAGATTGCTTTACTCCGCCGTGAAGTGGGGATGGTTTTCCAACAATATCATTTATGGAATCACTTAACGGTTATCGAAAACTTGATTGAAGCGCCAATGAAAGTGTTAGGCTTATCAAAAGAAGAGGCAACAAAACAAGCACTAGCACTCTTAGCGCGTTTACGTTTAGCAGAATTTGCAGAGCGTTTCCCTTTGCAGCTTTCAGGTGGACAACAACAACGTGTGGCGATTGCACGAGCACTAATGATGCAACCCCAAGTACTTTTATTTGATGAACCGACTGCAGCACTAGACCCTGAAATTACCGCACAAGTAGTTGATATCATTAAAGAATTGAAAGAAACCGGTATCACACAAGTGATTGTTACGCATGAAGTGGGCGTAGCTCGTAAAGTCGCGACAAAAGTCGTTTATATGGAAAAAGGGAAAATTATCGAACAAGGAGATTCAAGTTGTTTTGAATCGCCAAAAACCGCCGAATTTGCCAATTATCTTTCTCATTCTGAGTAAATAAGCAAATTTGTCTGATAATTAAACCGCTTGTTAAACAAGCAATATGATTTATTACGCAAACCACAATAAGGACTTAAAAATGAAAAAATTACTTCTTGTTTCAGCAATGGCTTTTGCAGCATGTTCTGCACAAGCAAAAGACATTACGTTTGCAATGGAACCAAGCTATCCTCCTTTTGAATTAACCAATGAAAAAGGCGATATCATTGGATTTGATGTAGATGTGGCAAACGCAATTTGTAAAGAAATTCAAGCAACCTGTTCATTTAAAGGGCTGGCTTTTGATGGCTTAATTCAAGCGCTTAAACAAAAACGCATTGATGCTGCAATCTCTGCAATTGATATTACAGAAAAACGTAGTAAACAAGTACTTTTCTCTGAACCCTACTATGACAGCTCGGCAAGTTTTATTGCAGTAAAAGGTAAAGCAGATTTAACAACGGCGAAAAATGTGGGCGTACAAAATGGTACAACATTTAAAGAATATGTGATTGCAGAAGCAAAACAGTATACGCCTAAATCTTATGATTCATTACAAAACTCAATCTTAGACTTGAAAAATGGACGTATTGATTTAATTTTTGGTGACACTGCCGTTTTAGCAGACATGTTGAAAAAAGAACCTGAATTAGCCTTTGTGGGCGATAAAGTAACAAATAAAACTTACTTTGGTAACGGTTTAGGTATCGCTGTAAACAAAAGTAATACTGAATTGGCAAATGACTTAAATAAAGGTCTGGCGGCAATTAAAGCAAATGGCGAATACCAAAAAATTTATGATAAATGGATGACTAATAAGTAATCTATGTTTACGGAATATCTCCCTTTAATTTACAGTGCAACCCTAATGACCTTAGGGCTTGCACTTGCTTCTCTTATCGTTGGTTTATTACTCTCTATTTTATTTGTGAGTTTAGAAACAAGTAAATTGAGCGTGATAAGTAAACCGACCACTGTTTTTTTAGCATTATTACGAGGGCTTCCTGAAATTTTGGTGGTTCTCTTGATTTATTTTGGTTCAACAGAGCTAATTGAGAAACTCACGGGCGAATATATTGAGTTTAGTGCTTTTAATTGTGGTGTACTGGCGTTAAGTTTGATTTTTGCTGCTTATGCTTCGCAATCATTACGAGGAGCGATTCAAGCGGTTCCTGTTGGTCAATGGGAAAGTGGCACAGCATTAGGACTAAGCCGAGGCTATACTTTCATTCACATTATTATGCCGCAAGTATGGCGACATGCTTTACCAGGATTAAGTAATCAATGGCTAGTGCTTTTAAAGGATACAGCATTGGTATCGCTTATCGGTGTTCATGACTTAATGCGTCAATCAGAGTTAATCAATACAAATGAACATCAGCCTTTTACTTGGTTTGGTTTAGCAGCATTGATTTACTTGGCAATTACATTAGTAAGCCAAGTTATTATTCGTTATTTAGAATTACGTTTCACACGTTTTGAACGAGGGGGCAAATAATGATGGATTATCTTTCTTTTATTGCCCAAGGGATCCCAACGAGTTTAGGTTTAATGGCGACTTCGTTAGTAATTGCATTTGTGATTGCCGTTTTCTTTACTTTCTTACTTTCTATGGAGAATAAGATTGTCAAAGGATTCGTGAATGGTTATTTGATGCTCTTTACCGGAACACCGCTTCTTGTTCAATTTTTCCTGATTTACAGTGGGCCCGGACAGTTCCAATGGTTGATTGATAGCCCTCTTTGGATCTTATTTTCAGATGCATGGTTTTGTGCCGTATTGGCGTTAGCATTAAATAGTGCGGCGTATTCAACACAACTATTTCACGGTGCCGTGAAAGCAATTCCAAAAGGGCAATGGGAGACTTGTGCCGCATTAGGATTAAGTCGTTTAGATACGTTAAAGATTCTGATTCCTTATGCCTTAAAACGTGCATTACCTTCATACAGCAATGAAATCATTTTAGTGTTTAAAGGAACATCTTTAGCTTCTACGATTACGATCTTAGATATTATGGGTTATGCTCGCCAGCTTTATGGTACAGAATATGATGCGATAGGCATTTATAGTATGGCAGGGCTTATTTATCTTGTGATTACCGGTATCATGACGATTCTCTTGCGTAAATTAGAGCACAAGGTACTCGCTTTCGAACGAGTAGATGCGAAGTAGTTTTATGCAATCATGGCACGAGCTAACCTCTCGTGCCATTCATCTTTTAAAGAGCATGTAAAATTTTCCCCTCTATAACCTAGCACGAGTAGTGCTAGGTTCGTTAAACTAAGCTCCGCCAGGGCTGAAAGAAAGGGGTGCAGAGCGATTCAGATTAAATAATCCTATATGGTTCGTATGGGGCATCAGACTGAAAATCCCAGAAACCTCTGGGATTTTTGTTAAGTATTTTGTGGTGGAACGATAGGGTATCCACCGAGATCTTTTAGGCGATTAACCATAGTACAGAATAATTCTGTGGTTTTTTCTGTGTCGTATAATGCGGAATGAGCTTGTTTACCATCAAAGGCGATATTTGCTATTTGGCAAGCCTTGACTAAAACCGTTTGACCATACATGAAACCGGCAAGTGTTGCTGTATCAAACATAGCAAAAGGATGAAAAGGATCTCGCTTTGCATTAATTCGTTTGGCGGCAGCTTGCAAGAAACCTTGATCGAAAGCTGCATTATGTGCCACGATAACCGCACGTTGGCAACCTTGCTCTTTCATGGCTTTACGCACCATTTTAAACATTTCTGGGATCGCAATATTTTCAGGGACTGCACCACGTAGAGGGTTATCGATATCAATACCATTAAATTTTAGCGAGTCTTGGTTGATATTAGCGCCTTCAAATGGCTGTATGTGATAATGGCACTTTTGGTCAGGCACTAAATAGCCATTCTCGTCCATTTTTACCGTAATAGCCGCAATTTCTAATAGCGCATCCGTTTGAGCATTTAAGCCTGCCGTTTCAACATCAATAATAACAGGCAAATAACCACGAAAGCGGTTCTTTAATAAGTGATAATCGGGAGTTTGTTGTTCCATAAACAGAGATAAACTTCTATCGTCAAATAAAAAGGCACGAGTCGTAACCCGTGCCGACAAAATCGCTTAAAGATTAGTTACCTAAAGCGTCTTTTGCCTGTTTGTTTTCAATAAATTCAATTTTGTAACCATCCGGATCTTCCGCAAAAGCGATAACGGTTTTACCACCTAATACCGGACCTGGTTCACGTGTAATTTTACCACCTGCAGCACGGATAGCTTCTACAGTGCTATAAATGTCATCGACACCAAGAGCAATATGACCATAAGCAGTGCCTAGTTCATAACTCTCTACACCCCAGTTATAAGTTAGTTCAATGACCGCACTTTCGCTTTCATCGCTATACCCAACAAAAACGAGCGTATATTTATATTCTGGATTTTCACTTCGGCGAAGTTCTCTCATTCCTAAAACTTCTGTATAAAATTTGACAGAACGTTCCAAATCGCCAACGCGTAGCATCGTATGTAAAATTCGCATTGCTAAATCCTCTTAAAAGTTAAAAAAACGGGGATATTATGGCATAATTCTACTTTAAAATCATTTTTCTATGCTGATTATTATGTCCCATTCTCACGATTCTGAAAAAAAATATGAAATTGCAAGCCACGCCTTTTTACCTATGGGGGCAATGCTTTTCATCGAAATGGTGGTAAATCACTATTTTGCGCCTGCCAACATGATTTTTATTTCGCCCTATCTATTGGCTTTTTTTATTGCGGTATTGATTAGTCTTTTTGTGTTTTGGAAAGGGCAAATTTGCCCGGGGCAAACCGGGCGATTAACCTTTGTCTTTAAATTTTTCTTGTTATTTGCATTGGGTAATTTGGCCTATTCGCTCGCTTTCACGCCTAAACATACACCGTTACTCATTGCGGGGCTTGCCTCACTCGTTTTAACTTTTGTCTATTGGTCATTACCTGATGAGGAAAAACTGTATAACACGATAATGTACTGCGGTTTTGCCATGGTTGCCGTGGGAGCTATTTTATATCTGCTTGTGTATTGGGTAGAAATTCCTTCGCTATTCAATTGGGTTAGAGCCAATAATTTTGCTCAGTTGTTGCTAGGAATTTTATTAGCAGGCTGGTATATGATGTTGGCAAAAAGCCGGTTAGATGTCTTTTTCAAATTGCTCGTTCAGCTAGCGCTTTTGGTCTTAGTCTTAAATTATTTTTGGGTTGCATTTGTCTTATATCAACAGTTACAACTTATGCCTGAAATGAGCTTAATGCCTTATATTCTGTATTTTGCATCGCAATTTGTGATTTTTGCTTGCCTCGCCTGGTTGTTACTTGGCAAAGGCGAAAAACAGATTAAAAATCCATTAGGGTGGTCATTAGCTACTTTCTGTGCGATGCTTTATCCTTTAACCAACATCTAATTTATGCTCAAACGCATCTTCGTTGCTTTTGTTATTTTGTTTGTGCTACTGCTTGCAAGTGGCACGATGTTGCTTACCAGCAGCCAATTTAGCACTGTGGTAAATATTTTTTTACCAAAAGAGTGGCAAATTTCGGTTGAAAAAGGTGGTTTTCAACTTCAGCAAGAAGGTGCGTCTCTTCCTCAATTCACGCTTCGTTATCAGGCTTGTTCACTTGCTACTGTTGATGATATACAACTGAATTGGGGAATCCCGAAAAAATTAACTGCTGAGCGAGTATCTCTGGATTATGCCTGCCTGCTGAATATGCCAACCTCAGAAACCAAACAAGAGACGTTTTCACTTAATCCTATTTTGGCGTTACTGCCTGAAAGCGAAGTGATTGTTAAATCGCTCGTATGGAAAAATGTTCCTGAAGATTTAAACCCTCGATTAAAGCAACTATTGAACGAATCCACACAGCTAAATGTGATATATAAGCAAAACATTTTAGCAGCTAAAGTGATGCAACAAGCGGTTCAATTTGATGGAAAATTTACCAATAACCAATTAAGTGGCAATCTTTTTTATCAACCTTCTGGGGAAGAAAAACATAATCTATTATTTTCTACCCAGCTTGACGATAATTTGCTTGCCATGCCAAAACAATTTGAAGGCGATTACCATTGGCAATTGCCTAAAGCCTTAATCAGCAATGAAGAATTACGGGCAGGAAGTGTTTTGCTTAATTGGACACCCAATGAAGAAAATGCATTAGTGGGAACGCTCGTATTTACTTCAGAAAAACAACCTAAAAATACCCTAAAATTACCGTTTAAATTTGATTTAAATGCTTTGGATATCTACCAAGGAAAATTTAATTGGGAGTGGTTAAAAGATTTTCCTATCAATGGCTCAACCACGGCGACAATTACGCCGAAAAATTTAATTAAGGGCGAGATTTTTCCTATTCAGATACAATTTAGAGCTAACTTTTTCTCTCATGATAAACATACCTTAAGTATTGCAACTACAAAAGGCGTGATTAAAAGCCCTCATGAATTTGACTTACCGTTTACGTTATCTGGCTATGTAAAATACAATTCGTTTCGTTTGTTTAGCCAAGCAACGATTCAGGCAAATGAAAAAGGAATGCAGTTTTCGCCGAAGTCGATGTTCCACATTATCAGCGGTAAAGAGCGTTTACTCACGATTAAAGAATTGACGATTCCGTTAGGGAATATCCGCTTTGATCGCTATGGGGTAACAGGGCGTTTTCAAGCGAGTTTTAAAGGCGAAACGCCGGATTTCCAAGATATTGATTTACATTTAGATGGCTCGGCAAACCATTTCAAAATGGGGTTACTCAACTTTTTTGATAACTATGCCGGAAAAGCTCATCAGCAAGATTTATGGCAATGGCAGTTATCAGGGAATGCGCATTTAAAAGCACTAAATAGTAAAATTGCCTTAGACGGAAAGGGGCAATGGCATTCAAATTTGGTTCAAATTGACCAGTTAAATGGCAAGATGGCACAGGTAAAACATAAAAGCATTTTTATCCCTCAAGCCGAATTACGTTTAACTTCACCTGTTAAATTCGCCTATGAAAAATGGCATTTAATGGGCGGTGCAGAGATTGTTTCGCCTGAAATCCAATTCAATTATGGTGGCAAATTATTACGCCCAAGCACTAAATTAAATTTTGATGGAGAAATCGAGAAATTACGCTTTGATGGAAAAATTCAAGCAGGGAAAGTTGGTCCGATCGAACTTTCTGCACAACGCCATTTAGATGAAAAATCTTCTCGAAGTTCATTCCAAGGACAGCTTCGTTGGGATAAACAATCTGCGGATGTTTTTCAGCCGTTAATTCCGCCAAGATACAACTGGGTAATCAAAGCCGGAACGGTAAGCGGATATACGGATTTTCATACTTTAGCCACAGAGGCAGGCGGATTAGTTGCAAGCGGTCGAATTTCCATTAAAAATGGCGGATTGTCATTACCCAATGGCGAAATTAACGGCGTTGAATTCACTTTGCCTTATGCATTAGATCGCGGACAATTCAAATTTGGGGAAAAACAGCCAATCGCAGTAACGATTGCTGAAATGAAGCAGGGATTACCCATTTACGATATTCATCTGAATATTGATGGTTATTACCCTTATTCTGCCTCAAAACCACTTAATTTAAGTAAGCTAACCATGCAATTATTGGGTGGGAACCTAATGGTGGAGCGTTTGTCTTTACCACAGCGAGACCCCGCTTATTTAAAATTGGAGAATATTGATTTAGAGCAGATAATGTCGCTCATGCAATATCAACAAATTGATTTAAAAGGTCGAGCAAGTGCGGTATTGCCGTTTTGGTTAGATGGCGAGCCTTGTTATATTTGTGATGGTTTATTAACGCAATCCGCCATTTCAAACCTAAAAATTTCGCCAGAACTGATGGCGGCAATCTCAAAAAGTAGTGGTTATTCAGAACGAATTTTGTTGTATCTGCTAAACGATACAAGGATCAATGATTTACGTAGTTTAATCAACGTTGGCAAACAAGGTGATATGGTGTTAGATGCTAAACTTAAGCTCCAACTTAACCAGCAAGAGAAAGCAAAAGTGAATTTTAATTACAACCATAAAGAAAACATTTTTCATTTATGGCATTTAATCAATGCCGGTTCTTATGTTGAACAGGGGATTGAAAATAACCTTTATCAAAAACTGGATAATAAAAAATGAAACCATTGATTTTATTTGCAATGTTAATCCTAAATTTAACCGCTTGTACGCCTAAAATTCAGTTAGAAACGCCAGAAGAAGGGATCACGATCAATATGAATGTGGTTGTTGATCATAAAATTGAGGTAAAAATGGATGAGCGATCAAGGGCTGTGATTACAACAAGCGAGAATTTAGAAAAGCAAGCAGAATAAAAATGCTTCCCCTCATAAGCAAGGGGAAGCATTTCAATTAAAAGTAACCATTTGATGGTTTTTAAATATTTGATAGAGATCTTCTAATTTTTCGCCCTGAGGCAAGAGCAATTCAGGCGATAAATCATAGAGCGGTACGATCACAAATTCACGATTTTTCATTTCAATATGTGGCACGGTTAAACGCTCATTTTGAATTTGTTCGTTGCCATAAAGGAGAAGATCTAAATCAAGCGTTCTTTCTCCCCATCTCCGTAAGCGAACACGCCCTTGCTGATTTTCAATTTGTTGTAATCGATCAAGCAAATCTAAAGCAGCTAGATCCGTTTTAAATTTAGCAACCGCATTAACATAATCCGGTTGATCTTGAGGCCCTAATGGTTTTGAACCATAAAAAGGGCTTACCTCAAAATCAATTGCAAATGTTTTTAACGATTCAACCGCTTGTTTCAGTTGTTCTAACGGATTATCAAGATTAGAGCCGAGAGCAACGTAAACCGTTTTTAATGTCATACTCATCTCTTTTTATTCCGCTTTGTTGCTGGTTTTTTTCTTACGGCGAAAGGTTTTACGGCGGCGTTTTTTCTTCTCTTCATCTGCAACATGCGGTAATTTTTTTACCGCTTGTAACATCTCTGCACGTTGTTGATCGTTGCTAAATTGGAACTCATGCCACCAAGCTGAGAGTTCAACGAGATCGCCCCCTTCAATTTCCGCTCGCATAACCAGTAAATCAAAACCGGCTCGGAATTTTTGTGCCTCTAATGTTTGTAAAGGACGTTTTCCGGTGCGGCGAGTCATTTGAAATTGAAGTGCCCAGATTTCACGAATTACCCCCGTATGACGGCGGTGCAATGCCACAGATTTACAGCTTTCATCTAAAATATCATTGGCGGCTAACATCATTGAATCATGGTTATTTAAGCCACCTTCGTTTTTAAGTTCATCAATTTTTTCACGTAGAGGATACCAAAAAAGCGCTGCAAATAAGAATGCCGGATTAACTGGTAATTTATCTCGAATACGCTCATCGGTTGAGGTTAGCGCTTTGGTAATCATGCGTTCCGCATTTGAATCTTGCTTTTCAGTAAAAAACGGCATAAGCACAGGGAAAAGCGGTTCAAATAAGTGGTATTCGCGCAATAATTGATAAGTTTTTAACCCTGCACCGGATTGCAATAATTTTAATGATTCATCAAATAAACGTGCAGCCGGGATCATTTTTAGCAATGGCGCCATTTCTTTGATCGGATCAGCTGTTGCGCGATCTAAGAACATATCTAATTTTGCCATAAAGCGGATGGCACGTAGCATACGTACAGGATCTTCCTGATAACGCTGAACAGGGTTACCGAGTAAGCGCAATTTACCTGCGTTTAAATCTTCCAACCCATTGAAAAAATCATAGATTAAGTTATGGCGAGGGTCGTAGTAAAACGCATTAACGGAAAAATCTCGGCGTTCTGCATCTTCACGCATAGTGCCGTAAACATTATCACGTAAAAGCATACCAGCATCACTGATTTTAGAGATTTTGTCATTGGTATGGTTTTCATGACCCGCACGGAAAGTAGCGACTTCGTAGATTTCACGACCAAAGACAATATGTGCCAAACGGAAGCGGCGACCGACTAAGCGGCACTGACGACCAAAAATCTTTTGAACTTCTTCTGGACGTGCATTGGTTGAAATATCAAAATCTTTCGGGTTTTTACCTAACAGCAAATCACGAACACAGCCACCTACAATGTAGGCTTCATATCCTGCTTTGTGAAGTTTTTCAACGATAGATAATGCTTGCTTTGGAAAATCTTTTGTTGTGATTTGATGATGTGCGGCATTGATCGTAAATTTTTTATGTAGGATATGTGAAGGAACTTGCTCTTGCGCTCGTTTGTTTTTAGCACGAGACGCCCGTTCAGATGATACCTGTACTGAACGAGTAGGACGGTTATCTATTTTCTTTTCTTGTTGAATAGCATTAACATCAGAAGATGTTTTGCCTTTTTTAGAACGAGAAAAAAAGGATTTAATATAATTAAAAATAATTCACCTCTTAATTTCACGTGTTAAAGTGAACAACGGAGAGTTTATTACTCTCCGTTTTGCTGATTATAGACCCATCTGTTTTTCACGGATTTCTGCTAATGTTTTGCAATCAATGCAAAGATCCGCAGTTGGGCGAGCTTCTAAACGTTTTAAACCGATTTCAACGCCACAGGTTTCACAATAACCGTAATCATCTTCGGCAATTTTGTTAAGCGTTTGCTCAATTTTCTTTAACAATTTACGTTCACGATCGCGGTTGCGGAGTTCTAAACTAAATTCTTCTTCTTGGGTTGCTCGGTCTGCCGGATCGGCAAAGTTTGCAACTTCTTCTTGCATTTGGCTTTTGGTACGCTCCGCTTCGTCCATAATTTGTGCGTGCCAAGCTTTTAGAATTTTGCTGAAGTGCTCTTTTTGCGCTTCATTCATATATTCTTCATCTTTTTTCAGTTCATAAGGTTTTACGCCGGCCAATGCCAATAAACCTAAAGACGTGGTGTTTGCCACTGCCATAATACACTCCTGTTGTTAATTTATTCCCATCATTAGGGCAAAAAATGCGGTACATTTTGAGGTCGCTATTGATAACAGAACTTGAACCATTTAGCAAATACTTTTACAAAAAATATGAAAATTTGTATATATAACAGATTAAAAATAAAGCCAAACGGAGCAATATTTACTCCGTTTTTGAGGGATTTTAGATTAACGACTTACCGCTTTTTGCCAATCGTTGAGCCATTGGCGGATAACTTCGCTATTAGGTTGTTGATTTTCAAGCACTTTTATTTTTGGTAAGGCGGTTAATAAAGGATCGATTTCTCCGCTGATTACCGGCTTCATTATATTGGCTTTAGCAATAATGCGTTGAGCTTCCGGCTGATGTAAAAAACGTAAAAATTGTTGCGCCAAGACTTTTTGTTTGCTGCTTTTTAAAATTGCGGCTAATTCGATCTGCATTAAATGCCCTTCTTCAAAAATTGCCGCCACATTTTTATCATCATTTTCATACCATTGATGATAAAGTGGCGAAGTTGTATAGCTTAATACTAAATCCGCTTCGCCTTTTAAATAAGCGCCATAAGTTTCAGACCAACCTTTGCCAATGGTAACAGTATGTTTAGCCAATTTTTCCCAAAATTCTGAAATGTTGCCTTTTGAGGAAAGGGCTTGATTGACCCACACTAAAAAACCACGCCCTACGGTGCTGGTTCTTGGATCTTGATAAATGACTTTTAAATCTTGGCGTTCCATCAGCTCTTTTAAGGAAGTTGGTGGATTTTTTAATTTTTCTTTATTGTAGATAAAGGCGTATTCGCTATAGTCATAAGGGTAAAAAATGCTGCTTTGCCAAATTGTCGGGAGGGAAAGATCTTGTAATGTCAGATTATGTTCGCTAAATAATCCGCTTTTTTCCGCCTCTGGTTGAGTGAAATTATCAATGCCGACAACCACGTCTGCTTTTGTTTTATTGCCTTCTAAACGGACACGATTTAGCATGGTAACGCCATTTTCAAAAGGCAGAAAGCGAACATCACATTCACAATCTTTTTCAAATAATTTTTCTAATTCGGCAGCTGGTCCATATTTAGAAGCGAAGGAATCGTAGGTGTAAACATTTAATACAGGCTTTTCAGCAAAAGCAGAAAGAGAAGTGGTTAGAGCAGATAGTGCGATAATAAATTTTGTTGGTTTCATTTTATAGCCCTTTGTTTGATGCAAAGGATTTCGGGAAGAATATGATGATCTTCTCAAATCCCTACGCTGATATTAGTCAGTTCAGGTTCTACGGATTGATAGTTGCTATCTCTCAGCCTTCAAATAAGGCACTCCGATGAGAACGTTGGGATTTTATGCAAAAAAAAAGAGAAATTCAACCGCCTGCAAACGTTTGCTTTTTTCAAAAAAATCGTTATACTATCGCCCTAGTCCAAACATAGGAACTAGAAATGAATCTTCATACATTAACTCCATATACTTTTTCTCAGCTACACTTCAATTTACGAGGTGTAGCTCTTTTTTTATTCATTTCTATTGTTATTTTTTAATTAAAGATCGCTTTATTCAAGCGGTTTTTTTTCGCCTAAATTTTACAAGAGGATAGCAAATAATGAGCCAGTTGATTCGTACCCTAAAAGGGCATATTCGTGATGAAATTATCAAAAAAGGGGGCTGGGTAAATGCACACGCACACGCTGACCGTGCTTTTACAATGACACCGGAAAAGATCACAATATACCAAAATGCGAATCTTCAACAAAAATGGGACTTAGTTGATGAAGTAAAACGCCAATCAACCGTTGATGATTATTACCGCCGTTTTAGCCAAGCGATTGAGCTAATGATTTCGCAAGGGGTTACTGCATTCGGGACATTTGTTGATATTGACGGTGTTTGTGAAGACCGAGCCATTATCGCTGCACACAAGGCTCGTGAGGTTTACAAAAGCGATATTATCTTAAAATTCGCAAATCAAACCTTAAAGGGTGTCATTGAGCCGACAGCAAAAAAATGGTTTGATATCGGTTCTGAAATGGTCGATATGATTGGTGGCTTACCATACCGTGATGAATTGGATTACGGCAAAGGTTTAGAAGCGATGGATATTCTTATGGATAAAGCGAAATCGCTCGGCAAAATGTTGCACGTTCACGTGGATCAATTTAACACACCAAAAGAAAAAGAGACCGAACAACTTTGTGATAAAGCGATTGAACACGGTATGCAAGGTCGTGTGGTTGCTATCCACGGGATTTCAATCGGGGCGCATCCAAAAGAGTATCGCAAAATGCTTTACCAAAAAATGCGTGATAGCCAAATGATGGTAATTGCTTGCCCGATGGCGTGGATTGACAGTGGTCGTAAAGAAGATTTACAGCCATTCCACAATGCTTTAACACCGGCAGATGAGCTTATTCCTGAAGGGATTACCGTAGCGATTGGTACCGATAACATTTGTGATTATATGGTGCCATTATGTGAAGGCGATATGTGGCAAGAGCTTAGCTTACTTTCTGCCGGTTGCCGTTTCACGAATTTAGAAGAAATGTCTAATATCGCAAGTATTAACGGTCGTAAAGTTCTCGGTCTTCTGTAAATTTTTAAGCGGTCTTATTTGGGATAATATTTGCAAATTGATATTATGTAGCATTTGCACAGAATTTATTTCATTTAACTTCTCCCCCTATTTACTGAGGTGGAATGAGGGGGGGGGAGATCTCTAGACTAAAATGGGTCGTATAAAGACTAGATGACATCACAAACAACACAACATTTACGCTTTGTCTTTTAACAGCGCAATAATCTCTTTCAATGCTACAATTTCCTCATTTTTCTGCGCAAGCATTTCATCCTTATGAGCGATTGTCAGTTTTAATTTTTCAATTTCGGCGGTAAGGTTTTCATTTTCGCCATAATAATTTGTATTGTGATCATTCATCACAAAAAATACACCTTTCCCACCACCTTGCATTAGTTCCAGCACATCAATATTAAAAATTTGAGCAATTTGTTCAAGTTTGTGTAAATTAAGTTTTGTTTCGCCACGTTCAATTTTAGCGTAACCGTTGGTGGACATATTCATTTTTGCCGCCATCTCTTCTTGCGACCACTGGTTCATTTCACGCACCATTCGGATTTTTTCATTAACACTCACAAATTGCCCCTTTTTTTGATTTGTCTACCCACAAATTGAGTAGCTTTGCCACACGATTTGTTGTTAGCAGAAGATTTAGCCTACTTTTAAAATAGCTCGTATTTTACACATATTTTATTTAAATAACACATTAAAATAAGGACTTTCTATGCGTTTGTCAGTTAAAACAGCAGCAATGGCGATTTTAGTTTCATTAGGTGTAACAGCTTGTAGCTCAGGCGGTGGTGGCGGTGGCTCATCTGCACCAACGAATAATCCAGAGCAAGCCAAACAAATTGAAGCCTTGAAAAAACAGGTGGAAGCAGAGCAACAAGCGGCTGCGGAGCAAGCTGCAAAAG
>NZ_ACQL01000015.1 GCF_000175195.1 Actinobacillus minor NM305 | reverse complement strand
AAATAAAAAGGTTTGTCAGTAATCTGAGTAAATCTGACAGATTTACTTTATCTAAATCAATGGTAGAAGAGATCTTGCTTTTTCCTTTGCTATTTTCTAAAGAGAGCTCTGTAATTTTATACGTAATACCATGACTTAATAAATCTAATGCTAATTTCTGGAGTTTTGTATCATCGAGACTAGAGTTATACAGTTTAAATTGCTCCATTAAACCAAGATTAACATAGTTATAAATATTATTTACCGCTTTAGCATCAAAACTACTTGTTGAAGTAAAAGTAACTTTACCTAAATTAAAAGATTGTCCATTAATTTAACCATCTAAATTTAGTGCAATCTTGCCATCACTTTCTAAACAATCATTTTTAATGATACCTGTATTTGATGTTGTTATATCATTGATATTAATTAGATCTCGTTTTTTATTAACTTTCACACTTTGTATAGATAAAATATATTATAGCAATCGATTACATAATATTTTTTAAGCATTTGATGAATAAATCATCTATAACCATACTTACTTCACATAAACCCGATAATTCTCACTTTCTTCCGTTGGCTTTATCAGTGAAATAATCTGCTTCTCTTGCGTATTTAACCTAAGCGATTGCCAGTTTTTTCCTGGCTCTTCGATATCGTTAGATTGCGATACGCCTAACTTATCATACCAAAAGAGCTTATATACCATTTGTAGCGAATGTTGGCTTATGTTCTTTACAGAAAGAGAATCAGATTTTGCATCAACTTCAATGTAAGGATTGATAGTTGCATCAATGTTTACAATCGGTTCTGATTTGCCCGTAATGTAACTTTGCGGATTACTCCCACAAGCGGTCAAAAAAAGTGAAAAAATTGCGAAGGGTATCCATTTAAACATCATTATTTACTCAACATTTTGCCTAAAGGCTCGCCACCGACTAAATGCATATGAATATGGAAAACTTCTTGGCCGCCGTGTGCATTACAATTCATAATCAAACGATAGCCGTCTTCCGCAATACCTTCTTCTTTTGCGATTTTGGCTGCCACCGTAAATAAACGCCCTAATGTTTTTTCGTCTTCTTCTGTCACATGATTTACTGTTGGGATGAATTTATTTGGAATGATTAGAATATGGACGGCTGCTTGGGGAGAAATATCCCGAAAAGCTGTAACAAGCTCGTCTTGATATACGATATTCGCAGGGATCTCCTTACGAATGATTTTACTGAAAATCGTTTCTTGATATTGTTTTTCTGTCATGATGTTATCCTCTTAAAATAAAAAATTATTTTGCTAAACAACGAGCAACCGGCGCAAAACTTTTACGATGAAAAGGCGTTGCACCGAGTTCGGTTAATTTTTCAAAATGAAGTTTGGTTGGATAGCCTTTATGTTTGGCAAAACCATATTCAGGAAATTGTTTATCTAACTCATCCATTTCTAAATCACGAGCCACTTTTGCAAGAATAGAGGCTGCGCTAATTTCTTGCACCAAACTATCGCCTTTAACCACTGCTTGAGCAGGCATGCTTAATGTAGGAATGCGATTCCCATCAACCAGAACGAAATCTGGTTGAATATGTAATCCCGCCACTGCACGTTGCATCGCAAGCATCGTAGCATGAAGAATGTTGAGTTGATCAATTTCCTCTGGCTCAGCTCGTCCTAATGACCAACTTAGCGCTTTGGCTTTAATTTCTTCCGCTAATTTTAACCGCTTTTTTTCAGAAAGTTTTTTAGAATCAGTCAGCCCTTCAATCGGATTATTGGGATCCAGAATAACCGCTGCGGTGACCACCGCTCCCACTAATGGACCTCGCCCCACTTCATCAACTCCGGCAATCAATTTAGCGTTAGGGTAAATAAATGCTGTCACAGATCCTCCATACGAAAATGACGTTGGCTTTTACTTTCTTGGCGACTTTCAATTAACCGATGATAATTTTCAAAACGAATAGGATCGATTTCGCCTTTCTCTACGGCTTCACGGAGGGCGCAACCAGGATCTGAGCCATGTTTACAATCTCGGAATTTGCAAGTCCCAAGCACAGTTTGAAACTCTCGATAACCTAGCGTAATTTGATTAGGCTCTAAATGCCATAATCCAAACTCACGAATACCGGGGGAGTCAATCAGATTGCCACCAAGCGGTAAATGATAGAGTCGAGAAGCAGTGGTGGTATGTTGCCCTAGACCTGAAACATCACTCACCGCACCTGTTAATGCATTAACTTCAGGTAGTAGTTGATTAATAAGGCTTGATTTTCCAACACCGGATTGTCCAACAAAAATCGAGGTTCCTTTCTGTAAATAGCGATGTAGTTGATCCATATTTTCGCCCGTATCTGCCGATAACATCAAGGTTTCATAACCAATACGTTCGTAAATCGCTAACTGTTTTTTGACCGCTTGTCTTTCTTCTTCAGAGAGTAAATCCACTTTATTTAACACAATGAGTGCTGGAATTTTTGCCGTTTCACAAATGACTAAATAGCGATCAATAATATTCAACGATAAAGTCGGCAGAACCGCAGAGACAATAATAATTTGATCGATATTAGATGCCATCACTTTAATGCCATCATAATAATCCGGGCGGCTTAACTCATTTTTACGTGGATAAACAGCCTCAATTACACCGCTAATGCCTTGTAATTGCTCACTACCTAAACGCCAAGAAACATTATCGCCCACAACAACGTTTTTAAGGGTTCGGCGTAAATTACAGCGATAAACCTCACCGTTACTTGTTTCCACATCTGCGTGCTTAGCGTGGCGGGTTACCACAACACCTTGTTGAATCTCGCCTAACATCTCATCTTGCCATTCAAATTCTTTTTTCGAAATACGTTTATGATGGTTAGATTGGATACGGCGTTGTTGATTTTGGGTTAATCTTCGTTTGCTCAAAGGGCTTCTCTCATCAATAAAATTGTGTGTAAGGATACTAAAATTTCACGTAATAGCCAATGGAAATATGTTAGGAATAGAGGACGAAAATCGCTGTTCGATACTAGTATTTCTAGCCCTTTTCTTATACCATAAAGGAATAACAAACGCCCCTTTTTAAGGAAAATATATGAAATTACAACAACTTCGTTATATTGTTGAAATTGTAAATCAAAATTTAAATATCACGGAAGCCGCAGAATCTTTATACACATCACAACCAGGTATCAGTAAACAAGTTCGCCTGCTAGAAAGTGAACTTGGTATCAACATTTTTGAACGTAACGGAAAACATATTAAAGGGCTTACGCCGGCAGGGGAAAAAATTATTTCAATTGCTCGAGAATTATTAGTCAAAGCACAAAGCATCCGAGCTGTTGCGGAAGAACAAACTCGCCCGAATAGTGGCGTATTACGCATTGCTAGCCCAAATACACAAGCGCGTTATGTTCTCCCCAAGGTGATTGAACAATTTAAAGCAAAATACCCTAACGTAAGTTTACATCTTCATCAAGGATCGCCTACGCAAATTTATGATGCATTAATGGCAGGTGAAGTGGATTTAGCGATTACCACCGAAGCTCAGTACTTATTTGAAGAGGCTATTTTATTACCGTGCTATATGTGGAACCGCTCAGTTATTGTTAAACCGGATCACCCTTTAGCAAAATATGCGAACCAACCACACTTACTTACTGTCGAAGAGCTAGGTAAGTACGATTTAATTACCTATACCTTTGGTTTTACGGGGCAATCTGATTTGGATAAAGCCTTTAACAAAGTTGGCATTTTACCGAATATCGTGTTTACCGCAACGGATGCAGATGTAATTAAAACTTATGTTCGTATTGGATTAGGCGTGGGTATTATGGCATCAATGGCGCATACTGAAATGGATAGTGATTTAGTTGCAATTAACGCTAGCCATCTATTCCAATCCAGCATGACACAAATTGCGTTCAAACGAGGTACATTCTTACGTAACTATATGTATGATTTTATTAACTTTTTCTCTCCGCATTTAACAAAAATGCAAGTGGAAAAAGCAGAGCAATTGCGAGATAACACGGCAATTTTACGCCTGTTTGAGCATACTCAATTAATGGAAAAATAGGACACAAAATGAAATTTATGACAAAAGCCTTAGCGACTTTATTTGCAATTTCTACGCTAATTTCAACCGCTTATGCGGAAACTTTTAATATCAAATACAGCTCAAATTACTTAATGCCAGCGTATGTTAAATTTAGTAATGGCAATGGGCAATATCAAATTCAATCTAAAATTAATGTGCCACTTTATAATATTATTTTTACAGCAAAAGGTACGGAACGAAATGGGCAATTTAATATGCTAAGTTATCGCGATAGCCGTAATGGAAAAACCTATGCTTTAGCGGAAATTGATTCGAAAACAGTAAAATATGGAAAAGCAAAAGAGCCATTAAAAGAAGAAGCGATGACAATGCCAACGTTTGACCTCTTTACGACCGCATTCCAGCTTAGTTACTACGACCGTTTACCAAACAGTTTCCAAACAACAAACGGGAAAAAATTGTATCCAACAGAGAATGTGAAGTTACAAACATCACAAAAAACGGTTAAAGCAGGTGGAGAAAGCTATCAAGAGATCACTTATAAATTTAAAACAAACGATAATAAATTTATTACCGTGAAGAAATATCAGGGCGAGAAGTTCCCTCGTTATATTTCTTATAATCGCGACGGTGATAATTATGAATTAACGTTTGATAGTTTTGTAAAATAGTAAATCTCCCCCTTCTATAAAATGATCTGTACCCTAAACGTAGAACTAAATAACCTACTGATTAGGGTGCAGATTTAGTAAGAATTTCTGTATAATAACAAGTCATTTTTTACCCGCTTGAGAAATCAATATGTTAAGCCATATCAAAGCCAATCAATCAATAATTTTATCGCTCTTAATTGGGCTATTTTTTATTCTTATTCTACATTTTAAAATCAGTTATAGCTTGATCCCAATTTTACTTGCTTTAACAGGTTTAGGGCTACTTTATCCTTCGATCAAACAAAAAAATGGACAATGGGATAGCCAAACTAAATGGTTGGTAGGGGCTTTCGTTGTTTATTTCTTACTTTTTGTGCTCTCGTTGATTATCCATAAAGGAAAAACGAATGAGCTCGACTTAGCGAGTCGAGCATTATTGGCATTACCGATTTTAGCCATATGTTTACAAACAACATTAAAGCATCTTTGGATCCTCTATGCTATTTTGATTGCTGGATTAATTGCAGGTGCTGTTGCACTGATTCAAGTCTTTGGACTCGGGCTTGCTAAACCTTTTCCGCGTTTTATGCATATTCAAGCAGGCGATATTGTAATGTCACTTGCCGTTTTCGCATTTTGTGCGTTGTTTTATTTTTATGCACAGCGTAACAAAATAATGATAGGGATTAGCCTTATAGCTGCTTTATTTGCAATGATCGCTAGTTTTTTGACTGGTGCTAGAGGGGCATGGATTGGCGTTCCTTTTGTGCTTATCGTAATATTTTGGTTAAATCGTAAGAATTTATCTAAATGGATCACCATCAGCATTGCACTGATTTTTGTTATTGGCGGTTTAGCAACTAGTAATATGATCAAGAGTCGTATTGCTGAAGCTCAAAGCGATATAACCATATACGTAGAGCATAATGATGGCAACAGTTCATTAGGTGCTCGGTTTGATATGTGGAAAAGCGCATTATTAGGTATGCAAGAAAAACCAATTTTTGGCTGGGGATTACAAGGCGTTAAGGAAATGCGCCAACAACATTTAAAAGAGAAAAGAATTTCGAAATCTGCAGCAAATTTCGATCATGCCCATAACCAATTCTTACACGATGGTTCAGCAAGAGGGTTATTAGGATTATCTGCGTTACTGGCTATATTTCTTGTACCACTGAATATTCTTAGAAAAAACTTATCGCTTACATCAACAGGCTCGCTTGCTAATTTATGGGGCGTGATGGGGATTAGTCATATTTTATTAACAATGAGCTATTGTTTGAGTCAAGGATTTTTATCGCATACTTCTGGCGCAATGTTCTATTTTGTTAGTGTTATTTTATTTATCGGTTTGCAAAAAAATGCCATAAATCAATCGCTTATTAAGGAATAATATGCTTCGCTATTGTTATATTTTTCTAATATATCTAATTCAGCCTTTTGTGCTGTTACTGATGTGGAAAAAAGGAATAAAACAACCAGAATATCGTACTCGCATTTGTGAACGCTATGGCTATTATCATAATCTGGTAAAACCTCAAGAAAAAGGGGTTATTATTCATGCGGCTTCAGTGGGGGAAGTAATTGCAGCCACGCCACTTATTCGAGCGATTCAGGATGCTTATCCTTCTTTACCTATTACAGTGACAACGGTAACCCCGACAGGATCAGATAGAGTGAAAGCTGCATTTGGAAATAGTGTGTCACATTTCTATTTGCCCTATGATTTACCTGATGCTATAGAGCGCTTTATTCAATTTGTTGATCCTAAATTAATGGTTGTGATTGAAACGGAACTTTGGCCAAATCTGATCCGTAAATTTGCGTTACATAAGATCCCCTTTGTCATTGCAAATGCAAGATTATCGCCTCGTTCGGCAAAACGTTATGGCTGGATAAAATCCAGCATAAAAAACATGCTTAATGAGATTGATATGATCTTGGCTCAAGATGATGTGAGTGCAAAACGTTACCTTGCATTAGGTTATCCTGAGCCTAAATTAGTCAATACAGGGAACTTAAAGTTTGATTTAGAGATTAACGATGAATTACGAAAGCAAGTGATTCAGACCGCAAATCAGCTCAATATTCATTATCGCCCGATTTGGATTGCGGGAAGTACCCATGAAGGCGAGGAAAAACTGATTTTAGAGGCGCATAAGAAATTATTAGAGAAATATCCTAATTTAGTATTGATTATTGTTCCTCGCCACCCTGAGCGCTTTTTGAATGTAGAAGAATTGATTAAGAAATCTGGATTGAACTATGTGAAACGATCAAGCAATGAACCTTTTTTACCTTCAACGCAACTATTGTTGGGAGATAGCATGGGGGAAATGATGATTCTCTACGGGTTATCAAAAATTGCATTTGTTGGTGGAAGTTTAGTCAAACATGGTGGACATAACCCACTTGAACCTATTGCTTTTGAACTTCCAGTCATTTCTGGTGTACATACTTATAATTTCCCTGAAATTTTTAGTAAATTAAGAGAAGTTAATGGGGTCATTGAAATAGATAGCTCTGTAGAGGCTCTTGTGGAGTCTGTGGAGTTTTTATTACAACATGAGAACGAAGGTAAAAAAATTGCTCAATTTGGTTTTGAAGTATTAAAAGAAAATCAAGGTGCACTTAAACGCCATCTTGCCTTACTTGCTCCTTACTTAGAGAAAAAATATGAGTCGTAAAGTTATTTATGCTGGAACGTTCGACCCTATTACGAAAGGGCATTTAGACATTATTCAGCGTGCTGCTTCACTTTTTGATCAAGTGATTGTTGCTATTGCCAAAAACCCAAGTAAGCAACCACTATTTTCTTTAGAAGAACGAACCGCATTAGTTTCAGAAAGCTGTTTACATTTATCTAATGTGCAAGCGGTTGGATTTAGCGGATTACTTGCAGATTTTGCTTTAGAGCATCAAGCGCAAGCATTAATTCGAGGTATTCGCGGTAGCGATGATTTAGAATATGAAATTCAGTTAGCGCAATTAAATCACAAATTAGCTCATGAACATTTGGAAACGATTTTTTTTCCGCCTTCTGTTGAGCTACGTTATATCTCATCGACAATGGTCAGAGAAATTTATAAACACCATGGCGATATTTCACATTTTGTTCCGCCATGTGTGTTAAATGCATTGGCATTAAAATCAAATAAGGAAAACTAATGTCTCAAGATAAACAAAACCTTATCTGGATTGATCTTGAAATGACGGGATTAGATCCGGAAAAAGAAAGAATTATTGAAATCGCTACAATTGTCACCGATAAAGATCTCAATATTTTAGCGGAAGGCCCAGTGTTAGCGATCAAGCAGTCGGACGAACTCTTAGCAAAAATGAGTGATTGGTGTGTTAAGACCCATACCGAAAATGGGCTGATTGAACGTGTGAAAAACAGTAAACTTACGGAAAGAGCTGCAGAACTTCAAACCATCGATTTTCTTAAACGCTGGGTACCTAAAGGCGCATCACCGATTTGTGGCAATAGCGTTCCGCAAGATAAGCGTTTTCTTTACAAATATATGCCGGATTTAGCAGACTATTTCCACTATCGTCATTTAGATGTGAGTACATTAAAAGAGTTAGCAAATCGTTGGAAACCTGAAATTTTGACGCAATTCAAAAAGCGTAATACGCATTTGGCACTTGATGATATTCGGGAATCCATCAATGAATTAAAATTTTATCGTGAACATTTTATTAAACTTTAAGCCATGACATATTATTTTCCAGATGAAGAAAGCATGTTGCAATTTGGGCAACAACTTGCCACTGCCGTAAAAGAGGTGTTAATTAACCACCCTGATATGGGCGTTGTGATTTATTTAAAAGGCGATTTAGGGGCTGGGAAAACGACTTTAACACGAAGTATCGTGAGAAGTTTTGGGTATCAAGGAAATGTAAAAAGCCCGACTTATACTTTGGTTGAAGAATACCAATTATCGCCTTTTACACTTTATCATTTTGATTTGTATCGTTTAGCGGATCCGGAAGAACTTGAGTTTATGGGGATTAAAGATTATTTCCGCCCACAAACGTTATGTTTATTGGAATGGCCAAGTAAAGGACAGGGAATGATTCCTGAGGCAGATCTTGTTCTTGAACTCGAATATGCAAATCTTGGAAGAAACCTTAAAGTATTACCTCAAAATGATATTGGACTACAAATTAAATATAGCTTGGCAAAATAAAAGAATAATTAGACCGCTTATCTTAGAGTAAAAATATAGGAATAGAATGAAAAAAGTCATACGTTATTTTTTAGTGAGTTTATTTGGACTTATGTTGAGCTCGCTGGGGCAAGCACGAACCGTTGTTGTTATTGATGCTGGACATGGTGGCAAAGATCCTGGGGCTATTGGGAAAAAACTTGGCATTAAAGAAAAAGAAGTTACACTTTCCATTTCAAAAGAGTTAAAAGCTCTTCTTGATGCAGATCCCAATTTTAAGGCGGTTATGACTCGTAATAATGATGTTTTTATTCAATTACCTGAGCGAACAGAAATAGCTCGTAAGAATAAAGCGAATTATTTGGTATCTATTCATGCAGATTCTTCACCGATTTCAAGTGAAATCAAAGGGGCTTCTGTTTGGGTTCTCTCTAACCAAAGAGCCAGTGATGAAATGGGTAAATGGTTAGAGGAGAGTGAAAAACAATCAGAACTCTTAGGTGGTGCCGGACGTATTTTATCAAATAATAATGAACGTTACTTAAATCAAACAGTATTAGATCTGCAATTCTCACATTCACAACGAGCAGGATATGAATTAGGTAAAACTGTCTTAGCTCGTATGGCAAATATGACAACTCTTGCAAAATCTGCGCCACAACATGCAAGTTTAAGTGTGTTACGTTCTCCTGATATTACTTCAATTTTAGTTGAGACGGGCTTTCTTTCTAACCCGATAGAGGAGAAAAAATTAGCAACAGCGTCTTATCGTAAGCAATTAGCCAAAGCGATTTATAACGGTTTGGTTGCATATCGAAATAGTCATGTAAATATCTCGGAATCACGTACTTCAAATGTAAAAGTGAAAGAAGTTAAAGGGAGTAAAAAAGACAAAGATAAAAAAGAAGATACATCAAAAGATGAATTTAAAAAGCCTGTAAAAGAAGTCTCTGCTAAAGAGAAAAAATCAACAAAAGCTGAAAATGCGAAAGATATTGAGCGTAAATCGAACAAAAAAACAGCGGTAAAAAAAGAGGAAAAAAGCGAACGTAAGCAACCTCAAAAATCAAATACCGGTTATCATATCGTGCAACAAGATGAAACGCTTTACTCAATTGCACGAACATATGGCACGACACCAGAAAAATTGAGCCAATTAAACAATATCAAAAATAATCAAATTATTGTTGGGAAAAAACTAAAAATACAGTAGAGGTTTTAAAATCTAACATATAGAGAAAGCTTTAATTACCTCATCCATTACATAGAATAAATTGGCATAGTAGACAAAATGGTTGCTAA
>NZ_ACQL01000016.1 GCF_000175195.1 Actinobacillus minor NM305 | reverse complement strand
CGAAAGCAGAAACCTTAACGGAACAAGCGAAAGCCCAAGCGGCAGCAGATAAAGCAGCACAAGATTTAGCTGCAGCAAATAAAGCAGTTGAAGCTGCGAA
>NZ_ACQL01000017.1 GCF_000175195.1 Actinobacillus minor NM305 | reverse complement strand
TAACAGAATTTAAATTCACCAAATCTTTCGCCAATTTCACCACTAATTTCGCTGTGTCTGTAACAGCTTCAACATAGAGGTTATTTTCAGCGCTGGCTTTTCCTGCCCAACCGTCTTTCGTTGAACCCTCGCCC
>NZ_ACQL01000018.1 GCF_000175195.1 Actinobacillus minor NM305 | reverse complement strand
GATAGAGCCGTCTTTACCTTTGGCACCCTTATCGCCTTTAGCACCATCTTTAACTTGAGCAGTTGAGGTCACGGTGTTAGACTCTGAATCTTTGACATTGATGG
>NZ_ACQL01000019.1 GCF_000175195.1 Actinobacillus minor NM305 | reverse complement strand
CCCCCCTCCGTAAACGGAGGGGGAGAAGGTACAACCTGATAACATCGTTTACACTCGAACCCAAAGACATCGTTTACATTATTTCGTAAACTCATCATCAAAATCTCTCATTGCATTTTGTAGCCAAATGATTACAATGGCACCTAAAGGAGGCAAAATGTACATCATTGAAACCACTCTTATTTTTGATGAATGGGGGCGATAAAAGCACCCAACAATCTGATATTGAAAAAGCGAAATTATTATTCGCTCAATTAAAACAACAAAAAAAGGAGCAACCACATGATCCAAACTCATCGTTTTGATATTGTGAAGTATCTTGATAGTGATGAAGCCATTGCGGCATATCTTACTGAAATTGCTGAGACAGGCGATAGCAATGATTTTATTATTGCCCTAGGCGATGTTGCCCGTGCGAAAGGGATTGCCGAAATCGCCCAAAAAACGGGGCTAGCACGAGAGAGCATTTACAAGGCGCTTACCAATGGTTCGAAACCTCGTTTTGATACCGTCATGCGAATTATGCAAGCACTTAATCTCAAACCTCAGTACGCAATGCATTCCAATTAATGCTTTCAGCGCCAAAGGCGCTTACCCCTCTCTCTGCCGAAATTGCCGCTTATAATTCCCTCCCTCCGTTCACGGAGGGAGGTGCCGAAGGCGGAGGGA
>NZ_ACQL01000020.1 GCF_000175195.1 Actinobacillus minor NM305 | reverse complement strand
ATGCTTGTGCAACTCCTACATAATATCGTTTATTTTCATTAAATTTTATTTCTATTATGAAACCAAGCAAACAGAAACCATTTTCTTACACTGTTTTAGCCATTCTTTTAGCATTGAGTAATCATGCTCAAGGAGAGTCGCTAAAAACACTTTTGCAACAAAATTTATCCAGTGCACCAGAGGTAAAAGAAGCTCTAGCAAACATTGAGTCAGCTCAAAATCGTATGGAACAAAGCCGTTCTCAGCATTATCCCGTGGTGAGTCTAACAACATCAAAAGTATTGGGACAACATCATAGGGACAAGGATGATTATAGTTCTACGAAACTCATTCCCGGAGTCCAAGCTGAGGTTAATCTCTATGCTTTTGGAGCCATTGAGAAGGATATAGAACGTAGTCATAAAGAAACGGAATTTTATCAACATACCTATGAAGCGACTCGAGAAGAGCTCGCCTATACCATTGCTAAGCTTTATCTCAGTGCATTAAATACTAAAGAATCCATTAAAGTTCTAGAAAAAAGTTTAGAACGTCATCAACTGATTATTAAAGATCTAGATGTCATATTAGAATATGATGAGGGACGCGAGTCTGAATTCGTGCAAGCTGAAACCCGTATGTTGATGGTTCAACAAGAAATTAATAGCTATCGCCAAAAGTTAGCTGCTACCTTAAATACATTATCTAAATACACTAAAACAACAGTAACAGAAGAACAGCTAAATAATCCATTTTCAGATCTAACTGAAAATCAACTGTTCAGTAAATATTCATTAAAACAACATTCTGATAATCCACTTTATCGAGCTAATGTTGCAGACTTAGCTTCTAAGAACTTATCCGTTGAAGTTGAAAAGAAAAAACAATTGCCAAGAATTAATGTTGTAGGCTCTGCAACACGAGAAGATAAACAGGTTGGGCTTCAAGTTGCTTGGGACGTCTATAATCGAGGTAATAACTATATTACAAAAGAAAAAATTAGTGACATTTCTGCAAGCCGTGAACGCTTATCTCGCACAGAAAGAGATATTGAAGAAGGTGCAAGATTAGCAAAAATTAATATTAAGGAAAGTAATATTCAGTTAAAAGCATTAAAAAAACAAATTACATCATCAAAGAAAGTAGTTGATTTTTATCGTTTACAATTTGAAATAGCCAGACGCTCTCTCTTAGATGTGCTTAATGCCGAAAAAGAAGTGACGAGTGTTGAACTCGCCTACGCAACCACAGAACATAGTCTGCGCTCATCCATGTTAGATTATTTATATACTCAAGGAATGATTTCTACTTGGAGTGAAGTAAAATCGAATAATATTAAATTAAATTTTGCACATTAACATTAGATGATGAAAATTTCATAATCTAATAAGTCATATGCATTAAAAGGTTAGCTATATGAAACAAATTATTGAAAATTTATCCCTTGCAACACAGTTGCTTGGTGCGAATTTATCGGTTGCCACTCTGACAGCTCATACTATTCGTACTGAAAATATGGGACTGGATTTTAGTTCTTTAAGGGAATATCTTAAAAGTGAAGGATTTGATAATACATTATCTAAACGTCCATTAAAGGACATTCCTAGCCTGGCTGTACCTGTTCTTCTCTTTTTGCAAAATGAAGAAGCCGCATTGGTAACTGAAATTAAAGAGGATGATGAGGGACGTTCTTATAAAGTTCAGTTACTTGATGGTTTATCACAATGGTACTCGGAAACTGAACTGGATCAAAAATATCTTCAACATTGTTGGTTTATTAAACCAAGAGAGAGTGTTGATTCTCGCTCTGAATTACCTGAATACAACTTACCAAAAGCTTGGTTCTTTAAAGTAATTTGGCGATTCAAAAAATATTATTATCAGGTCATTTTATCTAGTTTTATCGTTAACTTTTTAGCACTTGTTAGCTCTTTATATGTGATGAATGTCTACGACAGAGTCATTCCAAATAAAGCTTACAGCACTTTATGGGTTCTTAGCCTTGGGGTTATTTTGGCTATTGTATTTGAACTCATAGCAAAAATGCTACGTGCTTATCTCACAGATGTTGCCGGTAAAAAAGCGGATCTCATTATTAGTTCTGCACTATTTAGACGTGTACTAAGTCTGAAACTCCAAGATAGACCAACATCATCCGGATCCTATGCAAATAATTTACGTGATTTTGAATCTGTCCGTGAATTTATGACTAGTGCCAGTCTATTAACCTTGGTAGATTTTCCATTCTTATTTCTCTTTTTATTTGTCATGTTTATGGTGGCAGGGAAATTAGCAATTGTTCCAATGACAATTATTCCTGTTGTCATTATTGTGGGGGTCTTGGCGCAAATTCCATTATCACGCTACATTAACGAATCTATGCGAGAAAGCTCTCAACGCCAAGGTCTGACGGTAGAAGCCATTGAAGGATTAGAAACGCTAAAGACGAATAATGCATCTAATTGGGCTCAAAAACGTTGGGATTTTTTCACCGCAAAATCAGCCGCATCATCGATTAAAGTAAAAAACATCAGTAACTTTGTCACTAATTTTACTATGATGATGCAGCAATTAAATACGGTATTCCTTGTATTAACAGGGACCTATTTAATCCATAGTGAAGATTCAAGTAGTAAAATCACGATGGGGGCATTAATCGCTTGTGTTATCTTATCTGGCAGAACTTTAGCACCTTTAGGACAAATTGCCGGGTTAGCAATCCGTTTCCAACAAGCCCGACTAGCATTGCAAGGAATTAATGGCATTATTGAACGCCCTACAGATAGAGATAATGAACGTAATTATGTCACACTAAGATCTATTCGAGGAGCAATTCAATTTAATAATATTTCCTTTAGCTACAATAAAAATGAAGAGCCTATTATTAATGCCCTTAATCTAAATATCCAACCGGGTGAAAAAGTGGGTATTCTAGGCAAAATTGGATCGGGTAAATCTACCGTATTAAAACTAGCCTCTGGTTTATATGAACCAAAACAGGGAAATATCACTGTTGATGATGTAGATTTACGCCAAATTGATCCACATTTTTTGCGTAATCAAGTAATGCTTCTCGAACAAAATCCTCGCCTCTTTTTAGGCACATTACGAGAAAACCTTGATTTAGCACGCATGGATAGCTTTTCAACTGACCAAGACTTATTACAAGCTTTAGCTCGTTTTGGTTTAATTGATCTTATTCGTAATCATCCTCGTGGACTAGATATGCCATTAGGCGAAGACGGGCTCGGTTTATCAGGTGGGCAAAAACAAATGGTTGCTCTAGCTCGTATGACGATGAAAGACCCTAAGGTGGCACTACTTGATGAACCAACTACAGGTTTAGATCAACTTTCTGAAATGCAAGCATTACAGGGAATTGCTCATTGGGCAAAAAATAAAACATTAGTAGTAGTAACACATCGTTCTCAGGTGCTACAAATTGTTAATCGTATTGTTGTTGTTGAAAATGGAAAAGTGGTGCTAGATGGACCACGAGATGCCGTATTACGACACTTATCAAAACAGCAAAACGAAAACGATCAACCTGCGGAATCAGTTAAATCTCAAGACACAAATGCTACAACACACGCCTAGTTAGCAATTAAATGTGTTATATATTTATGTTATGACGAGTTAATCAAAATGAATAAAGATAAAACGCCACATGATACAGTGGAAAAATTACAAACTAAACAAGCAGCCAAAAAGCAAGCACCTCTAAATAAAAAAGACTTACGTTTGCTGAATGACTTGAATGCTGCATTGCAACAAGAAAATCATCATTCTATATTCGCAACAATCTCTTTTTTCTTTGCATTGATGGTTATTTTTGTTATCTGGGCATATAACAGCCCTATTGATGAAGTAACTCGTGGGCAAGGCAGTATTATTCCTAATAGCCGAGAGCAAGTTATTCAAAGTTTAGATCCAGGAATTCTAAAAGAAATGCTTGTAAAAGAAGGTGATACTGTTGAAAAAGGACAAGTATTATTAAAATTAGATGATACTCGTAGCTCTGCAATATTACGCGAAAGCCAAGCTAAAGTAGAAAACTTAGAGGCACTTTCCGCTCGTCTACAAGCGGAAGCCTATGGCACACCACTCGTTTTTTCGGAAAAAATACCAGCCAGTTTACAAGAACGTGAACGAATTATTTACGAAAAACGAAAAACATCGTTACAAGAATCCTTAGCAAGCTTACAAAATAGTAAAAACCTACTCGATAGAGAAATTCGTATTACAGAACCTATTGTGGCTAAAGGTGCTGTTTCTGCAGTTGAACTACTTAGAATGAAAAGACAATCTACGGATTTACAACTACAAATGGTTGAACGCAAGAATAAGTATGTCACAGATGCTAGTGCTGAATTAACCAAAATTGAAGCAGAATTATCACAAGCTAGAGAAAATATGGCTATGCGAGCTGACCCTGTTGAACGCTCTCTTATCCGCTCTCCACTTAAAGGAATTGTTAAAAATATACGTATTAACACCATTGGTGGAGTTATTAGTGCAGGTCAAGATATTATGGAAATTGTCCCGATCGAAGATACATTACTTGTTGAGGCCTATATCAGCCCAAGTGATGTTGCCTATGTTAGACCTGGTATGACTGCATTAGTTAAATTAACTGCCTATGATTATGCAATTTATGGTGGATTAGAAGGTACTGTGACACTATTAAGCCCGGATACCTTACATGATCAAAAACGCCCGAGTGATCTAAAGTTGAACCCAAATGAAGCATACTATCGAGTATTAGTTAAAACAGAAGGAAGCCATTTAACTGATAAAGATGGAAAAGTAATGCCTATTATTCCAGGTATGATTGCCTCTGTAGATATAAAAACTGGTCAAAAAACGGTATTCCAATACCTAATTAAACCTATTACTCGAATGAAACAATCCTTACAGGAACGATAGTTAGATATCAATATTTGGCATAGTAGACAAATTTATCTACTATACCAACAAAAGGACAGGCATAAAGCCTGTCCTCAGACCGCTGACAAACCTCTAGACATCTCTCTAGAGGTTTGATCTAAT
>NZ_ACQL01000021.1 GCF_000175195.1 Actinobacillus minor NM305 | reverse complement strand
CGCCGTTATTCGTTGTACCGCCGTTATTTGTGGTGTTGCTTGATGATCCACCATTACCACCACCGCTGCCACCGCCAGCAGCTGCTAAGATACCGCCAAGTAAACCGGCACCGATTAACCACCAGCCCCAATTTGGCATAACTGCATCATAAACTGCGGCAACACTCTCTAAATTACCACCTAGTACAGATGAAGATAACACGCCATCTTGTAATGCTGGGATAACATCCGCTTGTAAGCCAGATTCAGGTATATACGCATATAAATGACCGTCTTCTGCGATACCTGTAATTGGGCTTTTTGCACCTTCGTCATCATAATAGTTTTTAATGACGATATTCGCTGTTTCTGAGCCTTCTACTGTGATTTCTAAATCTTTACCCTTGCGTTTTGTCACAATACTTTGTGGTGCAAGACCTGTTTTTTCATCAACTAATTCGAAGCTAGTATTAGCAAGTTTCGGATGTTCAATAACTAATTTCTCATTATTTTTGACTTGCTTCGTCACTGTCGATTGATTTTGTGAATGAATCTTAACTTTGATACTCATAATTTATTACCTCTATTTTTTTTGAAGTCCACACTGCATCATAGATTCTGGCAGGCGTCTTACAAATTGTTTATCTTCTGCAAAAAACGTTTTATATTTTTCTGCTTGTTTTTCATCTATTTTCTGGATAGCCCATTTTTCATTTTTACGAACTAATTCAAAATAAGATGTTTGGTTTTTTTGAACAGAAATCGTTGTAGACGTTGAGTGTCGAATAACTTTATTATCCGTAGCTAATTTATCATTCGTTGATCTTGCTACCAGTTTATAATCCCCTGCACATAATCCTTGTGTGACAACGTGGTTTTTAGACAATGCTGCTAAAAAATGATCATTTATAAAGAGTGATACCACATTTTGTTTATGATCTTTATAAATAGATTGGCTATTTTTTACTGCAGGAGAAAAAATGACAACTTTTCCCGCATTTTCACCAACAGGTTCTAGAATACTTCTCTTTGCTACAGTTGGCTGAGAATTTGTAGCACACCCCATAATCAAAGATGAAGCCAGTAGGGGAAGCCCCCAACGTAAGCTCATTTTTGAACGGGCTGATTTAGATAGAATATCCATAAAATCTCCTTATATAAAAAGAAAGAATTTTCCTAAATAAATCAAAAAATTAGAACATAGAATAAACAACATTAACACACTGGTGTGCTTTTGTTCACTAGTACAACACTGAAAAATTAGGAAGAAAAATAAAGGCAATCGAAGAGTAATCTCAAGAAAAGTTTGAAGGTAAGCCCTCTTGAGTTGAAACGATTGTCTAACTTACAAGCAAGGCACAAGGCACAAGGCACAAGGCACAAGGCAACATTATTGTACCTTTTAATAAGGTACACAACAAATAAAATAGATCAAAAAAACACTCAATGAAAAGACCTTTTTTAAATTTTTACATTAATTTACTTAATTAAGATTTCTTCCATTAAGATTTCTTTACTTTACTTAAAAATACTGTAAATTTTATTTATTCTTGCACAGAAACCCTCTAGAATATGTCTTTTCAATCCATTCTTTGAAAATTAAGACTTAGGCTTACAAGAAATCTTAGAGATTCCTTATTTTTCCTATATCTTTTTTTATTACTCTTTACGTTTA
>NZ_ACQL01000022.1 GCF_000175195.1 Actinobacillus minor NM305 | reverse complement strand
TTTCATATGGTAGCCATTGTGATGAGAGTATTACGAAAAAAACATCAATCTATTGCTGGAAAAGAATTAAAAATCATTGCATTGACACTTAAACAGAGTTCTAAAAAAGACTTCTATTTACGATTACATCATTGGTATTTAAAACATAAAGAATTTTTAGAAGAACGGTCAGATAAACCGAATGAAAAGGGCTATTATCCTTATAAACATCGGAATGTAAGAAGTGCTTATCGTAGTTTTAAACGTTATATGGATTAT
>NZ_ACQL01000023.1 GCF_000175195.1 Actinobacillus minor NM305 | reverse complement strand
GGGAAAATACTTTAACTTCTCTCATTGGATTCTTTTCCCCTCCCTCAGCCTTTGGCAGCTACCTCCGTAAACGGAGGGAGCAAAGGTCTCAGGGATAAAATTGCTTTTACAACAGCAACATAATACCGCACCTATCCATAAACACTTACAACCAACCTCGTTCCTTATAGTATTTGATTGCGCCTTCGTGCAACGGTGCAGAAAGCGCATTTTTAATCATCTCGCTCTCTTTTAAATTCGCAAAGGCAGGGTGGGATTTTTTGAAGCGTTCAAAATTCTCAAACACCGATTTCACTACATCATAAACTCGTTCTGCGCTCACATCAGCAGAGGTTACTAATGTTGCATAAACCCCGAAAGAATCGACCGCTTGATCGGTGCCGTTATAGGTTTTTGCCGGAATGGTCGCTTTGGCGTAATAACTGTGTGCTTGAATGAGCTTATCAACCACCTCGCCGGTAATCGGCACTAAATGCAGGTCGCAACTTTCTGTCGCTTCTTTCAACGCTGTGTTAGGGTGGCCGACATTATAACTTGCCGCATCTAATCCATTATTGCATAAAGCTTTAACCATTTCTGCCGGTGGCAGTTTATCTAACACTTTGAAATCTGCCGCCGCCCAGCCTTGCGCATTAAGTAACACATTTGCCGTTGCTTGTGTACCGGAACCATCTACCCCGATATTAAAGCGTTTACCTTTAACATCTTCAAAGGTTTTAATGTTGGCATCATCACGAGCAATAATGGTAAAAGGTTCGGGATAAATGGAGAACACCGCACGGAGTTTTTCATTCTTTTTATCAGCAAAAGAACCGACACCGTTATAAGCGTTATATTGCCAGTCGGATTGCACAATCCCCAACTCGATTTGACCATTGGCAATCGCATTTAGATTATCGACCGAGGCTTCGCTCGCTAAAGCCTTACAATCTGGCAAATTATTTGCTCGATTAACTAATTGACAAATGGCATTGCCGGTTACGTAATAAAGCCCGGTTTCACTTCCTGTTCCTAGCGTAATGGGTTTGGCTGGTAGCGCATAAAGTGGTGATGAAATGAGCGCACTTAAAACAAAAAGAGAGGAGATTTTTTTCATAGTCATTACCTTTTGATGTTGGTTTTTTGGTAGATATACAAGATTACGCAACCGTTTGCAATGGTTTTATTGGGAGAAAGGGGAAGTCTCACAGAATTTTTGCTAAAATATGCCAATTTGGCGACAATGAGTATGCAAATGGAATTTTTTATCCCTAAAACAGACGTTATTTTTGAAGAAGAAATCAAGAAAAGTCGCTTTATTACCTATCTCCGACATACCGAAGGTATGGAGCAAGCCAAAGCGTTTTGGGCAGAAATCAAAGCATTACATCCGCAGGCAAGGCATTGGTGCTGGGCAACGGTTGCCGGCACGCCAGCGGATTCGCAGCAATATGGGTTTTCTGATGATGGGGAGCCGTCCGGTACAGCAGGTAAGCCGATGCTCAACTATTTGTTGGGTTCTGGTTTGGGCGAAATCACGGCGGTGGTCGTGCGCTATTATGGTGGAATTTTGCTTGGTACGGGCGGTTTGGTTAAAACCTACGGTAATGGCGTGCAGCAGGCATTGCTTAATGTGGAGAAAATTCGCAAAGTTTTACGAGAAAACTACCGCTTGCAATGTGAATATGAGCAATTCAACACGCTACAACATATGATGAACGATTGGGATATTGAGCTTCTTGAACAGCAATTTAGCGATAAGATTGCCTTAAAATTGGCGATAAACCCAACTGAATTTGCTAAAATCCAGCAAGCATTAAGCCAGCGATTTGCCGGCAAATTAAGTTTAGAAAAGGAATAATTGTGCAATTTTTTACTATTATTCGCATTGTTGGCGTGCTTGTGATGAGCTTCTCGCTTACGATGCTTCTGCCAGCATTGGTGGCGCTGGTTTATGGTGATGGTGGCGGTCGAGAGTTCCTCGAAGCGTTTTCCATTACTTTTGTGGTGGGCGCATTATTATGGTGGTCTTGCCGTGAATATAAGCAACAGCTCCGAGCCAGAGAGGGTTTTTTGATCGTGGTGCTGTTCTGGATCGTTCTCGGCTGTTTGGGAGCCGTTCCATTTATCCTGTTAGAACATCCCGATTTAAACGTTAGCGAGTCCATTTTTGAGTCGTTTTCTGGGTTAACCACCACTGGCGCAACAGTCATTACCGGCTTAGATCATCTCCCAAAAGCCATTTTGTTTTATCGACAATTTTTGCAATGGTTGGGGGGCATGGGGATTATCGTGTTAGCGATTGCGATTATTCCCATGATGGGTTTAGGTAAACTCTATCGTGCAGAAATGCCCGGCCCGATGAAAGATGAGAAAATGCAGCCAAGAATTGCTGATGTGGCAAAAATGTTATGGCAAATCTATTTCTCTTTGACCGTGCTCTGCGCTTTGGCTTATTGGTTGGCAGGAATGACGCCCTTTGATGCGATTTCGCACAGTTTTGCAACGATTTCGATTGGTGGATTTTCTACCCACGATGCGAGTATCGGTTATTTTAATAGCACAGCCATTAACTATATTACCGTCTTTTTTTTGCTGATTTCATCTTGTAACTTTGCCTTGCACTTTACGCTGTTTCATCAATTAAAAGACCCGAAAGAAAAGCGGAAAAACAGCGTTTTAACCCGTTTATATTGGCGAGATTATGAATTCCGTTCGTTTTTGGTTATTCAGTTTGTTTTATTTACCCTTTGTTTGCTCGTGATGTGGGCGTATGACTATTTTACGACAGCCAACATTCGCTTTGAGCAAGTGCTATTTCAATCAGTGTCGATATCTACGACCGCCGGTTTTGGCGTGAATGATTTTAGTCAATGGCCTTCGTTTTTACCAACACTCTTGATTTTAGCCTCATTTATCGGCGGCTGTGCCGGCTCAACTGGCGGTGGTTTAAAGGTTATTCGGGTATTATTGCTTTATTTGCAAATGAACCGAGAAATCCACCGCTTCGTTCACCCGAATGCCGTGAAGCCGATTAAACTGGGCCGTTCGGTGCTTTCAGACCGCATTGAAGAAGGTATTTGGGCATTCTTCTCCGCCTATATTTTTGTATTTATTCTTTGTTGGCTGATGGCAATTTTGTGTGGAATGGAATCGTTCAACGCCTTTAATGCCGTGCTTGCTAGCTTGAACAACTTAGGGCCTGCATTGGGGAGTGTGAGCAGTAACTTTACGCAAGTGCCGGACGGTGCAAAATGGGTAATGACTTTTGCGATGGTTTGCGGACGTTTAGAAGTATTTACGCTTCTTGTGATTTTAAGCCCTGTTTTTTGGAAGGATTGATAAATGAAAACGGTTATTTTCTATTTTACAACAGATGGACAAACTAAAAAGATTGCAGATGAATTATCTGAACAGATTAACCATGAGGTCGAGCTGGTTTCCATCAAAGATCAAGCGGTCAATTTTGCAGAAAAAATGGCAAATGCCGATCAAATTGTGGTGGGGGCATCAGTACGTTATGGGCATTTTAATCCGCAGGTTTATCAATTTATTGCCCAATATGCTGAACAGCTCAATAGCAAGCCTTCTGCATTTTATGGCGTAAATTTGACCGCTCGTAAAGCCAATCGTAAGACAGCAGAGACCAACACTTACGTACGAAAATTCTTGGCAAAAATTCAGTGGAAACCGACTCTGGTTGAAGTCATTGCTGGTGCCTTGTTCTATCCCCGTTATAGTTGGTTTGATCGCATCATGATCCAATTCATTATGCGATTAACGAAAGGTGAAACCGATGCTACAAAAGAGTATGAATACACGGATTGGCAACAGGTTTCTCAATTTGCCCAGAAATTAAGTAAATTGTCGTAAATTTGCTACAACTTTTTAACATGGTAAGTATAATCGCACTTCGTCTTTATATGAAAGATGATATTTTAATAAGGAAAGTCAATTATGAGTATTTTAAAAGAGTTCCGTGAATTTGCGGTTAAAGGTAACGTAGTAGATATGGCTGTCGGTGTGATCATCGGTGGCGCATTCGGTAAAATTGTTTCTTCATTAGTAAGTGATGTCATTATGCCACCTATCGGTTGGTTAATCGGCGGTGTAGATTTCAAAGATTTAGCGATTGAAATTGCACCGGCTAAAGAAGGTGCAGAAGCAGTGATGTTAAAATACGGTGCGTTTATTCAAAACGTATTCGATTTCTTAATCATTGCAATTGCAGTATTCGGCATGGTAAAAATCATCAACTCTCTGAAAAAAGCGCCAGCACCTGAAGCACCAGCTGAGCCAACAGCAGAAGAAAAATTATTAACTGAAATTCGTGATTTATTAAAAAAATAAGCCACGTTTAGAGAGAAAATAAGCGGTTTAATTTTGTCATTGTTTTGCAAAATTAAACCGCTTTTTGTTAGAGTTTGCTATGAATTATAGATTAGTGCTAAGTTACTATCTGAAATTCCCATTAATTCTATTTTGGCATTAGGCACATCCGGGAAATCCTTTAATAACTCGCCGAACTTATCTAGCCAGTGATAATTTTTGCTAGTTTGGCTTACTAGATACCACAAGACGGCTATTCTACCGAAAATTCTACTTCTTGCTTTTTGTTCTAATGCAACTTTACTAAAATATGCATTTGCTTTTTTAAATTTAGATAAGTTAGGGTTAGAAAAATCGGGAATAGCAATATCAGTAAAAGACTTATTCCAAACTCTTGAATGATGTGCTGATAAATTTCTAATTATATTTATTTCATTTAACCAATTTCTTAATGTGTTTTCATCAATATTAAATTGTTTAGCTATTTCGTGAGCTATAATCGTTCTGATATTAATTTCTAATCTTTCAATAATATCTAGTAATAATAATCTAAGTTTTTTATCAAAAATATATAGTTTATACACTTCTTCAAAGACAACATGATCTAGGAATTGGTCGCTTAACGTATTATCTTGGTTAGGTTTTCTTGATATGTGCCAAAACCAGACAAACGATAATAACCTACTTGCGACAATTTCTTTTCCGCATATGTAGGATTATTTATGATCATCCCTCTATCGCTTAGCTGTTGAACTAACTCAGGGTATTCTTTATGAGGCTTTATTTTCATAGATTGGGGGAGGAGAAAAGACAAGGGCGCAGCTTGACACTCTAAGTCGATTGTATTTCTACAAACCCTAGGGACAGGGGCTACGCCACGATTGGCAAGGATTATACATTTAAAATTAGGAATGTATAAAAGTTCTTACCTATCAATAATAGGTTGTTCCAATATAAAAGGAATTTGACTAAAAGAAAAATTATTTCTTATTAGGCAGTAACCTTCACAGGTTGAAAGCTTTTCCAAATGTAATAAACATTCACGCATACCACGAAGATGTTTAAACCGGCAACGGGGAGTGAGTTAATTAAGAAGCCATAAATTACGAAACATAAAGCGCCTAATGCGTTTACTAAGCGTAATTTCACGATATCTTTTAATAAGAAAGAGCAAGCAACTAAAATCATGGCAACATAGCCTAATAATTCAATAGCATTCATTTAAAAATCCTTAGTGAGTTAAATTATTTTCGCTATTTTACCTGTTCTTTTAGGGCTTGTCGGTAGGGCGTTGAAAAGCAAAGGTTTGCGTGAGAAAAATTTACAAAAAATTTTTAGATAAGAAAAAAGCTACCCCAAAGGGTAGCTTTGAAAGCAAAATTTGTTCGAATTATAAACCGAAGGTAAGGTATAACACGACAAGAGTATAGAGTGTTGATAGACCGTAGAAAATGAACCCACCAGCCGGTACGTGAACTTTTAAGTCATGTAAACCGTGATGAATACGGTGCATACCTGCCCACATTGGGAAAATGGTAAGGACTAAAATCGCCAATTTACCAATGAAAGTGTGGGCGAAGCTAATGATAGTTTCTACATCAACAATACCGAACGGTAATAATACGCCAAGTACTAAAATCACAACAGGGAAGAAGAACGCACTTACAGAACCACCGGCACTAAATAGTAACCAAACTGGCGGTTCATTTGATTTTACCGCTTTATTGATAACATCTTGTTTGCTCATTTTTCTTCTCCTATAACGCAAGGGCTAAAACAATAACGCTGATAACAGCAGTGATGCCCCACATAATTTTGGCACCTTTCTCAACTGGTAATTTTTCGCCTTTAACCATGATATCTAACACTTGTGGTGTCATGATAAAGAGTGTTTTGGCGTGATATAACATTGCTACTAAGCTTACCAAGTTAAAGATAACGATAAGTGGATTCTTTAAGAATGTTAAGAAATCCGTTGCAAACGTCCCGTTTCCTAAGCTAATTAATCCATAAAGTAACACTAAACAGAACCAAACGGTAGGAATAGCAGTTGCTTCACGCACCATATATGCTTTGTAAAAGCCGAGTTTTGTCCACCAGTTTGCATTCATTTCGCGCACATAGGCTTTACGTTTTGTTGTCATACTTTCCCCCTAGCCTTTTGGTTTTAAGATTGAGATAACGTAGTCTTTTGCACTTTCAAGTTTGCCTTGGTTGATTGCAGAAGCTGGGCCTACATGTTTCGGACATACTTCAGAACAATAACCAACGAAAGTACAGCTCCAAACACCATTTTTGCTGCTGAGCAGTTTCATACGTTGTTCACGGCCGTTATCACGGTTATCTAAGTTATAGCGGTGAGCCAGTGTTAAGGCTGCCGGACCGATAAACTCAGGATTTAAACCAAATTGAGGGCAAGCGGCATAACATAAACCACAGTTGATACACATTGAGAATTGACGGTATTTCTCAAGTTGTGCCGGAGTTTGTTTTGTACGCTGACCTTCCGGTGCTTTATTATCAATGATATACGGTTGGATCGCTTCAAGACTGTCGATAAAGTGGCTTAAATCTACAACTAAGTCACGTTCAATCGGGAAGTTTGAAAGCGGTTCAATACGCATATGACCACTGTAATCACGTAAGAATGTTTTACAAGCCAGTTTCGGTTTGCCGTTTACCATCATACCGCATGAGCCACAGATCGCCATACGGCAAGACCAACGGTAAGATAGCTCTGGTTGTAATTCATCTTTGATGTAGTTTAACGCATCTAATAATGATGTTTGACCATCAAACGGTACTTCAAATTTTTCTAAATGTGGTTCGTTATCTTGTTCCGGGTTATAACGAAGCACTTCAATCGTCATTTTTTCCATAGCTATCCCCTATTTTTGTTCTGCTGCTTTTTTCGCTGCATCTTGTGCTGCACCTTCAGCACCATACACACGTTTTGCAGGTTGAGATTTGGTAATTTTCACATCGCTGTATTTGATGGTTGGTTTACCGTCTGCATTAAAGAATGCTTGTGTGTGTTTTAAGTAGTTCACATCATCACGTTCAGTGTAGTCTAAACGTTGGTGAGCACCACGAGATTCTTTACGTTCAACAGCTGAACATGCGATAGATTGTGCTACATCTAAAATAAAGCCAAGTTCGATTTTATAGAGTAAATCGGTATTAAATACGCTTGATTTATCTTTTACGCTGATGCGTTTATAACGTTCTTTAAGCTCTTCAATTTTATTTACTGCACCTTCCATACCTTCTTGGGTACGATAGATACCGCAACCTTCTTCCATTGCATCACCCATTTGGTTACGAATATCAGAGTAAGATTCGTTACCTTCTTGGTTTGCTAATGCGGTTAAGCGAGCAACCACATCTTTTGCTTGCGCATCAATTTGTGCTTGGTTTGCAGGTGTTGCTTCTAATGCACGGCGTGCAGCATTTTCACCGGCAACTTTACCGAATACCACTAATTCCGCTAAAGAGTTAGAACCTAAACGGTTAGCACCGTGTAAACCTGAAGAAGCACATTCGCCGACAGCATATAAACCTTTGATTGAAGTTTCAGCGTTCATATCCACTTCAATACCACCCATTGTGTAGTGAACAACCGGGCGAACAGGGATTGGTTGAGTAACCGGATCAACACCTTCATAAGCACGTGCTAATTCACAGATAAACGGTAAACGTTCTGTTAAGTGTTTTTCGCCTAAGTGACGTAAATCTAAGTGGACAACATCCACGCCTTTAGCGGTTTTTAAGGTGTTGCCTTTTTTCCATTCTTGCCAGAATGCTTGAGAAACTCGGTCACGAGGGCCTAATTCCATATATTTGTTTTCCGGTTTGCCGATTGGTGTTTCTGGTCCTAGACCATAGTCTTGTAAGTAACGGTAACCATCCTTATTCACTAAGATACCGCCTTCGCCACGACAACCTTCAGTCATTAAGATACCGGTGTTCGGTAAGCCGGTTGGGTGATATTGAACGAACTCCATATCACGTAAGGCAACGCCGTGACGATATGCCATAGATAAACCATCGCCTGTTACGATACCGCCATTGGTATTGAAACGATAAGTACGGCAACCACCACCTGTTGCGATAACCACTGCCGGTGCATTGATTTGAACAAGCGTACCTTCCATCATATTCATCGCCACACAACCACGAGCTTCGCCGTTGTCGGTTAAAATATCTAAAACAAAATGCTCATCAAAACGCACGATGTTAGGGTATTTCATCGAGGTTTGGAAAAGGGTATGTAAAATATGGAAACCGGTTTTATCTGCGGCGAACCAAGTACGTTCGATTTTCATCCCACCAAAGCGGCGTACGTTTACTTCACCATCTTCACGACGGCTCCAAGGACAGCCCCAACGCTCTAATTGCGTCATTTCGATAGGAGAGTGTTCTACGAAATACTCAACGATATCTTGCTCACATAACCAGTCGCCACCGCCTACGGTATCATTAAAGTGGTTATCAAAAGAGTCATTATCTTTAATTACCGCGGCTGAACCACCTTCTGCTGCTACCGTATGGCTACGCATTGGGTACACTTTTGAGATTAAGGCAATTTTAAGGTTTGGGTTTGCTTCCGCTGCTGCAATTGCTGCTCGTAAACCACCGCCACCAGCACCCACAATGGCTACGTCAAAATTAAGACTTTGCATATACACTCCAAAAAATAAGTAAATGGGTCAAATAAAAACAATTTGAGTGCCCCTATTTTGCCACCTTAGAGGTATTGACGATAGTCTATTTTACAAAAAATTAACAAAAAATAACCGCTTTTATGATCTACCTCAAACTTGGAATTTTCGTGAGCGGAGTGAATGATAATGGCTTTTATTTACTTGATTTATAATGACTTTATTTTCAACAAATATGGATTATGGATCCCAAAATCTTGAGAAAATGGTATTAGAACTTTGTAGCAGGTTGTAAAATATTTGAATCGTTATTCCCGAATATATTGAGTAATCTCTTGGGGAGACCCACCACTTCGAATAATATCTCGCATTTTTCGCATAAATGGAGCAGTTTTTCGGAAAAAGAGTTGGTAGGATTGGCAAAGGTAGTTATGTTTATTTGCTTCATTTGGCAAGCTAATCATTCGATGTTTCGGGCAACCGCCGTGACAAAACGGTCGCACATCACAAGCCAAACAGGTCTGAGTGAGTGCGGTTCTTTTTTGTTGTCCAAAGTTGCATTGTGGTTGGGAATGCACAATCTCGCCCAAAGACTGTTCATTTAAATTACCCACCTTATACGCTGGATAGACAAAATGGTCGCAGGAATAGACATCACCATTCGCTTCCACAATCAGCGACTCGCCACAGGTTTCTTGATGAACACAACTGCTTGACGGGTAGCCAAGCCATTGCCCAAGCAAATTGTCAAATTCCAACACATAAATTTTGCCGACATCCTGTTGCACCCACTCTTTAAACACTTCAAGCAAAAAATGCCCATAACCTTGCGGTGGTACAGAAAAAGCGGTCGGTTTTACTTCCTTTTTTGCAAAAGGTGATGTGCCACAGCCTGTTTCGACAATCGGGATAAATTGCATAAAGGTTGAACCTAACTCTTTTAAAGCAAGGTAGGTTTCTCTGCCTTTATGCCAATTTTGATCGTTAATCACCGTCAATGTATTAAACTCAACGCCGTAGTCTTTCAATAAACCTACCGCTCGTTTGACCCGTTCAAAAGTCGGCTGACCATTGACTGATATGCGATATTTGTTATGTACTTCGCTCAAGCCATCAATCGAAATACCAATCAAAAATTGATGTGTTTTGAAAAATTCTGCCCATTGGCGATTTAGGGCGATGCCATTGGTTTGAAAAGCATTGGTGATCGTTTTGCCGTTTGCAAATTCTTGCTGAAATCTGACCGCTTGTTTAAAAAAATCCAAGCCTAATAACGTTGGCTCACCCCCTTGCCATGCAAATTCAACCCGTTGTCCTGCACTTGATTGAATGTAATTACGCACATAATTTCGCAAGGTGTCTTCATTCATAAAACGCACATTTTGCTCAATGGTATATTCTTTTTCAAGATAAAAGCAGTATTCACATTTGATGTTGCATTGAAAGCTACTCGGTTTTGCCATCAAATGAAAATGGGCTTTGGGGGCGTTTTCAAACATAGTGACCTACTTCTGTTTATGCCAATCTTGTAATAAACCGTTGCGTTTCAACTCTTTAGTAATACGGATCGCTGTTTCGGTTTCACACCCTGCATATTCGGCAATTTCACGGTGCGTCCAGTTATAGTAAGGGAAGTTTTCCGTGAGAAAATAAATGCTGTCGATAACACGATCAAGGGTGCGTAAATAGGCACTTTTTGCCAAGCGTTGTTCCGCTTCTCGCAGTTCATTTGCAAGGGATTGCAACAAAAATTTGCTCATCTGCGGATTTTCTACGAAGAAAGTATCAATGTCTTTAGGTTTAATCCGAATGATCTCCGCTTCAACCAAAACTTTGGCATTGCAATGGTAGCCGTCATCGCCAAACAGTGTTCGATAACCGAAATAATCCCCTTTTTGATATAGACGAACAAGGCTCTCTTTGCCGTTATCTAAGGTATGATAAAGCCCGATAAGTCCATTATTGACGTAATAAAACTCTTTGGCGGTTTCGCCTTGCTTATACACAGTCATTCCTTTAGCAAAGGAATGAAGATGAGTAAGTTGGCACTGCTTTAAGTCGGTTGGATAGATTGAGTTTGTTGGCATAAGACGTCCTTATTCTTAAAAATTAATATTTATCCTACTGTACAATAAATAAGCCCATTTATGATAAATTTATAAGAATAATATCTTCTAGTGATATTGCTTAAAATTCTCCGCCTGCTCCAATACTTTTTCAAATACTTCTTCATTCCATTCAGGTGGATAACCATTGTTATATAGTAACAATGTTAATTCCATACTCAATTTACTTTTAATGTCATCTCGTACAGACCATTCAGAGAATTGACTGTTGTTATCCACCAATTCTTTGATTTTTTGGGCTAAAACTACGCATTTTTCATCAGCATAATCAAATTGGTGCGTATTTCGCACATGAATCAAAATATCATAAAACGCTTTTTCTTCTAGGCTAATCCCCAACCCTTCAAAAGATTGTTTGTCTGTTTGTAATTCCTTTAATAAATTCAAAATTTCATCAGATAAACTATTAATAAAATCACCAACTACTTCATTCACAAACGCCAAATTATCTCGGCTATTGTAGCGTTCAACAACATCTCTCATGCGTTTATCAAATTCAATGCTTTTGACTTTATTGGTTTTGCCGTATTCGCCAATGGCTTTTTTGAGCAATGCCAGTAATGCGTGAAATTTAGAAATGGGCAAATCAATTTTTGCTAATTCTTGTTCAAATGATTCATCAAACAATTCTTGGCGAGTATCAGCATTGATAATGTTTTCTACACCTGTAGAGGTAATGGCTTTTGCGACCATATCGCTCACATAAGCATTCATCTGCTCGGTATCGGGAGCGGTGTGATTACCTGTATGTTGTTTATAAATAATGGCTCGTACTGCAAGGAAAAACTGACTTTGAGCAATTTCATCATCGCTCAATTCCCCTGTAGCGACACAAATTTCATACGCTGATTTCAGGCGTTTGGATAACCCCATATAGCGATTTTCAGTTTCTTTTTTCTGCTGAACCCATTCCGTTGCCATATTCAAACAGTGCAATCGAGCCAATGGCGAGCCATGATAAAAATCAGTAGCATCAAAACCATGCATAATATTGGCTAATAATTTTAAATGATTGCGTAATACTGCCAACGATACTTGAATATCATCAACAGGTGTTTCATCATCACTGCCATATAGTTTTACAGCTTGCATCATCGCATTTTTAATGCCAATGTAATCTACGACAATGCCTTGTTCTTTGCCTTCAAAATTTCGATTCACACGAGAAATGGTTTGAATTAATGTATGTTTTTGCAAAGGTTTATCAATGTACATAACCGCAAGGCTTGGTACATCAAATCCTGTAATCCACATATCAACAACAATCGCAATTTTAAAATTAGAATCTGTATTTTTAAATTGGCGGTCTAATTCTTTTCGGTATTCTTTTGTACCGCAAATTTGGTATAACTCATCTGGGTCATCTTGATTGCGTGTTGCAACCAATTTAATTTTTTCAATAGCCAGTAATTTATCTAATTCTTGTGCTGTATATTGTGATTCATCTTCACATTTTTTTGCTACATTCCAATTAGGGCGGATTGCCACAATATTTTTCAACAGTTCAAAAGCAATTCCTCTATCAGCACACACAATCATCGCTTTTTTGACAATGGCAGGATTTTCATTGCATAACTGTTCATAATGCGTAACCATATCTTTAGCCAATAGTTTTAAGCGGTCGGGATTGGCTAAAATTTGACGCATTTGACTCATTTCACGTTTACTGCGTTCTATCTCATATTCTGTTGAGCCCTGTTCCGCACACGATTCATAATAGCGTTGAATTTCTTTGGCTTTTTCTTCTGATAGCAAAACACGAGCCAAGCGAGGCTCATAAGTAATTCGCACAGTAATCCCATCATCGCTAGCTTGCTTCATGGTATATTTATCAACCACTTGTCCAAATACTGCCAATGTTTCATCAATAGGCGTGCCTGTAAAACCAACATAAGTTGCGTTAGGAAAACCATCACGCAAATATTTGGCAAAACCATATTTTACCTGCACACCTGTTGCATCAACATAGACTTTACCGTCCACGCCTGTTTGAGTGCGGTGGGCTTCATCAGAAATGCAAATAATATTGCTACGCTCTGATAATAAACCAATATGTTCAGCAAATTTTTGAATAGTCGTTAAATATACACCTCCACTTGGCTTTGCTCTGAGTTTATCAGCTAAATCTTGACGAGACTCAATGCTCATCACTTCTTCTTCGCCTAAAAATGTTTTGGCATTAGTAAAAATTCTGGCAGTTTGGCTATCCAAATCTTCTCGGTCAGTAATGATAATTACGGTAGGATTTTTAAATATATCTTGTTCACGTTGAACCAACATTCGAGCCAAATACAACATGGTATAAGTTTTACCACAGCCCGTTGCTCCAAAATAAGTACCGCCTTTACCGTCGCCATGTGGACGCAAATGCTGTTTGATATTGTCAAACATTTTGTATGTAGCAAAAAATTGGGGATAGCGTGCAACCACAACCATTTCTTTATCATCGTTATCGGGATAATAAATAAAATCACGTAACAATGACAAAATTCGCACAGGAGATAACGCCCCAGCAATCAGACTTTCCAACGTTTTAATGCCTGATTGGGTGATTTGCTCATCATTTACCCTATTCCAAGTATAATAAAATTCATAAGGGGTAAAGACTGACCCTAAACGATTATTCGCACCATCACTAATCACACTCAAAAATGTGTATTTTAATAATTTAGGAATATCACGTTTGTAGCGGATATGAATTTGTTCCCATGCATCGTAAATGGTAACATCTTCTTCAATCGCACTTTTAAGTTCAAAAATTGTAATTGGAATACCATTGATAAATAACAAAATATCAGGAATACGCTCATGTTCTCCAGCCACTTTAAATTGATTGACTACACGAAAGCGATTATTTTGTACATCATCAAAATCAATCAGGCGAATATGCACGGCAGGCAAACGTGCATCATCACGAACCAAAGTAATCCCTTGATTAATCAGTTTAAATGCCGATTTACTGCCCAAATACAAAGGTGTTGCAGGAATATGTTCTAGTTGAGCAATAATTTTTTGGATTTCACTTTGGCTTAACTGATGTTCTGCATAACGAGTCGCAAGATACGCCTGTAAATCTTCACGCAACAACACTTCATTTAATGAACGATTAAATCCTTCACCGTGGCTATATTCATAGCCTTGCTGTTGTAATAATTCAATTACTGCCAGTTCTAATTGGCTCTCATAAAATTTTGGGTTCATTTCATATTCCTTTTATTTTCAGGCAGCCTGAAAACTTAACACCCTAATATTAATTGACTGTTTGTCCAACCATTTCTTCAGTTGCACCACGAATTAACACAGGGCAAATTTGTTTAATTTGCTGTTTTAATTGTTCGTTAATTTGACGGCGTTCTAGCAATACTTTGTAAATATCTACAATGGCTTGTTGTACAGGCAATTCAGGGATAGGGATTTTTACTTCACATAAATCTGCCCAACTAAATACTTCTCTTGCACTTCCCCAAGAATGAAAACGAGCGTAACGGTCAAATTCACTGCGATTAAAAAATAAAGCTAAATATTCAGGTAATAATTGAGCTTTATTAACAGAAAAAACTTCATAACTTGATGATACTAAATAAGTATTACCAGAATTATTATGTGCAATGGTAATTTTTTCACTATTTCTAGATGTAACTGTTACATAAGCAAAATATTCAGGCTTTACTAACAAATAGGGTTTTAACGAAACATTTTCCATATTAGCTTTTGTTTCTATAAATTTCTTTTGAATAGAAATGCCTTTTACATCATTAAGAGTATATTTTCCATTTTTATTATTAATTTCTTCTTTATTTAAATAATTCCCAATCCGTTGTAATTCGGTATGATGTTGCAAATGCTCAATATAACCATCACACACCAATTTTAAATCTTCCAATCCTGTTTCATAGGCACGTTGATTGGCAAGCAGAGCTTGATATACCGCAACATATTTTTGTTGAATTTCAATAGGTGGTAAATCCAGTTCAATATTGCACATATCTTCCCAAGATAATCCATCTCGAATTGAACTATCTGTAAACAACCAGAAATAACGGTCTTTTTCATCTGATTTTAACCAAATAAACAAATATTCACTTAATAAGAGGGTTTCATCTTTGACTTTAAAAATTGTATAAGCAGGGCTAACAATTTTATCTTTATTGGTTGTATTTAAAGAAATCGGTAAAACAATATCACGCCCAACGTGCATTAAGTTACACGCAAAATAATTAGGCGGAACAATTTTATATTTGCTGGTATCTACACCAATTTGCTTAGCTGGAGAAAAAAATTCTTTATCCCGATTAATACCAGATACATCATCAAGTGTTAAATTGTGAATATTGCAAGATTTTGTGTAAGGTTCGATTAAATCACCAAGTTTATATTTCATTTTGCCACCTTGTCCAAAGCGAACCCAATTCCTGCAAATGCCTTTTCTAACATAGCTTGTGACTGTTTCTCTTGCACCAATAAAGCTGACATTTCCATTTGGATACGGTTCATTTCTGTTTGATAATCAATACCTAAATCTTTATCTACAAATTCAATATATTGACTTGGAGCTAATGAATAATTTTTACTGCGAATGGTTTCTACACTTACCGATTGACAAAATTCAGGGATATTTTGATAGTTTTTCCCTGTTTGCCAGTTAAAATAGATTTCACATACTTGGCTAATTTCTTGTGCAGTTAGCTGTACATATTTTTTTTCATAAATATGGCTATTAAGTGTGCGTAAATCCATAAATAAAATCTCATTTTGGCGATTTCGTAATTGTCTGCCATTGAGTGAGCGTTGTTTTTTATTGTTATTTACAATCCATAAAGTGACAGAAATATCTGTGGAATAAAACATTTCTCGTGGCAAAACAATAATAGCTTCTACTTTATCATTTTCAATTAGCTGTTTACGAATAGCATATTCCGTATCAGTATCAGGTTTATCACCACCCGTATTCAATGCACCGTTTGCCAATAAAAAGCCTGCAATACCATCAGTTTCATCAAGTTTGGACAACATATGCAAAATCCAAGCGTAGTTGGCATTAGATTTAGGTGGTACAGCATATCCCGCAAAACGAGGGTCATCTGTCAATTCATTTTGGTCACGCCAATCTTTTAAATTAAATGGCGGATTTGCCATAATATAATTGACTTTTAAATCTTTCCATTGGTCGTGTGTAAACGTAGAAACTGCCGACTCACCTAGATTATGAGCAATACCACGCAATGCCAAATTCATTTTGGCTAATCGCCAAGTGTCAGGATTACTTTCTTGTCCAACAATAGAAATATTTTTGCGATTACCCTGATGATTTTCAACAAATTTAAGCGATTGAACAAACATACCACCTGTACCACAACATGGGTCATATACTGTGCCATTGTAAGGCTCAATCAATTCTGCAATCAGCTCTACAATACTGCTTGGGGTATAAAATTCGCCTTTTTCTTTTCCAACGCCTGAATCAATCGCAAAAACCTGTAGAAAATATTCCTGAACACGTCCAATCAAATCTTTTTCATGGAATCGGTTATTATCTAATTTGTTAATTTCATCAATTAAACTTTTAATTTCTTTTTTGCCAATTCCCAAAGTAGCATAAAAGTTTTGTGGTAAAGCTCCTTTTAATGGTGGATTACGCTCTTCAATATCTGCCATAGCAGTATCAATTTTGATGGCAATATCATCGCTACTGGCATTTTCTACAATATATGACCAGCGAGCGTGTTCACTTAAATAAAATACATTTTCACTACGATAAAAAGCTTCATTTTCCCAAAAAATTTCAGGATATTGTGCTTGGATTTCCGCACGGCGAGCGGTAAATTTATCTCCTACAAATTTTAAAAAAACCAATCCCATGACAGTATCTCGGTTTTTTTCATTACCGCCAACTTTGCCACGCAAAGCATTACGGCAATTCATCATCACAGTTTCTAGGGAAATATCTTCAATTTTGTTGATTTTAGGTGCTTTTGCCATTAAATAATCCTATTAATTTTGTTAGTTCCAAAAGTCATTCGCTAAGAATTGCATTTGTTGCTTTTGTTGAATAATTTGTTGTTTAATTATCTCTTGTTTTTGGAAATTTTCTTCCAGTTTTTTTTGTTTTTCTAAAGAAAAATTTGCTACTAAAAATTCTTTTAAGTCTTTAACCGATAAACCAGATAAAACTGCACCAGATGATAATACTTGCAAGCGAGATTGACTTAATTCAGAACGTAATTGCATTAATAATGCAATTGCATTTACATTTTGAGGATCTTTTACTCTTAATATTAAGTTAGCCTGTCCAATAATAACTTTACCTTGATATTTATTCAGCAATTCTTTAGAAACAATTCCCACTTTTCCAGAGCTTCCCCTTACTGTAATAATAATATCGTTTTCTTGTAATAAATGTGGAGATAATATATTCATAAGTTCATTATCGATATAATTTTCTTTACTTGCAGTATCGATATAGCCAAATTCTGGAATGTCGCCTCCTTGAATTTCAAAAAACATTTCCGAACCATCTGATTTTAATTTAGAAACTGGAATAGGGCGATATATGTCAACTAAATCTCCTAATTTTTTCGTTTCATATTCCTGTAAAATATTTAAAGCATCTTGTGTAGAGTTATCTAATACATAGCGTTCGGGATTCAATATATAGCTATTATTTAAAATGCTTTTAACATCTACTTTTTTAGATGATTTATGTGCAAGATTACTATCAATAATATCAATCAGCTTATCTAGTTGAGTAAGTTTAGTTTCTCTATTTCTTTTCTCTACAAATTCGGAATCTTTTAACGAGATAAAGTTTACTGTTTCATATTTTGTAGAAAAATCAAAAATTAATAATGCACTATTAGTCATTGTAGAAATAGATAATCCGCTCGGTAAAGATATAACCGCTTTTAAATAACCTTGTTCAAGTAACCATTGACGCATCAGCTCTTCACTTTGTACCGAAGAATGTAGTCCGTTTATTGGCATAATTACAATAGCAAAATCATTTACTTGTTGAAATAAATGCTGAATAAGGTAATTTTGCAAGTTATTACTTTTAACAGAAAAACGCTGATTATCTTGATCGTTAATATTAACTTTCATCCCCCAAGGTTCGGCAAGAAAACCTTTGCTAAACAATCTTAATTTTCCATCTTTAATATAAGCAGGATTTGTTATTGCATCACTTTGTTTATATTGAATGCCACCTAAAATAATATTTAGAATAGCAGGAATTGGTGTTGTTTTCACTCCTTCAGAAGCCACAGATTGTTCTTGACTGAACATTAAAGTATGATAGAAGCTATTTTCAAATGGGATATATATTTCATCATGATTCACATTTGAATAGAGTTTATTACAAAAATCATAAATGGAATCATCAAAAGCAAAATAGCCATATTTAGTACCATTCATCAAGTTAAAAATATATTGAACCCACTCAAATTTATTTTCTGGCGTAAATAATCCTTTTTGTTGGTTTTCACTTAGATCATAAATAAGATCAAATATTGTATCTTCTGTTAAATGACTCAATACATTTCGACTACCATCAGTAAATGCTTGAGGATACTCTCTTTCTGCATTTTCTATTGCCTTGAGAATGTCTTCTTTTGTTTTCAATAGTGATGTTACATTAAGAATTACAAGCGCCATTGCTTTTAATGCGATTTCATTTAGATCTTCAATAGAGAACGTTCCTCTCATATCTTTGTAAAGATCCATTAATTTACTTTTATTTAATTTAATCATTTATTTAAACCTTAATATTAGTGAAACTTTGATAATTTACGATTATAGCTATTCAGGTTATAGGTTGTAATTAAAGCATCATCTTCCATTACTACTGCCACCCCTTGTTTATCTGCAATTTTCTTCATATATTTCAATACATTAGATAATTCCGAATCACTCATATTTGAAATAACTTGTTGAACTGTATATGTTTCTATTTTCATATCTTATACCTATTTATTGTAATTTACGTTTTTCTTGTTCTTGCTGAATCAACTTAATGTAAGAAGTTGCTAATTTTTTATCAATAACGTATTTATCTTGAATAATTTCTCCAAGTTCAATAACACAATTAATCATTTCTTTAGTAATACCACGTTGCTTCATTCTTTGGTTTATGTGAAAAGTTGTTTTCATACCTATCTCCTTATCATTGAGTTGCGCTAATTATAACTACAATGATTTTGTAGGTCAATACTTTTTATTTAAAAAGTATTTTATTCTATGAAAACTATAAAAAAACACTCTAAAAGTTGATGGAAGTCCAACTCTTAGAGTGTATAGTTTATACAAGCGGGTTGATTTCTTTCGTTTTTTGCGAATCTGTTGCTAGATTTCATCAATAATCCGATACACCCAATTCTCAAGCGGGTCGTTCAGACGCTTCATTTCCAAACGCATCTCTTCGAGCATCTCTTTTTTGATTGCTTTGTAAGCGTCATCATAGAAGAGATTGTGCATTTCTTCAGGGTCTTTACGGACATCATAGAGTTCGCACAAATCAGTGGCGTTGAAGACCAGTTTGTAATCTTTACGTCGCCACATACGCTGTTCAAAGTAAACAAAGTGTCCTGCAAGCTGGCAGAGCAAGCCTTTGCGGTCGTTCTCTTTGTTTTCTCTGGTGATCGGTAAAATGGTTTCCCCTTGGAACTCTGGCGGAACTTCCTGCCCTGCGACATCATAGACCGTTGAGGTGAGGTCGTGAAGATAGACGAGATTGTCATCGACTTCATTGACACGGTTAGATTGTGGGTCTTTGATGATCAGTGGGACGTTGTAGGTGGTTTCAAACATAAACTCACCTTTTTCAATCATACGATGCGCGCCCATTGCATCACCGTGATCCGCCGTGGCAACGAGGAAGGTGTTTTCATATAAGCCGTTTTCTTCCAAGAAGGTAAACAGCTCACCGATAGCGTCATCAATTAAGGTGATGTAACCCCAGAATTTGGTGATCACTTCTTTCCAACGCTCTTCGCTGGCTTCCCACATTCCCCACATTTTTGAGATGGTGCGGAAATGCCCTGGTTTGCCTTCAAGCGGTTTGAAGAAACTTTCATCTAGCACAACATCTTTTGGATCGTACATTGAGTAGTAAGGCTCAGGCACGATACAAGGGGTATGTGGCCCCCAGAAGTTAATCCAAGTAAAGAACGGTTTGCCTTCTTCCAGCGACTCGCGGATATATTTTTTCGCTTCGTCAATGATGAAGTATTCAATGGTTTCTTCTTTTGTACCAGAGAGTAAACCGCACAATTCTTGTACGCGTAAATGAGGGTTATCGCCAAAGTAAGCTCGGCTGACTTCAGGGATTTCATAGCCTTTTTCTTCTAGCCATTCACGATAACGGTTAGAGTGTGTCGGCGGTTGGTTGAACACCAGATTTTTATAGACTTGGCTACCTGGATAACCGTATCCGTCAAAATTGTGTCCTTTAATTCCATAATCTTCAGGAACAGATTTTGTGCCAACGTGCCATTTCCCTACGACATAAGCGTTGTATCCTTCTAAATTACAGATGTTCGGTGCTTGCTGGCTGATTTCCCCTGTGCCACCTTTTTCGCCGTTTTTAATAATCCCGTGACTAGAAGGCATTAAACCGGTAAATAATGATGTTCGAGCAGGTCCGCAAACAGAGGCAGGCGTAAACGCATTATTGAAACGAATACCGTCCGCCGCAAGTCTGTCAAGGTTCGGGGTTTTGACAATTTGGTGTCCGTAAGGACCAAGCATATCTTTGCGGACTTGGTCTAAAAGAATGTAAACGATGTTGTTCATAACGCTATTCCATTATTTTAGGGTAGGGACACACTGCGTGTGTCCGTACATTTGTCTTTCTTTGGACACACGCAGTGTGTCCCTACACTTTAATTATGCTTTTTAATTACGCTTTATCTACCACTTTCTTTTTACCGAAGAAAATCAAGATAAGCACTTGCACCACAGCCCATACGCCCATAATCATTGTCGCATTGCCTTCTGCGGAAGCTAAACCAAGTGGTGATAACACCAAGTGTAAGGTAATCAAGCCTAACACTAATGAAGCCACGGCGGTTCTTGCATATTCCCAGTGGGTTAAGTCCACATTGGAATGATTGACTTGGTTGTCTTCGTATGGAGTCGCACGTTTTAAGAATTGACCTAAGATAAGCATTAACGCTACATCAAAGACGAAGAGTGAACCCATCACATACACAAAGTTGACTTTCACGTTGATAATCCAAACAAGGGTAAAGTAAAGCACAACGTGGACTAACAAGGTAATACGAGCCGCCAAACCTGATACATAGCGGTTGAACAATCCAACGGCAAAGAGTGCAACGATAGGAATGTTAAAGAAGCCTGCAAAACGGCGAGTAAACAAGAAGATACCGTCTGTACCGAACATCAATAACGGTGCAACAACCATTGTGATAATCGCCATAATTGTACCGACTTTTTTCGCATAACTGATAAGCTCTGCGTCGGTGCGTTTGACTTTAGTAATCGCAGGCAATAAGTCGTTACAGTAGATGGTTGCCGCTGAATTTAAGAATGAGTTGAAGGTACTTAAAATCGCTCCGAATAATGCAGCCACAAAGAAGCCTTGTAACCAAGTCGGTAACACTTTATTGACTAAACTTGGGTATGACGCATCAATCGGTTTTAAGCCTTCGCCAAGAATGTGATAGCTTAATAAGCCTGGCAAGTTAAGGATTAACGGTAGCAACAAGAGGAAAAGTGCTGCAATTAAAATCCCTTTTTGACCCGCTTTTAAATCTCTTGCCCCTAACGCACGTTGCACAATCGCTTGGTTTGTGGTCCAGTAGAAGAAGTTTACGATTAAGATACCCGTAAAGATAGCTGGCCAAGGCACAGCGTCTGTTGCACTACCGATAGCGTTGAATTTTTCAACGTGGGTTGTACCGATAATGTGTAAACCTTCTGAAATACTGCCATTACCTAGATAAGCAAGAGCAAAGATAGGCACCAGTAACGCACCGATCACTAAGATCACCGCATTCCAAGTATCTGATACGGCAACAGCTTTCAAACCACCGAAAATCGCATAAATCGCACCGATGATACCAATCGCAATCACAGTGTAAGTAATCGCTTCGCCATAGCTGAGATTAAACACTTCTTGTAGGCTGAAGATTTTATTAAATGCAATCGCCCCTGTATAAAGTGCGGTTGGAATAGCAATGAAAAGATAGAAGAACAAGAAGAGCGTTGACATAATCAAACGAGTTTGTCTGTCGAAACGTGCTTCAAAGAACTCTGGAATGGTAGTGTAACCGTTACGGATATATTTTGGTAACAGGTATAACGCAAGGAAACAGAGTGGAATGACGGATTGTACCGTCCACGCCATAATCGAGAAGTTACCTGCATAAGAGTTTGCGTTGATCCCAATTAACTGTTCTGTTGAAAGTGAAGTTAATACCATTGAGCAGCCGATAACCACGCCACTCAATCCACGCCCAGCCAAGAAGTAGCCTTTTGAAGTGCTTAAATCCTCCCCTTTGGTTTTATACCAAGAGACTAAACCGATTGCGGTGGTTACAACTAAAAAACTGACTATTGTAAGCAACATATAGTCCTCCTTCTGATGAGTTTTTGATTCTTGTAGAAAATCCATTAAATTAGGACGGTTTAAGCATAATCCTCTCTTTCATTGTCATCATATGATAATCATCATAATTAAGGAGTGATCAGTTTCACAAATTTGGAAAATAATGAAAAAACACTCCAGTTTTATGAGGGTGATCATAAATGTTTCTATTTTCGTGTTGGATAATGCCACCGAATTTTATTTTTTCTTTATTTTTTTGGAGGACGTAATGACATTAACGACTCTCCTTATTTTAATGTGTTGTGGTGTGGTAACCAATATCATGTCTGCTCTTTTTGGCATTGGTGGCGGCGTGTTGATGGTACCTATTTTACATACCTTATTCCCTGAATTTTCGTTACAAATGGTTGCAGCGACTTCTTTAACGACGGTTATGGGAACGGCGTGTATCAATCTTATTTCGTTTTACAAGCAAAAATTTTCCGTTCAGATAAAACCGCTATTGTTGTGGTCGGTTGGTATGATAGCAGGTGTGCAGCTTGGTTTTGAACTGAGTTTTTGTTTCCCGAATTTCCTGATTATTACTATTTTTATTGGTACGTTGTTGGTTTTGGCGTGGCGGAGCTTTCTAACAAAAAAAGGGAAAAATCAGATCGCTTCCACAGCAAATGAAAAACTCAAAGGTGTAGCAGTGTGCTTTTTGGGTGGTGGAATTGCCGGTATTACTGGCATCGGTGGAGGTTCGATTATGGCGCCATTACTTAGTTTATTACCAAGCATTAAGCCAGCCAAAATAGCCGTTTACAGCAACTATATGATGTTAATTGGCGGATTGGGCAATTTATATGGTTATTTAAGCAAAACGCCACCTTTTTATTTAGAAGAGGCGTGGCAAATCGGCTATGTTAATTTTAGTGTGGTTGCTGTTGTGGTATTTTGCTCATTCTTAACCAGTTTTATCTCAATCAAATTAAAAGGCTATTTGCCGGAGGTATTGATCCAAAAAGGCTTGGGCGTGATTTTGCTCATCATTGCTGCTTATATGGCGGCATTACAACTTTGGCGTTAATTTCAATGTGTTGCCACGACATAATGCTGTTCAAATCTTCAGCATTTAACGAAAGTGTTACCCATTAGTAGGTGTTTTTGATCAAGTGCAAAGTTTTCTTAAGATGAGAAGCGTACACTTTTGTATAGTTAATTTTATTATTCAGGAGCGTTTTATGCTTTATTTTGAATTTTTGCTTTTATTAGCATTTTTATATGTCGGTAGTCGCTATGGCGGTATTGGTCTTGGTGTTGTGTCTGGTATTGGTTTGTTTGTGGAAGTCTTTTTCCTCGGGATGCCATTATCGAAAGCCCCGATTGACGTAATGTTGGTTATCTTAGCAGTGGTAACTTGTGCTTCTGTGTTAGAAGCAGCTGGCGGTTTGAAATTTATGTTACAAATCGCGGAACGTATTTTACGTAGCAATCCAAAACGTATTACGATTTTAGGACCGATTGTAACCTACATTATGACATTAATGTTAGGTACAGGGCACTCAGTTTATTCTATTATGCCAATCATTGGCGACATCGCATTAAAAAATAAAATCCGTCCTGAACGCCCAATGGCAGCTGCTTCTGTGGCATCACAATTAGGGATTACAGGTAGTCCACTTTCTGCGGCGGTAGCGTACTATTTAACAGAAATCACAAAATTACCAGGGTTTGAAGGCGTAACTTTATTAAATGTGGTTGCGGTTACAATGACAGCAACTTTCTGTGGTGTGTTAGCGCTTTCATTATATAGCTTACGCCGTGGTAAAGAGTTGGAAGATGATCCGGAATATCAACGCCGTATGCAAGATCCTGTGATGCGTAAACAAATTGAAGAAACCAGTTCAACATCACTTGATGAGCAACTGCCTGCTAGTGCGAAAAACTCGGTATATCTCTTCTTAGCTGCGATTGCAACTATTGTGATTGTTGCGATGATCCCATCACTTAAACCGGTTATGGCAGATACTGGCAAAACAGCCGGTATGGATAAAATTATCCAAATCGTGATGCTTACCTTCGGTGGTTTAATTTTAGTGCTTACCAAAACCGATGTGAAAAAAGTACCAAATGGCGTGGTGTTCAAATCCGGTATGGTGGCAACCATTGCGATTTTCGGGATTGCGTGGATGAGTGATACTTACTTCAACTATGCAATGCCATCATTCAAAGCTGGTATTACTGAAATGATTAAAGCACAACCTTGGACATTCGCCTTCGCATTATTTGCGGTGTCTGTAGTGGTAAACAGTCAAGCAGTAACAGCGAAAATGTTATTACCGGTAGGGATTGCGATTGGTTTACCGGCACCATTATTAGTTGGTTTAATGCCGGCAACTTATGCTTACTTCTTTATCCCGAACTATCCGTCAGATATCGCAACGGTAAACTTTGACGTAACCGGTACAACCAAAATTGGTAAATACTACTTCAACCACAGCTTTATGGCACCGGGTCTTGTCGGTGTTGTAGTGGCGTGTTGTGTTGGTATCGCCTTAGCTAATGTGTTAATTTAATATATCGTTAAGTTATTCACTTACATTTAGCGGTTGAATTTTGAGAGAATTTTGCAAAAAATCTCAGAAATTCAACCGCTTGTCTTTTTAGAGTGCTTGAAAAGCCTTTATGGCTGGTTTACTCTATCGGTCAAATTTTTTCACATATAAAAACAATGACACAGTTAGATTTAACAAAAATTGAATGGCAACCTACGGCTTCGATTGAACACCTGTTAAAGCGCGCCAAAATTATGAAAGAAATCCGCCAGTTCTTTTCAGATCGTGGCGTCTTAGAGGTTGAAACACCGGTATTAAGTGAATTTTCAGTAACGGATGTTCATCTTTCCACTTTCAGTACACAATTTCTCTCCCCATTTGAACGTGAGGCAAAACCTCTCTATCTGATGACGAGCCCGGAATATCACATGAAACGTTTATTAGCGGCTGGTTCTGGGGCAATTTATCAATTATGCAAAGTATTCCGAAACGAAGAAGCAGGCAAACGACATAATCCTGAATTTACCATGTTAGAGTGGTATCGCCCTTATTTTGATATGTATCGTTTAATCAATGAAGTGGACGATTTGCTCCAGCAAATTTTGGATTGCGAACCGGCGGAGTCATATAGCTATCAATTTGTATTCCAAACTTATGTCGGGTTAGATCCACTTTCTGCAACAAAATCGCAGTTAGTCGAAAAAGCTCGTAAACATGGTCTACAATGTGATGACGATGAAAACCGAGATACCTTGCTACAATTCTTATTTAGCGAAATCGTGGAAGCCAATATTGGCAAAGAACGCCCAACGGCGGTATATCATTTCCCTTCGACACAAGCAGCGTTAGCGCAAGTGAGTAGTGAAGACCATCGAGTGTCTGAACGCTTTGAGTTTTATTATAAAGGGCTTGAATTAGCCAATGGGTTTCATGAATTAGATGATGCACAAGAGCAAATCCGCCGTTTTAACGCCGATAATGTTGAGCGTGAAAAAATGGGATTACCGCCTCAAGCCCTAGATGTGCGTTTTCTGGCAGCATTAGAAGCAGGCATGCCAAATTGCTCGGGAGTGGCTTTAGGCGTTGATCGTTTGATTATGCTTGCGCTTGGCGCAGAGCATATTAAAGAGGTCATTTCATTTGGGGTGGAGAGTGCCTAAGCTTAGTTTTATACAAAGTTAGTATTCAATGGACGCCAACTCGGCGTCCTTACTATATAAAATGGCATAGTAGACAAAATGGGGATAATCGGTTGAATATCCCCATTTTTCCTTATTTTTTAAACTCTACGTTCTTCTTTTCTCTTTCATCAACCACCAACGAAAAAACATCAGGACGACTATAATGCCCAGAAACATCAAAGTCATAGCGAGCTTTGACTATCTCATCTAAATCAATTTCTGCACTAATTAGTCCTACCTTATCTTTTAATGGACCTGCAATAATTTCACCCATTGGATTTACAATAACACTATTTCCGTGCATTAAAGGTAAATCAGTGTCCCATTGAGGCACCTCAATACCTAATTCTTTTGGCGATGGCTGTACTTGACTAGCACTAATAAGAAAACATCTTCCTTCATAAGCAATATGCTGCATTGATGTTCGCCAAATTTCCCTTGTATCAACTGTTGGTGCACACCAAATATCAATTCCTTTTGAATACATTGCCATTCTCAGTAGTGGCATATAATTTTCCCAACAAATTGCAGCACCTATTTTACCAGCTTCCGTATTGATAACTGGTAAAGTTGAGCCATCACCTTGTCCCCAAATTAAACGTTCTGTTGCTGTCGGCATTAATTTTCGGTGCTTAGCGACAAGCCCATTTTCGGGAGTAAAAAACAAGGCTGAGCAATAAAGACTGGTTTGACTTCGTTCAATAACACCTATAACAATATTTGCTCCTGTTCTTTGGGAGAGTAATGCTAATTCATCTGTTTCAACACCAGGAACATCAATTGCATTTTGATAATATTGTGCAAATTCATCTCGACCTTCGGGTAATCGATAGCCTAAGTAAGTACCAAAAGTTTTCCCTTTTGGATAACCACCTAAAAGCGCTTCTGGCATTACGACCAATTTTGCTCCTGAACGTTTAATCTCTTCTTCAAATGTAAGAATATTTGCTAATGTTTCCGCTTTACCTTTTTGAGATGAACCAATTTGTAATGCTGCGACGACTGTTTTTGTCATAATATAATTCTCCTATTGATAAATATATCCAAGGGTGATAAGTAGAAGTAATGCAACTAACCAACTAAACGCAATGTTTGGGCGTTGAAAACGGTTTGCTAACAATAATGAACTGCCTTGAACTACAGGTGTTACCGTAGATAATCCAGAAACAGGTCCACCAGTTAGAAAGTATTGACCTAAATTACCACCCGAAATGGCAGCTACAGCAGCTAACATTGGATGACCACCCGCTTTTAAAACAATATCAAGGAATGGCAGAATAATGGCTGCAGAGGCGGAATATGATTGAGTTATAATCCCTGTAAGTAATGAAATTCCGAACAATAATAAAATTGGTGCAGTGTCTAACCCAGGTTTAAGCCATTCAGATAATAATGCAGCAATACCAATATTATTAATCACTCCTGACATATATAAGAAACAGATTGTAGCAACGAGTGGAACAGCGATTTTTTGTACGCCCTCTACCATTGCTTTCTCTCCCTCTGTAGGATTAATTTTGGCTAACAATATCGTAATTAGGCTAGCGAAGAAGCCAACAATGAAAATTGGCATTTTTAATACAAAGCCAATCACTAAAATAGCAAATGGAATGATTGCAGTGATCGACGATATATGACTTGAATGGCTTTCAAACTCTTTTAGAATTTTTTCCATTTCTTCAGCACTATATTTTTGTAGTGTGCCTGAAGCAATCACATCTTTATGCATTCGCCAATACGCAAGAACCATTACTGCAGCAGCTGTTATAGCACCATATACATTGACCATACCAAAACCGACACCAGTCATTGTAATGATAGCGACTTGTGTTGGGTGAGCGAAACCTGCGCCACAACCTAAAATATTAGCGTGTTGTAAAGCACCTGCGGCAGGATCAGGTTTTACACCTAATTTTAATGCTGCGGGTCCAGCAATAACACCTGTAATAACCGCTTGTGTAAATCCCACCATCATTCCTATAAAACCAGCGGCAATACTTGCAGCAGTAATAATGCCAGGTCCACCACCAACATAATTACCTAATTTAATTACGTCTCGAATAATTACAGATAAAAAACCTGTTTTATGCATAATACCAATAAAGAGTAAAATCCCTGTCATATCAGCTAAAACAGGATTTAAACCATTAATAACTAATTTGGCAATACTTACACCTTCGCCACCATAAAGAGGAATTCCCACGGTTAAAGCTGCGAGGGTAGAACCAATAATAGCGGTAAGATAGAGAGGTGTTCTTCCAATAACCATTAATATTAAGGTAATAAACATAATGGCTTGCGCCATAATGATTGCAGACATATATCCTCCTAGAATGATTGATTAAGTGATTTGAAGTATTCTCTCTTTCATCAAGCATTTCTATAAAAATATTGACCACTAATTTCATTATATTGATAAATTATGTCATTAATATCATAATATAGTGAAAATCTATCAATATATTGATGATAGGAGAAAATATGACCGTTAAAGGAATGCAGATTGTAGATGTTAAAATTGACCGCTCTAATCAAGAACTTACTAACCACGGTGATTTTACTTTTCCGCTCGCAGTTTATAAAAATACACTTTCTAAAAATTTACTAGGTTATGTAATTTGGCACTGGCACGATGAATACCAATTTTCATATGTCACGCAAGGTGAAATCTATTTTTATATTAATGATCAAACATTTATTTTAAAAGAAGGACAGGGGATCTTCATCAATACTGGTTGTATGCATTCTATAAAAGCGGTAAATGATCCTGAAAGCACCTATGTTTGTATTAATATTGATAAGAAACTTTTCTCAAGCTTTAAAGGAAGTGTTATCGAACAAAAATATTTGAATACTTTAACTCAATCAGCTATTTTTCTTGATTTATCGGAAGAGTGGCATATTGAGTGTATCAATAAATTAAAAGATATTTACCAGTTCTATGTCGATAAATCATTTAGTTTTGAAATTGATATCTGCATTAACCTAATGCAAACCTTAGCACTTGTTGTTAAGAATGCTTTAAACCCTATTTTGCTTACTACAATAGAAAGTAAAGATGAATATCAAAAGATCAAAAAAATTCTTTCTTTTCTTCATCAACATTATGCAGAAAAAATAACTTTAGAGCAGATTGCACAACATATTTTTCTCAATAAAAATGAGTGTTGCCGTTTATTTAAACGAAAAACAAAAATGACTATTTTTGAATATCTACTAGAACATAGGCTCAATAAAAGTATTGAATTATTAATTCACTCTGATAAAAGCATTAGTCAAATTGCAATTGATACAGGATTTAGTACAGTGAGTTATTATATTGATACATTTCATAAAAATGTAGGAATAACGCCTAATGAATATCGGAAAAGAGAATTAAAATAATGTATAGATTTATCTTCACTATATTTTTCAGCATAGTAGACAAAATGGTTGCTAAAAAGTGGCTTAAAGCCTTATATTACGGGCTTTAAGCCACTTTTTTGAATTCTGAACCCAAAAAATGTCATTTTTGCCACAGTAGCGACATTCGCAAACATGGTATAAGAAATAATATTCAACGCTATAAATGTAATGCTTGTAATAAAACATTTACCCTTAAGAAGAAATTAAATCCAATAAATATTTGGAATGATTATTCAATCGGAAAACAAACCTATAAACAACTTGCCGAAAAATATCATTGTTCAATCAGAGCGATTCAAAGATATATCGAAAAATCCCCTAAAACAGTATTAAATCCACCCCAATCACGTTATTTAAATATTATTGCGGATACAACCTTCTTTGGTCGTGAATTTGGTATTTTAGTCCTGATGGATTCGCTTTCTAAAAAGGTGGTTTACCATCGTGTTATTAAAACAGAAAAAGATGTTTATTACAGGATAGCGTTTAATTCACTTCGTATGAAAGGCTATAAAATTCAATCAATTACCTGTGATGGCAGGCGAGGTTTATTGAAAGATTTATTAAATACACCGACGCAAATGTGCCATTTTCATATGGTAGCCATTGTGATGAGAGCATTACGAAAAAAACATCAATCTATGGCAGGG
>NZ_ACQL01000024.1 GCF_000175195.1 Actinobacillus minor NM305 | reverse complement strand
CGAATCTCACTTCCTCCGCCATCAAATTTAGAAACCCCGTTATCAAAAGGTAACGGGGTTTTGCTTTTCTAGCTTTTGCCTAATAAGGCTTTAATTAACGTGAGTACAATAGGTTGTTCGGTTACACCTTCTCGATCACAAAAATGCTGCCCTGTTGGGAAACGAATGTAATCCGCCCCCAAATGTTGGGCGAGTTGATCGCTAAAAGGATGTTTGACGATTTCATCATTCAGTGAAGCGATAACAAACGATTTTTCAGGTCGGTAAGCGGTTAAATTGGCATAGAAATTTGCAAAGGGGTCAAGCTCAGGTAGGTTGGGGAGCGGTTGGTAAAAGCCGGAAACAAAAATCGCACCTTTTACTTTCTTCTGTTCTGTGGCAAGTAAATTCAGGGTTGCGATACAACCTAAACTATGCCCAATTAAAATCGTCTCTTCGTCTAAGGTGACTTGTGCTTGATGATAGGCAAGCCATTCTTCAGGGGTAGGATTTTCAGGATTAGGCATGGAGAGGCGTTGGCAGGTAATGCCGAGCTTGGTTAATTCATTTTCTAACCACGGGAACCAATGTTTGTCGCCATTCGCCATATAGCCGTGAGTGATGTAAACTTGTGTCATTTTTCCTCCAAAAAGTAAGCGGTCTGATTTTGCCATATTTTTGCAAAAAAGGGCAGAAATCAAACCGCTTGAAGGGCGTTTAGTGTGAATGTCCCGAAAAAAGATTGATGATCAAGACCCCACCGATAATCATCGCCATACCAATTACGCCGGCTAAATCGGGCTTTTGCCCAAAAGCGAAAAAGGCAACGAGCGCAGTAAGGATGATCCCAACACCAGACCAAACCGCATACACAATTCCGAGCGGGAGGGTTTTGGTGATAATTGAAAGCAAGTAAAGAGCAATCACGAATGCGCCAATAGCGACTATCGTAGGAAGTGGTTTCGTAAAACCTTCGCTGGCTTTAATGCAGTTTGAGCCAATGACTTCAATGACAATCGCAAAGCCTAATAAAATCCAAGGGTTCATATGTTTCTCCGAGTAAAATTTTATTTTACCGCATTCGTCTAAAATAAAAAAAGGCTGGAAGCACCAGCCGTAGAGGGGGTATTAAGGTTGTTCGCCTTTTAAGGCTCGAGGAAAGAGAATTTCATTCTCTAAATGCACGTGTGCAACTAAATCTTCTGCAAAGGCTTTTGTACCTTGATAAAGATTTTGCCATGTATTGCAAGCACCTTCCGGTGCAGTAAAGTTATTTGTTAATTGTTGGATTTGAGCTAAATCGTTATTGGCTTCATCGTGTTCCGCTTCCATAACAGAAATTGGTGCTGCCGCCATAGGACCTCTGCCGCTTTTAATTAAAGGGAATAAAATTTGCTCTTCTTTCATCATATGATGCACTAAGTCATCATAAATTTTGCGTAATAATGCCGCTAAACCTTTCGGGCAAGCAGAGCTATCTGCGTGGCGGCTTTCTACTTTTTCAGCCATAGCAATAAGTTCAGGGAGCTGGGAGCGATGTTTATCGTGGAAATTCGGCAAAATAAAATCAATGATTTGTCCGAGAGGGGCATCGTTAAAATGATGGGTTGGGTTTGACATGATATTACTCCTATAAAATAACCAACTATTTTAGTCAGATTTTAAAGGGCTTATCTTTTTCTTCTATAATCAAAAAGGGGTAAGGATATGATTTGGGTCAAAAAGCGGTCGAAATTTTCTCTTATTTTGCAAAGCAAGAAAAAATTCCGACCGCTTGTAGTGCAATTAGCGGTTTAACCACGCCATATATTCTGCGGTACCTTCTGCCACGGTTTTAAATTTACCTTGATAGCCGGCCGCTCGTAATGCGGTAAGATCTGCTTGGGTAAAGGTTTGATAGCGAGATTTTAAGTGATCTGGGAATGGGATTGTCTCAATTTCGCCTTTACCGTGATATTTAATCACCGCTTCAGCCACCGCACGGAATGACTCTGCATTGCCTGTGCCAAGGTTGAAAATACCCGAAATACCGTTTTGCCACGCCCAAATGTTTACTTGTGCAACATCGCCAACATAAACGAAATCACGTAAGAAGTTTTCTGAACCGGCAAATAATTTTGGATTTTCGCCTTTTAAAATTTGGTTATTTAAATGGAAAGCCACGCTTGCCATCGAACCTTTGTGCTGTTCACGTGGGCCATACACATTGAAGTATTTAAAGCCGCATACCGGTGATTCTGCTTCCGGTAAAATTTTACGGACATATTCATCAAATAAGAATTTTGAATAGCCGTAAGCATTTAATGGCGATTCAAATTCACGTTTTTCGATGAAATTGTCTGAACGACCACCGTAAGTTGCTGCACTTGAAGCATAGAAGAAGGGAATTTGGCGATCTAAACAAAAATGTAATAACTCTTTAGAGTATTCATAATTGTTGTGCATTAAGTATTTACCGTCCCATTCTGTTGTGGCAGAACAAGCTCCTTCATGGAAAACCGCATCAATGTCGCCAAAGTCATCGCCGGCAATAATAGAGGCAATAAAATCTTCTTTATCGCAATAATCAGCAATGTCTAAATCCACTAGATTGATAAATTTTTCGCCATTTTTCAGGTTGTCTACCACTAAAATATCTTTACGACCAATATCGTTTAAAGCCTGAACGATATTGCTCCCAATCATTCCAAAACCACCGGTTACAATGATCATTGTTTTTCTCCTATTTCGCTCGTGCAATCTGTTTTTTGAGTTTAACCATCTTCTCTTTAATACGTTGGCGTTTTAAAGGGGAAAGATGATCAACGAATAAAATCCCGTTTAAGTGGTCGATTTCGTGCTGAATACAAATGGCAAATAAACCGTCTGCATCATAAACCACTTCTTCGCCTTGGCGGTTGAGTGCTTTTACTTTTACCTTCTCTTTGCGTGGTACGAGCGCACGATGCCCCGGGATTGATAAGCAACCCTCTTCAATGCCGGTTTCGCCACTGCTTTCAATAATTTCTGGGTTAATCAGTACCACTTGGTTTGTTTTATCCCCTTCAATATCAATGGTAATCACGCGTTTTAGTACATCTACTTGTGGTGCAGCTAAGCCGATACCTTCATGTTCATACATCGTATCAAACATATCATCAATAAAGCGGTTTAATTCATCATCAACCACAGCAACAGGCTCACATACCTTTGCCAAATTCTCATCAGGGTAAAGAACAACCTCTAATACAGCCATTTTTGCGATCTCTCTCGAAAATTTAAAAAGATTTAATTGGATATTTTAGCCGTTTTCTTATGATTAGGGAAATACTCGCGCTAAATTTACGCAAAGGAAGGAAAATGTCGCATTTAGAAGCCCTGTTAAAATTGATGCAAGTACCACAAATTGGTGCACAGAAAATTGCTCGTTTATTAGCAGAAGTAGATTTTTCAACGTTTTGTCAGTTTGATAAAACGCAGCTACGCCAAATAGGTTGGAATGAAAAGCAGATCCAGCGTTGGTTTAACCCAGACCAAAAATGGATTGATGAGGCGCTGATTTGGGGAGAGCAAGAAAATCAGCATATCCTCACGCTTTTAGATGCGCATTATCCTTTTTTGTTAAAACAAATCAGCACCGCTCCGCCGATTTTATTTGTTAAAGGTACGGTTGAAAGTTTGCATTTACCGCAAATTGCGATTGTGGGCAGTCGAGATTATTCTCACTATGGTGAGTATTGGGCGGGTTATTTTGCCTCTGAATTAGTGAAAAATGGCATTGCTGTAACAAGTGGGTTAGCGATTGGCATTGATGGATTTTGTCATCAGCGAGCGGTTGCTGAGAATGGGGTTACGATTGCCGTATTGGGTAGCGGTTTAGCGCAGATTTACCCGGCGCGCCATAAAAAACTGGCAGAACAGATTATCGAAAAAGGGGGCGCATTGGTTTCTGAATTTTTGCCTCATCAGCCTCCATTAGCAGAGAATTTCCCTCGGCGAAATCGGATTATTAGCGGTTTATCGTTAGGGACGCTCGTTATTGAAGCAACGATCAATAGCGGTTCGTTAATTACTGCTCGCTATGCCTTAGAACAGGGGCGAGAGGTGTTTGCATTGCCAAATGCTGTACAAAATCCTTATGCGCAAGGGTGTCATAAATTGATTAAAGAGGGGGCGTTGCTCACAGAAAATATTGAAGATATTTTGCAGGCAATTCAATATCAACAGCAGCGACTACCGGAACAAGTCGGTTTATTTGATGATGAACAAGCGGTCGAAAAGTCCTTTTCTTTTGCAACGTTTACAATACCCTCTAAAAATGCAAAAGATTTGCCCGAAATGACCGCTTGTCAGCAACAGATTTTTACGCAAATAGGGTTTGAGCCGATAGCTATTGATGATTTGGCAAAAGCATTAACGCTTGATGTCTCGGCATTATTGGTTGAGTTATTGAATTTAGAACTGTTGTCGGTCATTAAGTCGGTAAATGGCGGCTATGTTCGAGCCTAAAGAAATTACATTTTTTTGTAAAATATCGTGTTAAATAGGCAATAAAAATGCTACAATCTGTCGCTTTAAAAAATTAGACGTCTATTTTCTACACAAATTTTAGGTTTTATATGGTTACTGAGAACAAAAACAAAGCTCCTGAACAGCTTGAAAATAAAGGAGTAAAAAGCAAAGGTTTAAATACGGCTTTATGGATTGTCGCAATTGTTCTTTTAGCAGTTGCAGCAGTAGGTAATGCTTATTTTGCATCGCATTTTTCAGCGGCAATCCGTGTTGTACTAATGGTGTTGTTGGTTGTGGGTGCCGTAGGTATCGCTGCATTAACAAACCAAGGTCAGAAAGCAATTGGGTTTGCTAAAGAATCTCGCACAGAATTACGTAAAATCATTTGGCCAACACGTCCGGAAGCGACACAAACCACTTTAATCGTATTGGCTATGTGTGTGGTGGTTTCATTGGTACTTTGGGGAATTGACTCTCTTATCGTAGCATTAATTACCTTCTTAACTAATTTATAATAAGGCATAAGAAATGAGCGAAGTAGAAACAGTAAGTAAAAAACGTTGGTATGTATTACAAGCGTTTTCCGGTTTTGAAAACCGTGTTGCAGTAACATTACGTGAATATATCAAATTACACCACATGGAAGAGCAATTCGGCGAAGTGTTAGTGCCTACCGAAGAGATCATTGAAAATGTGGGGGGCAAACGCCGTAAAACAGAACGTAAATTTTTCCCAGGCTATGTATTAGTTGAAATGGAAATGAATGATTACACATGGCAATTAGTGCGTAGCGTGCCTCGTGTAATGGGCTTTATTGGCGGTACGGCGGATAAACCGGCACCGATTTCTAAGAAAGAAGCTGATCGTATTCTAAACCGTGTTCAAGAAACGGCAGATAAACCTCGCCATCGTAATGAATACTTCCCGGGCGAAAGCGTGCGTGTTACAGAAGGTCCATTTGCAGACTTTACCGGCACGGTGGAAGAAGTGGATTACGAAAAAGGCCGTGTTAAAGTGTCTGTTTCGATCTTTGGTCGTGCAACACCGGTTGAACTTGAATTTAACCAAGTGGAAAAACAAAACGGTTAATTTGCAAATTGATGATAAAAAGAGACCGCTTGTTACGGTGATGTAGCAAGCGGTTTTTTATTGATAAATTTCTGAGCGACACAAGCTGTCGTTGCATTTTTATATAATTCGTTTATCAGTTAGTGATAAAAGGAAATTATTATGTTCAGTAAAATCGCAAAAATAGCCGCTCTAGGTTTAGTCGGAATTGGTGCTAAAAAAGCCTATGACCATTTTAAAAAAGAGGAAAAATCATCTTCTGAAAAAGTTACCGAAGATTTTCAATCAACTCCATCTGTTGATTCACAAAAGTCTCATCTTGAAACGGACAATAATGCTTCAGAAAAAGTACAAAAAGTTGAAGATCCGATGATGACGTTGATTAAGAGTGCTACCACAAAGTCACTTGATCAAGCACACTTTTACAACCATCTCAAATCGCACTTACCGAAAGCGTCTAAAAATTGGAGTAATGAGCAGAAAAATGAATTTGTAAGAGCAGTGTTATCGACTTTTGAAGGTGCATTTCGTTGGGATTATTATCACGCGGAACATCATGCGAATATTCTTGATATGTGCAATGCCAAAGGCACAATGCGAGATTGCTTGCGTTTTGTGGCAGAGCTTTTTCCTGATGTGGAGCAAGGCAAGCGACTAGCACTTATTCTTAAAGAAGTGGAACGCATTCAAAATCGGTTGAAAAACCCGATTTATGATAAAAACCAAACCCCAAGCGTGAAATTTAAAGATGTTCGCTTTAAATTTGCGATTATTCAGCAGTTGATGGCAAAAGAACAATTAAAACCAGTGTTTAACTATAGGCTATTTGTTGAAGAATTTAGCTATTTTATTGATCCTGATTTTCCTAGTTCAGAGGCAGGGGACTATATGCTTAATTTGGATATTGCCCAATATCAGCTAAATCAGATCAGATCTCTTAATTTGAATAAGTATTCTGGAGATTTTCAATTTTTGCATTTGCCAAGTAGTGTAACTGGCGATATGAGCATTCACCACTTTGACTACCGATATCGTCCTGCTGATATTGTGCCAATGACGACTAACATTATTGAAGATTTAGCTTTGTTGCCTAATCTAAAATCTATTTATCTACCAGAAGATAAGCCTTTTGATATTATCGATATTAGGAAATTTGGCTGGTATAAGTTATCTGACGGAACATATCTCAAATCAGAAAATGGTATTGAGATAGACAATCTTACTTTACCAAGAATTTTTCTTGAAGCGCTGAAAGAGAAAGGCATTAAAGTGTATCACCACAGTGGAACAGAGCTTGATTTAGATGCTATTTTAAATGAGAAAAGTGCTTGAAATTCGATCTAAATTTCAAGTATAATGCGCCATTATTTACGAGTTAGCTTGCCTAACTCGTATTTTTTGTGTAACAGGGGAGCCGGCATCGGCGTTATTACCCACTTAGAGGAAACTTAAAAATGGCAAAAAAAGTCCAAGCCTACGTTAAACTGCAAGTTGCAGCGGGTATGGCTAACCCATCACCACCAGTTGGTCCAGCATTAGGTCAACAAGGTGTTAACATCATGGAATTCTGTAAAGCATTCAACGCTCGTACTGAGAGCTTAGAAAAAGGTTTACCAATTCCGGTTGTAATCACAGTATATGCTGATAAATCATTTACTTTCGTAACGAAAACTCCACCGGCAGCAGTATTATTGAAAAAAGCTGTAGGTATCAAATCTGGTTCAGGTAAACCGAACAAAGATAAAGTGGGTACAGTAACTCAAGCACAATTACGTCAAATCGCTGAAACTAAAGCAGCAGATATGACTGGTGCTACTATCGAAACCAAAATGAAATCAATCGCTGGTACAGCTCGCTCAATGGGCTTAATCGTAGAGGAATAATACAATGGCTAAATTGACTAAAAAAATGAAAGCAATTAAAGCTGGTGTAGATTCTACTAAAGCTTATGACATCAACGAAGCAATCGCAGTATTAAAACAATTCGCGACAGCTAAATTTGTTGAGAGCGTGGATGTTGCGGTAAACTTAGGTATCGACCCTCGTAAATCAGACCAAAACGTACGTGGTGCAACAGTATTACCACACGGTACAGGTCGTACAGCTCGCGTAGCAGTATTTACACAAGGTGCAAACGCAGAAGCAGCAAAAGCAGCGGGTGCAGACTTAGTGGGTATGGAAGATCTTGCAGAGCAAATCAAGAAAGGCGAAATGAACTTTGACGTTGTTATCGCTTCTCCGGATGCAATGCGTGTTGTAGGTCAATTAGGTCAAGTATTAGGTCCACGTGGCTTAATGCCAAACCCGAAAGTTGGTACAGTAACACCAAACGTAGCAGAAGCAGTTAAAAATGCTAAATCTGGTCAGATTCGTTACCGTAACGACAAAAATGGTATTATCCATACTACAATCGGTAAAGCAGACTTCGCTCCAGAGCAATTAAAAGAGAACCTTCAAGCGTTATTAGCGGCATTAGTGAAAGCGAAACCGACAACAGCAAAAGGTATCTTCATCAAGAAAGTAAGCATCTCTACAACAATGGGTGCTGGTGTTGCAGTTGATCAAGCAACATTATAATTTCTTAAGCAGAAGTTAAATCTTTACAGGGTCGTAGATTATCTGTATAATTTGCGACCTTACCTTGCGAAAGCAAGATGATGGTGCTGAGCCTTATCTCAAGCCCCGTCCAAGACCGTAGGCGAATCAGTTAAGATTCTTAATAAAACCTACGTAGATGGTGAACAGACAGAATTTTCTGCTTCTGGACACCTGAGCCTCAAGAAGATAGCCGTGCAAGCGGTTGAATTTTTGGGATTTTTTGTAATTTCGCCTCTGGCGAAGTGTATCAGGAGCTAAAACCAATGGCATTAAATCTTCAAGACAAACAAGCAATTGTTGCTGAAGTAAACGAAGCTGCCAAAGGTGCCCTTTCAGCTGTTGTTGCGGATTCTCGTGGCGTAACAGTTGAGAAAATGACTGAGTTACGTAAATCTGCTCGTGAAGCTGGTGTAACTATGCGTGTTGTACGTAATACTTTATTACGTCGTGCGGTAGAAGGCACAGAGTTCGAGTGCTTAAAAGATACGTTTACTGGTCCAACTCTTATTGCTTTCTCTCATGAACACCCAGGTGCAGCAGCACGTTTGTTCACTGAGTTTGCAAAAGCAAACAAAGAGTTTGAACTTAAAGGTGCAGCCTTTGAAGGTAAAATCCAAGATGTTGCATTCTTAGCGACATTACCAACTTACGAAGAAGCAATTGCACGTTTAATGGGCACAATGAAAGAAGCTGCGGCAGGCAAACTTGTTCGCACTCTTGCGGCATTACGCGACAAATTACAAGAAGCTGCATAATTTTAGGCAGAAAACTTCTTTATTCGTTTAACAAATTTTTTACTTTAGGAATTGATTGTTATGTCATTAACTAACGAACAACTTATTGAAGCGATCGCTTCTAAATCAGTATCAGAAATCGTTGAATTAATCGCAGCGATGGAAGAAAAATTCGGTGTTTCAGCAGCGGCAGCAGTAGCAGCAGCTCCAGCAGCAGGCGCAGCGGCAGCAGAAGAGAAAACAGAATTTGACGTAGTATTAGCAGACGCTGGTGCTAACAAAGTAGCTGTAATCAAAGCAGTACGTGGTGCAACAGGTTTAGGCTTAAAAGAAGCTAAAGACTTAGTTGAATCTGCTCCAGCTAACTTAAAAGAAGGCATCTCTAAAGCAGAAGCTGAAGCACTTAAGAAAGAATTAGAAGAAGCTGGCGCGAAAGTAGAAATCAAATAATTTTGATTTTTAGCCAACTTTTCGAAGTTCAAAAAGACCCCGATGTTTCCATCGGGGTTTTTTGTTTGGCATAGTAGACAAAATAGTTGCTGATCTGTCAAAAACTATGCCAAGTGGACAAAACAGTTGCTAATGTTTATTTTCTTTAAATGTTAGCAACTCTTTTTATTTAAAAAGTCTTGTATAAACAATATCTTACGCCTTTTCGTTAATCCGTTGTGATTATTTAATTTTCGCTTAAGTTCACTAAATAGCCCCTCTAGGCGATTTGTTGTATTTTCTATATTTAATTCAGGATGCTTTTCATAGACAAAAATATAATCCATATAACGCTTTAAACTGGCATAAGCACTTCTTACATTACGATGTTTATAAGGAAAATAGCCTTTTTCATTGGATTTATCACTTCGTTCTTTTAAAAACGCTTGGTGTTTTATAAACCAAGAATGTAATCGCCGATAAAATTCATTTTTTGAGCTTTGGGTGAGTGTTTTGGCGATTATCTTTAATTCTTTACCCGCTTGTGATTGATGTTTTTTTCTTAATTTTCTCATCACTATTGCCACCATATGAAATTGGCACATTTTTACCGGCGCATTAAATAAATCCTTCATTAATCCTCTCCTACCATCGCAAGTAATCGATTGAATTATATAGCCTTTTTCTCTTAACCTATTCAGGGCAAGTTTGTAGTAAATATCTTTTTCAGTTCGCACAAAGTAATGAGAAATCACATTATTTGAATTTGAATCTATTAGCACTAATACACCAAAATGACGACCGAAAAACGTTGTATCCATAATGATGTTCAGGTATCGATTTAAAGGTAGCTTTAAAGATGTTTTAGGGGATTTATCAATATATCTTTGAATTGTTCTGACTGAACAATGATATTTAACGGCAAGTTGTTGATAGGTTTGTTTACCTGATGTGTAATCAGTCCAAATTTTAATTGGATCTAATTTATTTTTTAAGATAAACGTTTTATGACATTCATTACAAAAATAACGTTGAGTATTATTTTGTATACCATGTTTCTTTATTTTCTGACTTTGACAAAATGGGCAGTTTTTTGTTCATATTTCAAAAAGGAGGCTTAAAGCCTTGTAATATACGGTATTATGTAGCAGTTGCACAAAACCTAAAATGCAATCTTAGCCGCAGTAAAATTTTTGATGCCCTTAATCGTTAAGGGCATTTATTTTGGCAAATTTTAGCTGATTTTCCCATTTGTTTGCCAATATTATTGGCTTGCGATGTGAATTTTCCCATCAATGGGCGTAGCCAATCCGCTCAACCTTGCCAAAGGTAAGCTGATTTCTCTGTACTTACATTTCAATTCGTTTTTTAGTTAAGCAAATTAGGCAGCCGGTAACTCTTGCTCGTACTTCATTCTTTCATTGAGATTTTTGAAGTAGGACTGGGAAATTTCTTCAGGGCTAAATGCGGTCATACCGATAAGCTCTTGCGTGCGATGATTCCCTTGCCAGTAACCTACCCATTCCCTTAATGGCAATACCCATAAACAACGTTTTAGAATATCACTAAATAGGTCGCCATTAGATTTTTGACGGTTATCTGACATAAACGCTGCTTGGTTAGCATAATGTAGGGCGTATTTGTTATCACATTTGTGATGTACGCCACGATGTAAATCACGGAAACGAGCGTTAAAGGATTCGGCGAGATTATTACTCACACCTTTGGCACTATAACATTCTTTATGATTAACACTCCAACGAGTGTAGTGAAAATCCAAACCTTTATAGGCTAGGTTTTCATCACACATAATATCGCTACCTGCTTTTACAAAACAGTGGTTTAAGGCGAGAACGATGTTAGCGTTTTCGGTGTAATCCATTGCCACAATAGTTCTATTTGAACCCCACAATGTTTCATCATTAGAAGCACGTTGATTTAGACTGATAATGAAACGTTTAGTTGGTCTCAATTTAGGATAATTTGTCTTTTTATCTCGTTGTTTATGTTGATTCTTTTTAAAATTTGCTTTGCGTAGCTTATAGTTAATCAACGTTCCATCTTCGTGAATTTCCCCTTGCAATGGCGTTAAATCTCGAGTTTTGAATAGGGCTTCACGCAGTTTATGGCAAAGGACAAAAGCCGTTTTATAACTAATATTAAGGTGACGGCTCATTGTTATTGCTGAAATCCCTTTAACTTCATTCGCAAAGAGAAGAATTGCTGCCAAAATATCAACAAACGGTAATTTATGAAAAGCAAATGCTGTATTAGTCGTAATATAGAAGTGGCGTTGGCAATGTTTGCAACACCAACGTTTGCGAGAATTAAGAAAATAAGCATTGTGGCGGATTCCGCAATGTGGACATACTACGTCCGTAATATCGTTAGAATTTCCCCAGCGGTTGGTTTTTAAAAGTTGAAAGGCTTCGTCTTCACTTAAACGAAAGATTTGTTTGAGATTTAAATTCTTAGATTTGCTAGAAAGCAGATAATGTTGTGCCATAAGTATTCCTTGTGTGTACAAGGCACTCAAAGCTAAACGCTAGACATAAAAAATCGCCCACCTGAATTTTCAGGTCGGCTCAAAGCGTTTTGCCCTGAATACCGTACTGCCACAAGAAATACGTGGACTTTAATAAATGAGTTGCAAACCCCAAATAGCCCCCTAATAAAAGGATTCTACGCCTATATGGTTCGCTATGCTTCTTTGAAAGAAGCTAGGCTAAATATAAATAAATGGTTCATTGGCAAATTGTTATTGTTCATCAACGATGAACGGTATTTAATATAGATCTACGTTGTTTTTCTGTCAAATAAAAAAGCAACCCATTATCCATTGTTGAGTTGCTTATGAATTGTGATTTTAGAGAATGAATATATGAGATAAAGTTAATCAACAGTAACCTGATTACCTTTAATGCTCACAATATAGTTATGCGTAATATAATCTGCACTACCTGATAATTTGTTACCAATAGAATTAGCCATAATTCTACACTTCTTCACGCCATTGTTATCAGAGATTTCTTTAGATTCAAAAGAAGAAAATGCAATGTAATTCTGCCCTCTTTTTGTTGTACCTTCAGCAATACTGCCTGCACCTTCCATTGCTCGACCAAACATGTCCCAGAGTGGATTGGATCGGTCTAACCCTTGCGTAGCATGCCCTACAAAAAATTGAGCGAGTTTATTTGCTTGAACATTTTGAGCTCGGATTCCTTCGTTAATGAATCTGCGGACTGTTTCTTCAACAACATAATCATCGCACTCAATTTCCTTTTGAAAGGTAGGTACTAGTTGTAAAGGCGATATACTAGGCACTAAAACATCTATACTAAATGCAGTAGCAATCACTGGAAAAATATATTTTCCAAACTTAGAAAAAGCCATTTTATTCTCCTTGTTGTTTTTCAGGATTTTCAGACTCTTTTTTCTTTAAACTAGGTATTTTGCTAAATAACTCTTTAGGATATGTACATACTATTTTCAGGTATGTTTTTAGAAATTCGGCTGAATTAGCATCAAGATGAGATGTTCTACGATGTGCAATGTAGCAACCGACAATAAGGTAGAAGTAAATCAGTTCTTTCATAATGTTTCCTTATAACTAAAAAACCAATATCAGGGAAAAATTTAAGGGAAAACCTTGCAGTATATGGTATAGTATGTGTACAGTCTGATGTAGTAACTAACGGTGTATATCAACCACACTAGTTGTGGGTACACTCATCAATTAGTGGGTAAAGAATGAATATCAACGAGAAAATCCGAAGAATCCGTGAATCAAAAGAATGGTCGCAAGAACAGATGGCTGAAAAACTGAATATGTCATTAAATGGCTATGCCAAGATTGAGCGTGGTGAAACAAAGTTATACCTAGATAAGTTAGAGCAGATTGCTCAAATCTTAGATATTGATGTTGTTGAGTTAATTCAATCAGGTGAGAAAAATATCTGCCTTCAAATTGAATCCCCTGTATTAGGTGCGATATATCAAGGTGTGGGGGAATCATCGTTGTTGATAGAGATCGAGCGATTGAAATTAACCCTTTCCCATACTCAAGAAATGCTAGCTTCTACGCAAAAATTACTTGCGGACAAAGAAGAATGGAGTCAAAACTTAGTGTTACAAAAAGATGCTGAAATTCAGGCATTGAAAGAAATTATTAGTTTATTAAAGCAAAAGAGTGAATAAATTAGTCTAATTATAAACATAGAAAACGACCGACTGGTCGTTTTTTATTTCGAGTTAAATAGGTTATCCCGAGATAGAGCATCCAAATGTAGCTCAACTGATTTTTTCCCTATATCATTACATTGTTGAAATAACTTCACTAAATTTTGCTCCTGATGGGTTAAATCCTGTGCATTTTCTTGAGAGATAAACATTTCACCTTCCCCACTTACTAGCCAATTTAAGTTAATACCTAAATGAGTATGTAATTTCATTAAGGCTTCGGCATTAGGTTCACGACCACTTAGAATATAGTTCTGTAATGTTCTATACGGTATATCTGCTTTTTCTGAAAAGGTTTTAAGATTAATCCCTTTTACTTCCATTATCTGTTTAAGTCTTTCGCTTGTATTCATTTGTGTATCCTGTATTGACTTTATGTTTTTATTTGTGTATTATTCAGGGTGTGTATAGGGAATATTATACACCTTTAGGTATATTCAAACAATTTATAATTACAGGATCTTACATTAAATGTCCCAACACTTCCTTTTAACTAGCAAAGCTCGCACGCTTTCATCTATTAAGATAGCTCGCCTATCTGACGATGAAGCATTTAGCTTATTATGCGAGCTACGCTGGGGAAGTAAAGACGTGGTAGTTTGCCCTAAATGCGGTGTACAACATCAAGCCTACTTTATCTCTACACGCAAACAATGGCGGTGCAAGCATTGTAAACACACGTTTAGCATTACGTCAGGCACGATTTTTGCAAACCATAAGTTGCCAATTCAAACCTATTTATTCGCTATTGCCTTATTTGTCAATGCAGTTAAGGGAATTTCAGCCTGTCAGCTCTCTCGAGATTTAAACGTGCAGTACAAAACCGCTTTTACCTTATCACATAAAATCCGTGAAAGTCTGATTGCACAACGTGAGCTTTTTCCACTTTCAGGCGAAATTCATATTGACGGTACTTATGTACATTTTGCTCCACGCCCAAAGAATAAGAAAAGTGAACGTGTGGATAGACGTTTAAAAGAAAATGCCAATCCAAATAAACGTGCAGTATTGGTTATGCGTGAACGTTACACTGAACAGGACACTTTGTTTAATGTGCAATTAGTCGGTGCAAAGAAAACCATCACGTTTCCTATTTTGTCAGAAAATTCAGAAACCGTGAAGAAATTAGCTGCCACATATATTGAACCAAATAGCCGTATTCATACCGATGAAAACAGTGCTTATGATGAATTAATCGTGGATTACGACTTACAACGTGTGAACCATCAAAAAGAATATCGCAGTGATGAAGGGATTACCAATAACCTTGCAGAAAGTTACTTTAGTCGCTTTAAACGAATGTATTACGGGCAAGTTCATAAAATGAGTAATATCTACCTTGATAACTACGCAAACGAAATAGCCTATCGTGAAGATACTCGTAAACTGGATAATTTAACGATTTTCAACGATATCACCAGTAAATGCCTTTCTACATCATCAGAAAATGCTTGGAAAGGCTATTGGCAAGGTAATCATAGACAAGTAGAACGATTGGTAATGTAATGGCAAAGAAAATCTATTTAAGTCAAATTCAGGCGAAAATTGACCGCTTGCAGCGAGAACGAAAACAAGTATTGGAACATCTCGCATTGGTAGATAGCAAAATAGAGAAGCTCCAAGCTGCGATTGACGTTATGCAAGAAAACGCTCTCACAGATGAATACAGTACAGAACTTTACGCTTATCGTACCTATAAACGCTGTTTTAAGGGAAAATTACGTAAAATGGTGCTAGTAGAGATGAAAGCACGGCCACAGCATTACTTTACTGTTAATGAGCTAGTTAAGTTAGTTCTCGTTCAAGATGGGCAAGAGCCAATCATTCAACCACAACATACCGTGTCAATGCGTGCAGCATTAAAACATTGGCTAAACAAAGGTATAGTCGAAAGACTAGAAATCAATGTTGTTGATGTGCGTTGGCGATTAAGACAATAGATAATATCGTATCTATCAAAAGAAATGTATGTTATTAGGGTAGTGCTTTCAACCGCCAATGAATCCCTGCACGCTCAACCAATCCCTTTTTCGCTAAACGCAGCAACATTCTTTTTACCACCTTATAATAGCGATCACCTACATCAACAAATTGCGGTTGCCCCACTAACCGTAATGCCTGTTCTGCAATATCCCCACACATCAACCACGTATCCTGATTTTCCCTTAATACTTGTGCGATTAAACGAGCGGTAATCACAGACTGGCTTTTCGGTGTTTTCGGCATAAATGGAGCTGCCAATTCGCTAATCTCTGGCGTTAAAAGTTGCATTTGCACCGTTAATAAATCTTGCTTTTCTTTCAGTTGAAGTAATCGTTCAACTAACTCGTGTTTGAGTAACTTTTGTGTCATAATAAAAATCCCTATTGAGTGAAAATTTCAATAGGGATTTTAATGTTTTCAATCGGTTAAATCTTTGTGCAACTGCTACATAA
>NZ_ACQL01000025.1 GCF_000175195.1 Actinobacillus minor NM305 | reverse complement strand
TTAAATAAAAAGGTTTGTCAGTAATCTGGGGCAAATTACATTTGCCCTATTAAATTCATTCGGTATTTTTCAGATTCCACGTTGTTTTATTCCCGTGTTGTTTTTTGTAGGGGCGAAATATGTTTCGCCCCTTACCCCGCTCCCTGATTTTGCTTCTAAACGAAGCA
>NZ_ACQL01000026.1 GCF_000175195.1 Actinobacillus minor NM305 | reverse complement strand
GGCGAAATATTTTTCGCCCTAAACAATTGAGGAATTGGGGCAAATGTGATTTGCCCCTACGGAAAAATCTCTAGACTAAGAAAACATAAGGCAACGCATTCATAATGCCGGCAGTCGTAACCGCTAGGATCATTTTTGACATACCAAACATCAAACCTTGATTTTTGCCTTTATCAAGCTTCACTAAAATATTTGCCAAAGTGGTATTCGCAAAAAGGCTGATAATCGCAAACACAATAAGATAAACAAAAGCGGTGACTTCCGATAATGCTTGCAAGGTATAGAACCACGGTAAGAAGAGTAAAATAATTAAAACCGGGGCAATATACACCAACTTCGCCACGCCAAAATTCAATTTTCTGGAGAAATACGATTGCAATAGCACCGCAATTAAATTATTCAGAAAGAACGCTACGGAAACCAAACTTTGACGATCTAATAAGTTGGTAAAAATATAAGGGAAGATCACATAAAACGCTGTTCCCATTCCCAGCGGAATAAAAAGCAAAATATGCGCAAAAACGAACCGCTTGTTTAACACCTCTTTTAGTTGGCTAAAATGGAAGGTTTCTTTCTGCACATTTTGACATTCACTTTTTGGAATGCTTTTAAGCATAAAGATTAACATTGCCACTTCAATGGCACAGCTGAGCCAGATTAACCACTCCGCCTTACGGAAATAGATAAAAGGCAGCGCTAAAAGTGGCGCAACCATTGAGGCAAGGCTCGAAATTCTTAAAAATCGCCCCTGTGCGTGCGCTTTTGAAGCATAGTTATCCGCCGAATGGCTGAGCAGAAAAGCTCGGGCATTGGTGCTGAATAACGTACTACCTAAACCAAAACAGAATGTGGCTAATAATAAAAAGCCATAATGGTGTGTAGTTAGAATTAAAATATAGGCAATGGCATCCAGCAAACAACCGAGTAACATCACGGCAGAACGCCCGAAACGATCTCCCCACGAGCCTGCAAATAAGGCAAATGCTTGGCTGGCAAAAACCAATAAAGAAAATGCCGTTGCAATTTGGTCGGCTTCAAAGCCTTTATAGTATTGTAAATAGATAAAGAACACGCTTTGCATTGCGGTATAGGCTAAGCCTGAAAAGAACTTTCGCCAAAGAATAAGATTTTGTACGTCCATATTTGAACTCGTTATGACAAAAGAAAATTTAATGTGTAATATACCCGAAAATGAGTGGTATTATGCAACAAATGCAGAAAATTTAACCTGTTGTAGCAACTGTGTTTAACCGCCTCATCGTAGCTGTCGATATACAACCCTCGCCCCTAGTGGGAGAGGGACAGATTTTGCTTCGTTAAGAAGCAAAATCAGGGAGAGGGGGAAATTACGCTCTAAAAGGCGTGGGTTTCCCCTCTCTCTGCCGAAGGTTGCTGAACGCACCCTTCGGCTGTCTCTCTCCCACAAGGGGAGAGAGTTTAAGATTTACGCATTTTTATGGTTTTAGGAATATTGTAGGGGCGAATTATATTCGCCCTGATATTCCGGTGATGGTTTGGGGCGAAAAATATTTCGCCCCTA
>NZ_ACQL01000027.1 GCF_000175195.1 Actinobacillus minor NM305 | reverse complement strand
GTAGGGGTGGGGTTTATCCCCACCCGTTGGAATACCATATTTTTAGGGCAGGGATAAACCCTGCCCCTACGATAAAAACACGATAACATAATATCCAAAGTTTACGCTTTCCCCCTCTCCTTTATGCGTATTGATCTTATAAATTTTAAGAGGAAAATATTATGGCAAATCGTCTTATCCTTAACGAAACCAGCTATCACGGCAAAGGGGCAATTCAACATATCGTCCACGAAGTAAAAAGCCGTAGTTTTACCAAAGCCCTCATTGTTACCGACAAAGATCTTGTACGTTATCAAGTTGTTGCAAAAGTGACTAACTTACTTGATGAAGCCGGTTTACCTTATGAAATTTTTGATGAAGTTAAAGCCAACCCAGCCGTTGATGTGATCAAAAAAGGCGTAGAGCGTTTTAAAGCTTCTGGGGCGGATTATATGATTGCAATCGGTGGCGGTTCACCTATCGACAGTGCAAAAGGTATCGGTATCATCATCAATAACCCCGAATTCGGCGATGTCCTTTCCCTTGAAGGTGTTGCACCAACCCACCAAAAATGCGTGCCAATCATTGCCGTACCAACCACCGCAGGTACTGCTGCTGAGGTAACGATTAACTACGTGATTACTGACGAAGAGAAAAAACGCAAATTCGTCTGTGTTGATGTTCACGATGTGCCAGCTGTTGCTGTTGTCGATCCCGATATGATGTCATCAATGCCGAAAGGCTTAACCGCAGCAACCGGTATGGACGCATTAACCCACGCTATCGAGGGCTACATTACTAAAGCGGCTTGGGAATTAACCGATGCACTCCACTTAAAAGCGATTGAAATTATCTCTCGCTCATTACGCGGTGCAGTAGAAAACGATCCTGCAGGTCGTGAAGGCATGGCGTTAGGTCAATACGTAGCAGGTATGGGCTTCTCTAACGTTGGATTAGGCGTAGTTCACAGTATGGCGCACCCACTTTCCGCTTACTACGACACCCCTCACGGTATTGCCAATGCGGTATTACTGCCTTATGTGATGGAATTTAACAAAGAATACACCGGCGAAAAATACCGTGAAATCGCACGAGCAATGGGCGTAAAAGGCGTTGATGAAATGACTCAAGAAGAGTACCGCAACGCAGCTATTCAAGCGGTGCGACAACTTTCTACTGATGTTGGCATTCCGCCAAAACTCTCCCAAATCGGTGTAAAAGAAGAAGATTTACCGGCACTCTCTATTGACGCCCTCAATGACGTTTGTACCGGCGGCAATCCTCGTGATTGCACCGCAGAAGAAATTTTAGAAGTGTATAAAATTGCGTTTTAAGTTTCACAATAAGTAAGTTACAAGCGGTTAAATTTCATAGAAATTTAACCGCTTGTTTATCGCAATTAATCGTGATAACTCTTATGATGTAAGAGGAAATAAAAATTTTTGTGAGCTACTTCTCAATAAAACATCAAAACACTAGATATCTAATAGAGCCAAGATTAGAATGTACCTATTTGTACTATTGATATAAACATTATGAAATGCCCCTCCTTTGTAATTCTGGCAAGTTTATTGAGTTTGAACAGTTGGGCAAACAATGATCTTGTTCGTTCCCAACAAGAAAGCCAACATCAATTACAACAAATTCAACAATATCAGCAATCCCGTTGGTTCTCTCAACATCAATTTCAAACAAATGCTGCATCCATAGATGAAAGTGCCGCAATGGCAAAATATTGTTTACCCTATCATTCATTACAAATTAAAGGTGTTACGCTAATTAACCCCGAACCATTTCAACCATTACCTTACGAATGTTTAAATGAAGTTCGTCTTAACCAACTCAGCCGAGATTTAACCCAAGCCTATTTAGATAAGGGCTATATTCACAATCCATTTCAATTTGAAGATGATGGTTCTAAGACACTGATTTTACGAGTGACTGAAGGCAAAGTGGCTAAATTGACAGGGGGAAGCTCGCAAGTAAACTTGGCTATGCTGTTTCCTAACATTGTAGGTCAGCCGTTAAATATCAAAGAATTAGATCAAGGGTTAGATCAAGCAAACCGTTTGAGTAGCAATCAGGTTTCTGTCGATGTATTACCTGCCAAAAATGGCGAGATTGAACTCTCTTTTGTCAATAAGCCACGCTCTGCTATTTCAGGTTATATTGGGTTGGATAACTTCGCTTCTCGTCAATATCATCGCTGGCAAAGCCGTTTCGGGTTAAATCTGGATAGCCCATTTGGGCTGTCAGATAGCCTTTATTTAGGCGGAAGCCATACGTTAAAATCGACATCTGAATTTAATCGTTCTGCGATTTTATATTATTCCATACCTTATGGACGTTGGACCTTTAATGGCTTTGGCTCAGTTTCGCAATTTCGCCAACAAATTCCGTTGATTTATCATAATGTCGAGCAAAAAGGCAGAACTTGGCAAACAGGGATGAAAGTTGATTATGTTGCTCATCGAGGCTCAAATCATATCTCAACGCTTTCTGCACAACTAGACCATCTGAATAGCAAGAATCGCTTTGAAGACAGCGTGATTATCTTACAAAGCCCAACGCTTAGCGTTGCACAACTCTCTTTTAATCATTTGCAACTCCTTTCACAAGGTTCACTCATCTTTAATCTAGATTATCGCTACGGACTCAATTGGTGGAATGCGACTCGCAATCAAGGCAGAGATCAACCGGAAAGTCAATTTCGTAAATGGAATGTCGATTTACAATGGGTGCATTTTCACTCAATGGGTTCACAAAAATTCCGCCGTTCTCATCGCCTATTAGGGCTATACAGCCCAAACTATTTACCTTCACTAGAGCAATCGGATTTATTAGGACGATATGCGGTAAGGGGTTTTCAAGATTTATCGCTCTCAGCAGAAAAAAGCCTTGTGATACAAAATACACTCAGTTGGTCACAACAATATCGTTCGCTACAAATAGAACCCTATGCACTGCTTGATTCTGGAATCCAGAAAAACAGTACAGGCGTCATTCATCATCAACAAGCTTGGAGTTATGGCATCGGTTTACAGTTAGCCCAAACACAGTGGAAGGCGAATTTACAATGGGCGAGAGGTAAAGTTCAAAAAGAAAAACATCAAGCTTGGGAGCAAGAACATCAAGTGAATTTCATATTTAACGTATTCTTATAATGAACAGCTCATTTTTTTATCTTTTATGTAAAACATCATCGTTTTTATAAATGGGAGTCATTGAATATCACAAGAATTTCAATCTGTTTATGACTTACCATCTACCCCTAATTAAACATAAATTAAGAGGATTATCTTATGTCTAGAGCAAACTTATCTCTATCTAAAATCACGGCAACACTCGCTCTGTGCTATGCCATTCCTGCTTATGCGGATATTCAATCTGCCAATTCTCAAACACAAGTCAAACGTGTTGGAAGCGTAGAAATCGTTAATATCGCCAAACCGTCTGACGCGGGTTTATCACATAACCAATACAACAAATTTAATGTCGATAAATCAGGTGCAGTATTAAACAATGCGTTAAATAAAGGCAAATCAGAACTTGCTGGTAATTTGGATAAAAACCCAAATCTACAAAATCAAGCGGCAAAAGTGATTTTAAATGAAGTCGTGAGCCGCCAACCGTCCCATTTAGCTGGACGTCAAGAAGTGTTTGGGCAACGTGCAGATTATGTGTTAGCAAACCCAAATGGCATTAGTTGTGATGGTTGCGGTTTTATTAATACACCAAAAGCGTCACTGGTTGTCGGTAAACCTGCCGTAAGCAAGGGAGAATTAACAGGATTTGATGTCAAGGGCGACAAAGCATTATCCACCTCTGGTAAAGTTACCAATAGCCAAGTCGATCAGTTAGATTTAATTGCACCAACGGTCAATGTCGGTGGCGATATTCGTGGGGCAAAAAATATCAATGTGGTAATGGGTAAAAATACCGTTCAACGTGATAAAGATGGCAAATTAACCGTTCAAGTCGAAGAAGCAAAAGGTGCGGTACTTGATGGACGTGTTGTAGGCAGTATGCAAGCGGATAGAATCCGTATCCATTCTACCGACAATCGTGCCACACTCAATGTTGAAGCTGCGGACATCAAGGCAAAAGACGTTTTAGTACAAGCGGGCAATGCAAATGTTCAGGGAAAAGTAACCGCTAGCACTTACCGTCAAAACAACCAATACACTGCTGATAGACGTGTTAAAGTTGATGAATCCCGTTCTGGCAAAAATGAAAAATATCAAGCAACCAAAATCCAAGCGGATAATCTTGTTGTCGATGTAGATAACCGTTTAAATGTTTCTGGGGCAGATATTAAAGCGAAACAAGCAAGTATCATCGGTGGTCAAACCCATTTCGGTACACAAACCACAACGAATGAAAGCAATGCGCGTAAACACCAATCTAAAGGGCTTTGGTTCCGTGAAGAAACCGATAAAACTAAAGTTCAAACCGTTCATCGCACAACCCTTGCCGCTGGCCAATTAAATGTTGTTGCCACAAAAGGCAAAGTCACAGGCAATGCGGTTAAATTAGCGGGGCAAGATGCTTTTGTTTATGGTGAAAAAGGGGTGGCGTTAAAAGGCGTAGCACAAACAACGCAATCTGAAGCAACAAGTAAATTTAAAAATGAAACTGCCCGCTTGCGTACAGGTTCTAGCTCACAAACCGCCAACACACAAGAGTTAGTGGCAAGTGAATTACAGTTTAAAAACCTTACCGTAGGTGGCAGCGATGTGCATTTGAGTGCGGTGAAAGGTCAAATTGACGGTCAATTCTTTGTGCAAAATAAAGGTAAAGCCGAATTTGTGAGCCAAGCAACTAAAAACACTCACCAACTTGACGATAAACAAAAATTCTGGGGTGGCTTGGCAGGCTCTAAAACATTAGGTACGGGCAAAGATGAAACTATCCAACACGGTACGGATTTAACCGTTAAAGGTTTAGCTTATATTGACGCAAGCAATGGTGTGAATGTGAAAGGTAGCCGTGTTCTTGCAGGCGAAGGTTATGTGTTGGGTAATCAAGGTAAATTAGTGGTGGATTCCGCTCAAGCACGAGTGATTGAACACCAAAATAGCCGTACAGGTACTATTTTCAATATCACTAAAGCACGCGAAAGTAGCTTTAACAGCGTTTCGACTGCTCAAGGCTCAACCCTTGCTTCAGAATCTAACTTACAACTGATTTCAACAAAAGGCATTAATGTTATCGGTAGTAAGGTGCAAGCGGTTAATACTTTAGGGGTTTATGCACCAACGGTTGAAGTAATTGGGGCGAAAAACCAACGTTTATCAATGAAAGAAGAAGCTGGATTTGGTATTTCAGCAAAAGGCGATAAACCAAAAGTGACCTTTAATACTGAAGCGGCTCTACGCGGTGTTATCACTTCACTGATCAAAGGCGAATCAGTAAATGCTCTTAATGTTGTTAAAGGCAATACTAAGTTTGAAGCACAAGGTAGCATTACCTTAGGTATTTATAACCACAAACAACAAACACAAGAAGTTACCCATACTGCAGCGAGCCTTGAAGGTGGTAACACCAAAGTGACCGCACAAGATGTGAACGTGGTTGGCAGTAAAATTAGTGCAACTCAAGGCGATGTAACCATTCAAGCACAAAATATCAAAACATCAGCACAATCTGACCGCTTGGATAGCAATAAAAAATCGACTACAGCAGGTATTACCGCATCAGCTAAAGTAAATGAATCCAGTGCGACAGGGACATTGTCTGTAGGCGTAAATCATAAACAACAGAATAGCCAAACGCAAACCGCACAAGCGAGCCAATTAAGTGCGAAACAAAATCTCACTTTAGATGCAGAGCGTATTCAACATCAAGGCTCTCAACTTTCTGCAGGTAATAACATCGCACAAGGTGCAGAACATATCGAACATTCTGTGGCAACGAACTCACAAAATGATCGTACCAAAAATGTGGACGTAGGATTGTCTGTCACTTCATCGATCAACAAAGATAAAGCGATTAGCAGTTCTGTTTCATTATCTGCTTCAGGTGGTCGTGAAAACAGCCAAAGCACCACAGCACAAGCAACATCTCTCAATGCTGGCAATAGCATTGTGATCAACGGTAAAACCTTGCAAGATACTGCAACACAATATCAAGTAGGTGGCGATTTAACCCTTAACTCTCAACAACATAACTTACAAGCTGCCGTAAATAGCAGCAGCAAAGACACAATGAAAGCAGGGGTAAATATCGGTGTTAGTGGCAATACAAGCGATCTTAAAACCGTTAATCTGAAAGTGAATGTAGGTGCAAATTACCAACAAAATCAGACCGCTTCTGAGAAAGCGCAAAAAGCCTCTTTAACTGCAAATAACATTGCGGTAAATACAAACAATCTTTACAGCCAAGCGGATATGAAAGCAGATGGCAACATTAACGTAGTGGCAAAAGAGAGTGCAACCTTTGCTCAAGCAACGAATAAAGAGCAACAAAATGGCGTAGGCTTTAAAGCAGATCTCGGTGTGGGGGCATTAGTCGTTCCAGCTGCAACTGCTGCTATCCCAAGCGTTGATGCAAGCGTATCTGTAAATGCCGTAAACGGTCATACACAAGATGCCGTTACAGCTAAAGTTGAAGGACAATCAATCAACATTCAAAGCGGTAAAAATACGCTAGTACAAGGCACAAGTTTAGCGGCGGACAACATCAACTTAAGCGGTGAAACCGTCAATGTTGTGGCAGCGAAAAGCGATAAACAACTCACTGATGTTGCTGTGGGGGCAGCTGTATCTGTCGGCAAAGGTGTATCAAGTTTAGGCTTGAAAGCAAACTTGAAAGTAAACCACGAAGCCGCTAATAGCCATACAGCAAGTCAAGTTACCGCTCAAAATCTGAATATTCAAAGTGGTAATGGCATCACCCTTGCTGGTGTACAAGCGGATGCGAAAAACGTTACCCTAGACAGCGGTAATGGCAATCTTGCCTTAACTGCTTTACAGGATAACGTGAAAAAAACTGGCGTAGGTGCAACACTCTCATTAAATGGTGGCGTAGCAGAACAAAAATGGACACCAAATGGTGGCAGTGCTTCCCTTGATGTGAATGTTATTCGCAATCAAACCCACACAAGTACCGTAGTTAATAATGAGTCTGCAAACCTCAACGTAGGTGGCGATGCTCTCTTAACAGGTAGCGCGTTAAATGCGGACACTGTTTCTGGTACTGTGGCAGGCGATTTAATCAGCAAAGGGCTTGTGAATAAAGTGAGCGAAACAAGCGTGAGCGTTTCTGCAAGCGGTAGCGGTAAATATACCCCATACCCAGAACAAAAATGGAACAACAATCTAGCGCAAGACTGGAATAATGGCACGATTACAGGCGTAAAAGCCGATGTGAAGTTAAATGCGGACATTAAACGTGAAACGACAAACACGCCGGTTAATGTGAATGCGAAACAAAATAACCTTGTTGTGAAGGGTAAAACAGTTAAAGCACGCTTGGTTCCAGAGAAAAAAGCAAACACCAAAGTTACAGCTCATTTACATACCAATGTAGAAGAGATGGTTAAACAAGCGAATGAACAGATGAAAAAAGGACAAACTCCATTCATTCAAGTGGTAACTCAACGTAAATAATCGTTAAGTTGAAATGTGAAAAATACCTGTATCTAAAACTGAGATACAGGTATGAGAACAAGCGGTAAAATTCCGAGACTATTTTCCCATTGGTAAAAACAGCAAGAAATCATACCGCTTGATTAGATTTACCCTGCGAGCGATTGCTGGATTTCATCACGATATTGTTGAGCTTTTGTCCCCAAAATGACGTGAATTACTTGATTAACCTCTAACACGTCTAACGCACCTGCTGACAGTAATTTTTCTTTACTGATTGCGGCATTATTTTTTAAAGAAACGCGTAAACGTGTCATACAGGCTTCAACTTCTTCGATATTTTGAGCACCACCTAACGCTTCAATCATTGTTTGAACAGGTGTTGATTCTGCCATTTTCTTCCTCCTTTTATGATGAATAGATACACAAACAGTCTAAAACTTCTACTTAAAATTGCTACTTTATTATCACTAAATTGTGATGTAGTTCACAAATAAAAACATTTTGCCTGTTCTTTTTTGCCAAATTCCCTACAATCAAAATCTCTATTGTTTAAGGATAAACACTATGCAACATCGCCAACAATGTATTCTGAAATATGTCGAAACTTACGAAGAAGCCAGTGTTCAAGAGCTTGCCGAACAACTGGATGTTTCACTTGAAACCATTAGACGTGATTTAAATAAAATGGCAAACGCCCATTTACTTCATCGCACACACGGTGGTGCCGTTAGCCTGAAGAATCGGGATATCGGGCGTTCTTTTGATGCTCGCCGCCGCATGAATAGTGAGGAGAAAAAATCCATCGCCGAAAATGCATTAGCCCATTTTTTTGAAGGCGCGGTCATTGGCTTAGATGCCAGTTCGAGCAGTTGGAATTTTGCCCAACTTTTACCGGATACACCTTGCACCGTGGTAACCAGTTCAATGCATAACATTCGTGCATTGGCAAATAAAAGCAGTATTGAAGTTATTGCGACCGGTGGAGTGTATTCTGCCAAATATGATGCTTTTTACGGTTCGCTTTCAGGGCATTTGCTCTCTCGTTTAAACATTGATATTGCCATTTTCTCCTGTACAGGTATTGCCGAGGGGATTATTTGGGAGTCGAATGAAATGAATGCGATTGCTAAACGAAAAATGCTTGCCTCAAGCAAACAGGTTTTTCTGTTAGCCGATCATACAAAGTTTGAGCGGAAAGACCTTATTCAGCTTGCTCCGCTCTCCTCCGTTCATCATATTTTTACCGATAAAATGCCGCCTCCAAACATTCAGGCGTATTGTCAGCAATATCAAATCGAAATGACGATTTAGTTGTTTGATACAAAGCATATTGTTTTAATATATCAGCAATAAGCTCATTTTTCGTTAAAAAATGAATTTCATACCTTTCCATATTAAAGGTATTTGTTTTTATATTTAACAATATGTTTTGTTCATTTTCCATATTCTGGAAAACTGTTTCTAGTTGATAAATAAAATCGCCTATTGTTAAAGTTAATTGACTATTTTCTGATGTGATATTGATATCTAAAACCACGTCTAAATCATAGATACCAATAAGCTCCTGACGTAGCTCTCACATTGCTATGAGAGCGGTATTTTTTATATAACTTGTTATATCGCTAGGTGTATTGACATTTAGTAGTTCACTAAGTTGTAGTCTCCAATCTGTATCCACCCAACGTTGCATATTGGTTTTCTTATTAGAAGAAAGAACATCAAACCTAAGCCCTTTTAGTAAACTTAATATCATAAAAATCATCAAGATAACAAAGGGCAGTGAAAATATAAGCATTGTGCCTTGTAGAGCTTCTATCCCTCCTGTTTGGAATAAAACAAAAGTGATTAATGTAATAATTGCCCCCCAAAAGATAAATTGCCATCTTGGTGAACGTTGGCTTTTATCTTTAAGCGAGATGTTATTTAAGATATATATTCCAAAATCGATGGTTGTAATAAAAAATAACAGTACAATAATAAAGGCAACGAAATTAGAGATCGTTGAAAAAGGCAAATAATCTAAAAAAGCAAATAATAATTTACCCGTTTGATTTAGCATTTCGCCTAATTTCCCATTTGCTAAAAATTGATTAACCCAAATAGCACCATTGCCAAAAATGGTAAACCATAAAATAAAAAATAAACTTGGTACAATTAGAACGCCTAAAATAAATTCTCTTATGGTTCGCCCTTTTGATATTCGAGCAATAAAAATGCCAAATGAAGGCGCCCAAGAAAACCACCATGCCCAATATAAAATTGTCCATTGATTAAACCACTCTTGATATTCAGGTTCATAGACATACGTTTTGAACCCGACTCTAACAAAACCGTTTAGATAATGACCGATGTTTTCTGTAAAAACAGAAAGCAGATAAGCTGTAGGTCCAACAAATAGCACAAACAACATAAGGCAAAGTGAAAGCCCTAAACTTAATTCACTGACTATTCGCAACCCTTTTGTAATCCGTTGAGTAGAAATGCCAATTGCTACAATAAATACTGCACCAATAATAATTTGAATGGTTAATTTATCACTAAGCCAGATTTGACGTTCTTCAAAAGCAGAAACTAAACGAATAGCACTATATGCCAATGTCGTAATAATGCCAAAGATTGTTGTACAAAGACCTAACACATCAATTAAATCGCCAAATTTCCCCTCAATACGCTGCTTTAATAAAGGGTAAAAACAAGAACGTAATGAAAGCGGTAATTTATAACGAAAACCAAAATAAGCGATGGCTAGCGCAATCAACCCATATATTGCCCAAGCATTGATACTCCAATGAAAAATACTTTGGAAAACCGCTTGGCGTTCAATATATTGATTTGAGGTGGGGAAAAGTAAATGAGAAAGCGGTTCTGCAACACCTAAAAAGATAATCCCTATTCCCATTCCTGCTGTAAATAATAGTGCAAACCAAGATCTTAAACTTAGTTCTGCCTCACTATCATTATCGCCTAAGCGTATATCACCATAATGACTAAGTGCTAAAAAAAGAAGAAAAAAGATAAATAACGCACTAGCTAATACATAAAGCCAATGAAAATGAGTAAAAATAAATTCTCTCAGATAAAGAATAAAAGAAATTGTTTCTGTTTGATTAAACGATATAAAACCAAGAATGCCGCCACAAAACAGCAAACTCATAGCGACAACCGGCTTATTAAACGTAGTTTGAAAAATCTTCATTGCATATTTAGTATTAAAAATAAAGTGCGGCTTTAAACCGCACTTTTTATTACTCAGCTAACTCTGTTTGCTCGTGCGCCATCAACTCTTGCCCTACATCATCAAGTAAAGTAAGGTAACGCTCATATTGTCTAAGGATATCCGCAATTAGCTCATTACGAGTCATATATTGAACATCATAGCCAGTTCTACCATCAAAGAAGTAAGTCATTGGTTGATAAGTCATTGAATGTTGAATATGTGGCATATTTTGATCATCAATCAACTGCTCTGAAACCTCGTGTCCAATCGATTTAATACCATACATAAAATCTCGCATAGACTCTTTATGAATGATGAACTCCACTGACGGCTCATCGTTATCAAATAATTGAACAATCTCCACTTCCAAATTATGAACGCCAATAAGCTCTTGGCGTAATTCACGCATTGCAGGGAGTGCTGTATGTTTCAAAAATTTAATAATATCCTTTTCTTGCGTTTGGTTTAGCATTTGACTTAGGCGATCTTTCCATTTATCTCCCGACCAAAACATACTGCTCGGGGTTGTTTTGGTTTCAAAGTATTTTTTATCCGCACTTAGCCCCTTCCATAGGCTTAGACACATTACCAACATCAACATTGCAAAAGGCAAAGCAACAATCAAAGTCATTGTTTGTAAAGTTGATAACCCACCCATACCCATGAGAGTGATAGCAACAACAGACATTAAAACACCCCACATTACTGCTTGCCAACGGGGAGATGATAAACTTTTATCACGAGATGCAATGTTATTTAACACATAAATACCTGAATCTGCCGAAGTGATAAAGAAAAGCGAGATAATTACCAATGCCACCACGCCAGTAACTAAAGAGAGAGGTAAATAATCTAAAAATTTAAATAACAATTGTTCTGGTGAGGCAGTTAATTTATTTAAAGCACCATTTGCAACAAAGGTATCTAACCAAATAGCACTATTTCCAAATATCGTAAACCACAACACACAAAATAAACTTGGAATAGCTAATACACCAAAAATAAATTCTCGTATTGTCCGTCCTTTAGAAATACGAGCAATAAATAATCCTACAAATGGGGCCCAAGAACACCACCAAGCCCAATAAAGGACTGTCCAGTTAGTGAACCACTCCATATTTTCCGTTTCATAGGCATAAGTTTTAAAACTCAAATGAATAAGATTACTTAAATAAGTCCCTAAATTATCGCTAAAAGCAGATAACAGATATAATGTTGGTCCGACAATCAACACAAATAACATTAAAGAAAAGGCTAATCCTAAGTTAATTTCACTTAACATTTTTACACCTTTCCCAACCCCTGAAATAGCAGAAAAGACAGCAAGCCCCATTACGATAATAATAATGGCTACTTTAATAGAAAAATTACTTTCGGTAATCCAACCTAATTGCTCTAATCCTGCACCTAATTGGGAGGCACCAAATCCTAATGTAGTAATAATACCAAATAGGGTTGCAACTAATGCCATTACATCAATAAAATCACCAATCCGTCCATTGATTTTGTCTTTCAATAATGGATAAAAGCAAGAGCGAAGTGCAAGTGGTAATTTATAACGGAAACCAAAATAAGCTAAAGCAAGTGCAATAACAGCATACACAGCCCAAGCGTGAATACCCCAATGGAAAAAAGTATGCAATAGCGCTTCTTGTTGTTTATGTTCTAAATTTCCGGTGGTTATAGAAGAAAAATAATGGGTTAAAGGTTCTGCAACACCAAAGAACATTAAACCTACCCCCATACCGGCAGCAAACAGCATTGCAAGCCAAGATAAAAATGAGAATTCGGGTTCTTCTTCATTTGTGCCTAATTTTATATTTCCTAAACTACTCACAGATAGAAGCACTAAGAAGAATAAGAAAATAGAGAACGCTAAAATATAAAACCAACTAAAATTAGTAAAAATAGCTCCTTTTATCCAATTTAGAGCTGTGGTCATTTGTTCTGGAATGACTAAAGTAGCAATGACTAAGCCAACTACCATTATTAATGTCAAACTAATCACAAAAGGATTGAACGACGATTTGTTTTGAATTAATTTAGTAAAAGACAAAACAGTATCTCCTATCGGTTTGTGATAGATCATTTATTTAATTAAAGATAGATACTTAATAACAACGACTATGAAAAGACGAAACGTTATTTCAAACCATTTCGTAATGGTGTAACTGAGCTAATAAATGATATATCGCTAGTTAAAAGATAAACGCAATTTTCAGCGTAAAGAACATGCAGATTGCACAAAATAAAAGTATTTTAAAAGAAGAATAAAACTTTTTCTTCCATAAAACACACTTATTATAACACAAAGATATATAAAAATAAACTTTAATATCTTTATAACATTTTTTCCGTCAGAAATGTGCTTGCCCGATTTTCCTGTTCCTTTGGTAAATCGGGCATTTATTTTGCAAAAAATTCTACAAATTTAACCGCTTTCTCCGCTCTTTTTGTGAACCAACTCACAAAAACCATACAAATTACTTCTATCTCAATAAAGAAGGGGCAAAATACTTTCAACAATCCATTATTCAGGAAGCCGAATTACGGTTAAGGGGACTCATATGACTCAACTCAAATCAACTCCAGTAAAAATTGGTATCCGCCCAACCATTGATGGTCGCCGTCTTGGGGTGCGTGAATCATTGGAAGATCAAACAATGAATATGGCAAAAGCGGTGGCGAAGCTCATTAGCCAAGAAGTTCGCCATACAAATGGGGATTTTGTCGAATGTGTGATTGCCGATACCTGTATCGGTGGTGTATTTGAAGCGGCAGCTTGTGCCGAAAAATTTAAACGTGAAAATGTTGGTGCGGTGATTACCGTGACACCTTGCTGGTGCTACGGTTCTGAAACCATTGATATGGATCCGCATATGCCAAAAGCTATTTGGGGCTTTAACGGAACTGAACGTCCGGGGGCAGTTTATTTAGCGGCTTCACTTGCAGGGCATAACCAAATGGGCTTGCCTGCGTTCTCTATTTATGGCACCGAAGTGCAAGAAGCGAGCGATCAATCTATCCCTGATGATGTGCGTGAAAAATTACTTCGCTTTGCTCGTGCAGGTTTAGCGGTAGCGACCTTACGCGGTAAATCTTATCTCTCTATCGGTTCTGTATCGATGGGTATCGCAGGCTCTATCGTTAATCAAGAGTTCTTCCAAGACTACTTGGGTATGCGTAACGAATATGTTGATATGTCTGAACTCACTCGCCGTATGGAACGTGGTATTTACGACAAAGAAGAGTATGAGTTGGCATTGAAATGGGCAAATGAATTCTGCATTGAAGGTGTGGATGTCAATGCGCCTGAAAACCAAATGAGTGCGGAAGAGAAAGCCAAATTGCGTGAAACCTTGGTGAAAATGACCATTATCACCCGTGATTTAATGGTGGGTAATCCAAAACTTGCTAAACTCAATTTTGGTGAAGAAGCCTTAGGTCATAATGCGATTGCAGCGGGTTTCCAAGGACAACGCCATTGGACAGACCATAGCCCGAACGGCGACTTTATGGAAGCCTTACTCAACTCAACTTATGACTGGAACGGCGTGCGTCCGCCATATATCCTTGCGACCGAAAATGACTCGCTCAATGCAGTTAATATGTTGTTCGGTAACCTCTTAACCGGTCAAGCTCAAATCTTTGCCGATGTGCGTACTTACTGGAGCCAAGACTCCGTAGAACGTGTAACAGGCTGGCGACCAGAAAGTGGCTTTATCCACTTAATCAACTCAGGTTCAGCCGCATTAGACGGTACAGGACAACATACCGACAAGGACGGCAAACCTGTGATTAAACCGTACTGGGAAGTGACAGAAGAAGATGGTAAACGCTGCTTAGAAAATACCCGTTGGTGCCCAGCGGTTTATGAATACTTCCGTGGCGGCGGTTTATCTTCACAATATCTTACCAAAGGTGGTATGCCGTTTACGATGCATCGCATCAATCTCGTGAAAGGTGTCGGCCCTGTATTACAAATTGCGGAAGGTTGGTCTATCGACTTACCTGAACACGTCCACGACATTCTCAACAAACGGACAAATGAAACTTGGCCAACCACTTGGTTTGTACCACGCTTGACAGGACAAGGTGCGTTTACCGATGTTTACTCTGTGATGGCAAACTGGGGAGCGAACCACTGCGTTGCCACCTACGGACACGTTGGTGCGGATTTAATTACCCTTGCTTCAATGTTGCGTATTCCAGTCAATATGCACAACGTGGCAGATAAAGATGTGTTCCGCCCAAGTGCGTGGAGTATGTTCGGACAAGATAAAGAAGGTCAAGATTACCGTGCTTGTGCGAACTTTGGACCGCTTTATCGTTAGCTTTTCCATATCTTCCTCATTCTTTCCTCCCTCCGTTTACGGAGGGAGGTGCC
>NZ_ACQL01000028.1 GCF_000175195.1 Actinobacillus minor NM305 | reverse complement strand
GGTTGCTTACCGGCAAATTTGAGGCGATTAGCATGGCAATCAGCAGTATGATTGGTGATATTAGCGGCATTATTTGCGATGGTGCAGCGAATAGTTGCGCAATGAAAGTTTCTACCAGTGTAAGTTCAA
>NZ_ACQL01000029.1 GCF_000175195.1 Actinobacillus minor NM305 | reverse complement strand
CGGTTTTTCCGTCATTTGGATTTCCAACACGCCATTTTTCACGACTGTGCGTAGGTTGTTTGCGCTTGCTTCCGTGCCGGTGTAACCGCCGACAATGGTAAA
>NZ_ACQL01000030.1 GCF_000175195.1 Actinobacillus minor NM305 | reverse complement strand
CAAAGACGGCACACGCATTAAAGGCTTGGACGGTAAAACCGCTAACTACACCTTAGACGGCTCAACGATTGATGACGGTCAAGGAAACAAAGTTGAAACCAC
>NZ_ACQL01000031.1 GCF_000175195.1 Actinobacillus minor NM305 | reverse complement strand
CGGCAAAATGGTCGGCGAGCATTGATGAATTGGTTGAGATGATTGCAAAAGAAGCCAAACCTACCGATCATATTTTGGTTATGAGTAACGGTGCATTTGGCGGTATTCATAATAAAATTATCGCAAAATTGCAAAATAAATAAAAAATTTAACCGCTTGTAAATACAAGCGGCTATTTTTTCTTACAGATTTACCACGTATTTCCCAACACCTAGCTCATCTTCTTTACGTGTACGATTCATCACACTTTGTGCAGACTCGATCACACGTAAGCCCATTTGATCTTCTGTTCTTACAACATCACCACGTAGTGAGTTAGTATAAACGTCAGTAATTTTTACATCAACAAACTTACCAATCATATCGGGCGTACCTTGGAAATTAACAATGCGGTTATTTTCTGTACGGCCGGTTAATTCCATAATATCTTTCTTAGATGGACCTTCTACTAAAATACGCTGTTCCGTACCTAACATTGCACGACTAAATTGCATCGCTTGATTATTGATACGTTGTTGTAAGCGGTACAAACGCTCTTTTTTCTCATCTTCTGTCACATCATCGGGCAGATCTGCTGCCGGTGTACCTGGACGAGCAGAATAGATAAAGCTGAAACTCATATCAAAATTAACTTGTTCAATAATCTTCATTGTTTGCTCAAAATCTTCAGCCGTTTCACCAGGGAAGCCAACAATAAAGTCTGAGCTAATTTGAATATCTGGGCGCGCTTCACGTAATTTACGGATAATAGCCTTATATTCTAATGCGGTATGATTACGTTTCATCATGGTTAAAACACGATCTGAACCACTTTGTATTGGTAAATGTAAGAAGCTCACCAGCTCAGGCGTATCTTTATAAACTTCAATAATGTCATCCGTAAATTCAATTGGATGGCTTGTGGTATAACGAACACGGTCAATACCATCAATAGCCGCCACTAAGCGAAGTAACTCAGCAAAAGAACAAATTTGTCCATCAAAAGTCTCGCCACGGTAAGCGTTTACGTTTTGCCCTAACAAGTTTACTTCACGTACACCTTGTGCCGCAAGCTGTGCAATTTCAAATAATACATCATCAACCGGACGACTCACTTCTTCGCCACGAGTATAAGGCACGACACAGAATGAGCAGTATTTATTACAGCCTTCCATAATTGATACGAATGCAGTCGGGCCTTCAGCACGAGGTTCCGGCAAGCGGTCGAATTTTTCAATTTCAGGGAAGCTGATATCCACAACTGAACTTTTACCGCCACGGATTTGGTTAATCATCTCCGGTAAACGATGTAACGTTTGAGGACCGAAAACAATATCCACAAAAGGCGCACGTTCACGGATATGTTCCCCTTCTTGTGAAGCTACACAACCGCCTACACCGATAATTAAATCAGGTTTATCCTTTTTCCAATTTTTCCAACGCCCAAGCTGAGAGAATACTTTCTCTTGTGCTTTTTCACGAATGGAACAGGTATTAAGCAGTAATACATCTGCCTCTTCAGGATTGTCGGTTAATTCTAAACCATGTGTACTATTTAAGAGATCTGCCATTTTAGACGAGTCGTACTCGTTCATTTGGCAGCCCCAAGTTGTAATATGTAATTTCGCCATAATTGAAAATCTATTTTATCTCGATGAAAATGGAAAAGCCCTAACCAACGAGGTTAGGGCTTGTAAAAAATTCTGGTGGAGCTGGGGTCAGTTGAATTACCCCTTATAAAGCCTTGTGCTGCAAGGTTTCTTTATAATTCAGTTTCTTTGCGTCCTACTAAACGTCCTACTAAAATCAAAAGTCATACCAGAATAACCACGTTAGTGCGCTGTATTATATGTTTAATTCTCCATAAATCAAAATGAAATACAGATCATCAAAATTATTTTGCAAAAATCAAAATAAAAAAAATAAAAACTTTTTGAAAAGTTACCCACTTTTACCCACTGTTTTTTAATTTCTTTCAGTTTTTTTCAGGTTCAAGCGGTCGGATTTAGTGGATTTTTTGCAAAGAAAAAGGCTACCGGTATGATAGCCTTTATTGTTTAGTACATTTGTTTTACATCGCAATTATAAATTTTAGAAAAGCGTTCAAGCGTTTTTTTCTGTGGTCTGCTGTCGATTCGTTCCATTTGGGAAATCGCTGATTGTGATAGCCCTGTTAGTTCCGCTACTTCTTGCTGTGAAAGATTGCGATATATCCGCCATGCGCCTAAATGGTTTACATCATACTTGATCATAGCCTTTACAACTTCATGCGGTATTGCTACATCATCATTATCATCTTGTTCATATGGGAGGCTTTGCCATTCTTCTTCGTTGCCGGATAGTTGCGCTTCGTATTCTTTTAGCTTGTTATATTCGCTAATAGGTAAAACAACAAAAAGAGGATTATTATTTAAGTCGTTAATGTATTGTAAGTTCATTTTAATTTCTCCATTAAGAGGGAGGTTACTCCCTCTATTCTGTTAATGGTTGCGGTATGTTTGCTCGTCTCGCTTTTTGATTTCTTGTATTTCAATAATTATCGGTTCATTGTTTATTACTTCAAAAATTACCCTGTAAAATCCCACCCTCATTCTAAACTTGCCTTTATTCTGCTCTCCTTTCAGTTCAATAATATCCGCTTGAACATTTGGGAAATTTTGTAATGCTTCGATTTTTTCAAACATGCGATCTAAGTATCTACTATCTACCGCTCTTATTTGTTTGCTTGCTCTATTTGTCCATTGAATCACGGTCATTAGGTTGCCTCTTTCTTATCTTTATAAGATAATTATAAGATATTTATTGCTATAACTCAAATGAAATCTTATTTTCTTATTTGATAAGAAAAAAGCTACCGCTCTAATTTGGGTAGCTTTTATTCGTTTTAGATAGCATTATACGCTGAATGTATAATTTGCCTTTTGCAAAGAAAAGGTATTTTATTCTGCTTCTTAATGTGTAGCATAAAAAGCAAAATCATTAGATAAAAGAGAATGTATCAAGGCGGTCTGTTTTATGATTTTAAAAAAATTTTTTTTTATATTTAGTAAAAAACGTTAGTCCAATTAGTCCAATTAGTCCAATCCTTTAAAATCAAATACTTAAGTGCCATTTTTTGGACTAATTGAGTAGTCCAATGTAGTCCAAAATTAGTCCAAAACTCTTTTTGTTTATTTTTTGAGTAGTCCAAAACACCCTAAATTTAGTCCAAAATACCCTAAATTTAGTCCAAAAAAAGAAAAATTAGTCCAATAAATTTTATGTAATATATTGATATATAAGGATATTATTTTATAAATAGGTATTTTGGACTAATTGGACTACTAAAAAACTACGCGTATGAAAAAAAATTTTTTTGCAAAGATAAAAAAAAGAGCTAACCATTTCTGGAAAGCTCTTAAACTACCAATGTAGCATGTAGATTACTAAAATATTTAGCACTATGGTTTGTTTTGTTTTTTTTATGCTTCATCACTTTCAACAAGTGGGAAAACGAGATAACATCTTGTACGTTTCGGATCTATCCTACTTGGTATTCTTACTCTGTACTTATAACCGCTTTCCCCTTTGTCTAGCATGCCTTTATCTGAAAGAATTTTACAAGCCTGCTCCTTTGGGTGTCCTTTTATCGCTTCCTCAAAAGCCAATGGATACAGATAAAAGCTCTCTATCTCATTATCTCGCTGTGGAATGATTTTATAGCCGGCTATGTTTGTGATAGCCCGCTGTTCAGGGTTGTTAGGGTATTCGATAAATCTCCCTTCCGCATTTGCTAATAACCAACCATTAACCTGATCAATGATTTGCTTTTCTTCTTGGCTATGTAGTCCGAAGATATTTACCCATTCATTAAAGCAGTGTAATAACGCTTCACTATTGGCGGTTTCATTCCAACCGGTAAGAAAGCGCCCTAACTGTAAAGCCGTTTCGAGAATAGCGAAGCGACTCGCAACACGTTGAACCTGTGGACTAGCGTCATTTGGTAAACGTTCAAGCCATTTTGTTTTAGTTTGGCTATGAACGCTGATCACGGTTTTTTGATTGTCCTCAATGGTTAGCCATTTTATCCACTCTCTACCGGCTACACCGTAATGCTGTGTACTTGAGTAGTTTAGATAATCCGCATGCGCTTTGCCATCGGGGAATGAATGATAGACTTTCGCCCTAGTTATCGGGATATTCAACAATCGCACCAATTGCCCCGCATTGATTTTAATACCGCTCATAGATAAATAGCCCTCCACGTCTATTTCTCCCGTGGAAAATGCCATAATCCGCCATCTGTTAAGCTCTCTATTGCCGCCGTCTTTTGCTCCCTGTATTTTCCCCACGCCATTAAATAAAGCGTAGGCGGTCTGCTCTACGTGTTTGCGGTTTGAACTCTGCCCGATTTCATCAAGGGGCATGAAATTATCATTTCTTGCTGAAGCCTCATTCATTAGCCCTAAAGCGGTCGCATTCCACGATAAACGGATTTTATTAGGGTGTCCGTATAAACTGCTTGCTATGTTTGTTGTTGTGGTTTTACCTGTTGTTGAACCGCCAAAAAGGTGTACCCCGAAGCTCTCCGCCTCTATGATATTCATCAATGGAGCAGATAAAGCGCAAGCAATACTTAACATCATGGACGGATTACCTAATACATTATCGGCTATTTCAGTCTTCCAACTTTCTAACGTGCCTTGGGTATCGTATCCGCTCGCTGTTGCTGATTGTCGGTTAAATAAAACGGGTATTTCAGGTTCGCCCAATACTTCGCCATTTGGCAAAATATACGCCCCATTATGCCAACCGGTAGAATTTGTAATGTGCCAAAAAGTCCGCTCGCCACTGCTTTGTAAATAGTCCGCCAATTCATTGCGTAAATAGTTTTTAGTTGTGAGCCTTAACCCTTTGGTTTTAAGCTGTTTCCATCCTTCTCGCTCGCCTAAATCGCCCAAAGATAGCGCATATTTGATCGGCTGTTGTTTTCCCTCTGGTGTCCATTCAAGAACAAGGAAGTGCTCGGCTTCACTTTGTCCAATACCAATGACAGAAATTACATCTGAAAGCCATTCCGTGCGCTCTGATAAACGTTCGCCAGTATCCTTATCATATTTAGGTGTTACACGGTAAAGCCCCTCTATGCTGTTCTCTGTGCGTTTTTCGATATAGGGTTTATGTTGTTCTGTGTTACCCGTCTGTGCTTGTCTCTGCTCCAACACTTCCGCCACGGTATCATTCCCTTGCTTTATTTGCTCTAGGGTTTGATAAAGGTTCTCGCCCTGTAAGGCTTCATCTAGCCATTCAATCGCTGAAATCCTACCGTTATGTTTGGCTAGGTTCATCAGAATACGAGTTTTTAAATCATTCTTATCTTTGGCTAAAGTGGGGATTTTCCCCACTTGAAAGAGTTTAATAGAACGTTGCTCTGCCGGTGCAAGTTGCAAGCGGTCGATTTCTTCAAATGTTTTGCCATCTAACATCACGGGAGCATAATCAATAGGCAAGCCGTAGCGTTCTCGTATCATTTGCCAATGCGTTCCCTTTCCTGCCTCATTGTTGCGATAGTATGCTTGTTTGGCGGTATCTCCTACCAGTATAAGCCAATCATTGAAAGGCTCGCATTGTTTCTCTTGTTGATTATAGTAAGGCGCTTTCTTCATTGCGTACCTCTTCCATGTGCGCTAATCTCATCGCATTATTTAGGCTAATTCGCTCGCTAAGTGCCTTGATTGCTTGCGTAGTAGGGTTCATCGCATTGTGGTAGTAGCAACCGCTTAAATTCTCATCTATCCAATTTCTAAGGGGTGTCGTTCTAAGCTCTAGCATTAAGGCGTGATAGTCAATAAGCAAGCCGGCCACGGTTACAAGCAAATCATCTTGAGGGTTCTTTCTTGGGATATTAAAGACTTCATGTAAATGCTCGTGTAATGCTTGTGAGCCGTTTGGAATGATTAAATCTACTTGATTAAGCATACATTCCCCCTACGTTCATCATTTTGTTAAAGAGTTCTGTTTCATCAAACTTTTTAACCTCAAAATGACAATCAGGCATTAAAATTGAAAAATGCGATTTTGCTTCTGCCATTTCTGCGTAAAAGCGTGAGCCTTTAAATAAAACTGCAGGTACTTTCCCTAGTGCTGAAGCCGGTAAAAACTCGAGAGTATAATCAGTTGGATCTACAGTTTCGATATTCCCCTTGAATGGACTGCCTTTTAAAAAACGCTTGGCGGTTTTCTTATCTTTAAAGAACGCTTGCACCGCTTGAAAATAACGCTGTTCATCAAGTTTTAAGCTTACCGTTACAACATAGATTTTATTTTGGTTACTCATTTTTACCCCCTTCTACATCTGCTAAATACATGAAATTCGTGTTCTTGATCGTTTGTAAAGCTAAATAGGCACGCTCTAGGCTTCCTTCTTCCGTGAGTTCTTTCGCCCATTGTGTCCATACTTCGATATGCTCGATTTCTTTTAGTAGCTTTTCCGGTGTGAGGTTGTTTTTAAGCATAAACCACCCCCATAACCGCAAATAAAGGGCATACAATAGATTTGGCTTGCTCTAAACTCTCGGCTTTAATGCGTAGGGTATAGCAAGGGAAGGCATGAATAGGTTTTGTTGTGTTGCGTAAGTCTCTACGGCTTACGGCTTTGAATAAGTAGATCATAGCTAATAGCTCCAAAGTTAAAGTTTGAAGGGCTACCGCTAAACTTTCCAGGGTTTGGGCGGTAACGTGTAACGGGCTGGAAAACTGCGACATATGGAACACAGCAAAGGGCGAACCTTTCCCATTACACGCTACCATAGATAGACGCTCTAGGCGTTCTTTGGGTGTGCGTGTGCTACGAACAAAAAAAGCACGGTAATAGAAAGGCGTGCTAGTGTTCGCCAAAGTTTTATTATTCGAGTTTCCAGGCTCGGTTATAGATTTTGCTATAACGTCATCAGGATAGAACGCTTTAATCATTTCGTAAAATGAAATCTTTTCAATTTGATTGATTTCTGAATGAATTTCTTTAGAATATCCCTCGTAGCCTTTCGAGGCTTGTAGGATAGTGATGACTTTTTTCATATGATTTTTTACCATGTAACGCCCCCATTTGGAGGCGTTTTTTTTGCTTAAATTTGAGTGATTTACGCCACCATTGGCAAATGATTACGTAAGAAGTACAAGGCTGATTGCTCTAGTTTGGCTTTTCGTTCGTGATAACTCATACCTAACTTAATCATCACCGCATTTTCTGAAAGTAAATCATCTAGCAGTGTGAGCTGTGTTTCTGTGAGATACTTCCGTATTTCATCATCGGCTTGATATCCGTTACTCTCTAACCATTTCTTACGAGATAAACCTAAGGCTACGATATACACGAGGTTATTTTCTCGGCTGTAAATGTGTTCGTCCTTTTTGCCTGTGCTTTCAAGGTGCAATTTAATCGCTTCATTCATTCGGTGCTGGTCGTGTGATAGCTTCCGTTTGACATCAATCCATTTATTCATTGCGTTAAATTGCTTGATGTATGCTTCCTTGAATTGCATTGCTTTCTTGCCGGTAAAGCCCATCACTAACAACGTAAAGCCATCTTGGGTCATTAGGTACATCTTTCTAGCTTTCCCTTGTTCGTCAATATATTTAGCCTCCTTAAAATTAAGGCGGCTAAATTCATCAGAACAACCTAAGTTCTTAATAATTTGTAATAGGTTGTCGTGTCGTTTACCAAAATACTCCGCCACTTTTAGCGTATCCGTCATGGATACGGTTTCTTTGTGAAATACCTTTGGAAATACTGCAGTATTATCTAGTTCTGTTTTCATTGTGGTTGTCCTTAAATGTGAGGTTTTACTGGGGGATCTTTTTTTTAAATTTCAGATAATCCGCCCGTAATTCGGCTAAAAGTGCCATTCTCTCCATAAAAACATCATTCAATTTCATTAGAAGAAGTTTCAACTCTTGAAAGCCTTGCTCAATCTTTTCTTTGCGCTCTTTCGCTTGTTGGTTTGCTTCCGGTATGCCTGCCCCTAAATCGGCTCTATACGTTCTTAACCGGTAACGGGGTAAATAATCCCCACGCTTAAGCATTGCGCTTTTCTCTTGCTCAATGATTGCCACCGCTCGATAGTCATTAAGCAGTGTGCTTGCTTTGGCTCGTAGGGTATGAGGTTGCATTTTGCTTGCTCGCTCCTTACCTAATACCTGTATAAGCGCTTTAGTTGCATTGCCTCGCCTTGCGTAAGCTATTGCAAAGGCTTCTCTAATCTCTCGCCCGTACATATTTACCCCCTTAATGAAAGCAAATGCTTCAAACGCTTTAAACGGTATTCCAGTTTGGCTAGTGTTAGCTTGTCATTATCAAACTCAATACTATGCGCCTCTCGGTATTGCTTGGTTTTCTCAATCCGTAAAGCAAGCATAGTGATCAACTCTTGAAGGCTGTAAGGCTCTTCATCAGAATAAAGGCTGATAAAGGTAAAGGGGATAATCTGCTTACCGTGTTGATTTAGCTGTGATAGGTAAAATTCGCTCGCCTCGTCCATTAGTACCGGATTACGCTTTGCTATGCCGTTCTTCTCGTGCGAACCGTCTAACATTAGCCACGTAACAAAACGACTTGCGGTAAGTGCTGTTGCTGTTTCCTTAAGTTGTAGCATTGGTTTCTTCCTCTGTTGCTTTAACCTGTTCTACATACTCCGCCACGCTTTCAAACTGTTTGATCAGATAACGAGAGATATTTCTAAAGGCTTTCGCTTGTGCTTTCTCTTCATTGGTAAGCGGTCGGATTTTGGCTAAACTTTGCAATAAGGCTTCTCCTTGTGCCAATCCTGCCGCCAACTGCTTGCACTCTTTGGCGGTTTGAACCTTAAAATGAAAGCAATCAGGGAAAACGCGCTTACACGTCTCTACACTGTCCTTCATGATGTTGAATTGTCTTGTTACCTGTGTAAAACGCCCTAAATGAAGCATTTTCGCTTTGTTTGTTGCCTCCTTTGGGTTTGCCTTGCTCTGTGCTTTTGTCGCTGTTTTTGGCTCGTTTAGCTCGCTAAGGATAGCTTTCATTGCTTCTCTCATTTATTCCCCCCAAAATATTTCAAATAGTTCTGTGTTTCGGCTTCCGATAAGATAAGTACACCGCATTTACTCCGCTCAAAGTTAAGCAACTTGATAACCTTTAAAGCCTCTTCAACATCAGGGAGGCGGTAAACGTTATAAAATCCGTTGTGTGCTTGGTTGTAGCGTTTCTCTTTAATGATTTTTACATTGTGAAGGCGCTCAAGCTCCGATACTTCATTGTTCCCCTTGTTGATGAAATACTTAATATCGATCTCTCTACTGCTAATACCGTGAGGGTGTTCCAGTAAAGCGATATATGCCTTCGCTCTTCGGGTTGGGTAGATAGGTTGTTTCATAAGAATGCCCCTTATGATTTTTTTGCTTTTGAAAATGGGTTAAATGTTTCAGATGGCTTAAAGCTTGATAGCCACGCTTTTACGTCACTCTCTTTCCAACGAGAAGCACGCCCCCATTTATCAGCTTTTGGTAATTTGCCTTTTTGAATTTGTCGATAGATGAAAGCGTGAGAAAATCCGCTCAATGCCTTAAGCTCCGCCATTGAATAGCGTTTCTCTACGGCTTCGGTTGTGGTTTGGTTTTGGATTTGTTCCATAGAAATACCCCTGTTTATGTTGGTTTATGGTTGGAAATGTAGGGGTATTGTAGAAAGGGTGTTATGAAAGGTCAGTCAGGTGTACTGTAGGTCATATTATTTAACAGTAAGTCATATTGTCTTACTGTTAGGTTGTTGCTTTTACTGTGAAGCTGATATCTGCCAAATATATTTTAGATAAATAAAAAAGCCTAGTCATATAAAGCTAGGCTTTGGCATTTTATTCTTTAGATTTGGTTTTCTTTTTGTTTGGGTTTAAATCCCTTATCCATTCTTGAATAGAAGTGGATGCAACTTTCAAATTTAACTCGCTTTTTATTTGATACGCTGTATCTAGTAAGGCTTTTGATTTCTCTTTTTCCCATATTTTTTTAGCCGCCTCTCTAGCTTTTTCTATGTTTGGGTTTGGCTTATTGTTTCGTTTAGCGCGGTTTTGTTTGGCTACGATTGTGGGAATGTTTAATAAAACATCTGCTAAATGTTTACTAGAAAGCTCTAATAGAGTTAATGCTTGCTTTGTTCTTTTAAAGTTTTCTTCAGATACAAGCATTATTATATAAGGGACAATAGATAAATCCATATCTCCCAGATCAGGTAAATTTTTTGATGTTGGTTTATTTTTGCTTCTTATTATTTCTTGTAATACTTCTTTTCGTTGTTCATTTGTTAGTTTACCCCATGTTTTTATAAAAAAATCGCCAGTTATATTGTTTTGATTTTCTAATAATTCTAAAGAATTCTTCAAGCTCTCTATTGAAAACTTAAAAATTTTAAATATGGGATTTTCATTTAGTGATTTGCATTGTAAAAAGATCTCAATGTTATAACCGGTTTTGCAGAAAAAATCCCAAAGTTCGTTAAGCGTTTCAATCTGTTTTGAGAGTTCTTCTGTTGTTAGCTCTTCATCATCTTTTTTATTGAGTAGGGAAAATAACTCGCTCAACTCGTTAAATCGCTGTTGTTCCTCTTCTGTAAGTACTCTCATAACCGCCCCTATGCGTTACCCTATTTTGTGAGAACGTGGAAAAGAACAAATAGGGTTGCTCTCTTTCGGCTTGGTAGCTACTCCTTACCTATCCACGCTAATTTGATACAAGCTGTTACGCTCGTTTACCTTGTGAGATTATTTTACTGATTTTTTAAACAGTTTCAAGTCGGTTTATTAGACTAAATAAAAGGGTGTGCGGTGTTGCCGTATACCCCTTTTGTTGTGGTCATATAACCATGATTAAAATGTGATAGGTTTGATTGAGCATTTTTTTATTTCAAAATGTACAACGGAAAAATAAAAAAACTCAATTAAATCATAATGTTGCTCCGTTGTGGTGGATCATCCAAAATTTCAAAAAACTGCCGAAAACCGCGCGTCTGCTACCCCGTGGAAAGGTGTACCCCCTCGGGAGTACCTTTTCACTTACATAGGGTTGTTTTTAAAATCTACCCTTTAGCCGTTCTATTAAGTCGTCAATGCTCATAACAAAAAAGCCATACATTCAAAAATGTAAGGCTTTGAATTAAGTACTTGCTATCTGATACTTTCTTTATTTTACCCACTGATTTTCATATTTACCCACTGTTTACCCACTTTTACCCACTGTTTTTTAACCTTTACCCACTGTTTACCCACTGATTTCCACTTTTTTATTTTCTTTATTTATCAATTACTTAAATAAAAAATAGAGTAAATAATAGTCAAAAAGTGGGTAAAGTGGGTAAAAAATCAAAAAGTTTTAGTTTTTTTCAAAGTGGAAAAATAAATAAAAAAGCCTAGCAAAATTCGGCTAGGCTTATTCCATACTATTTCGGGAACTCCCTACTTTTTCGGGAGGTTTGGCAATTAAGCAACTTTCTTCAAATGATACTGTGGTAAAGCACCTTGAGAACACTCATCAACAAAATCCGCCCACGCTTGCAGTATTTGAAAACGCTGTTTCAGATAGTCCGCTCTGTTGTATGCCATTCTAATTCGGTCTTGGTTCATGTGTGATAGTGCAACCTCAATCAATTCAGGATCATAGCCCTGTTCATTCAAATAGGTGCTTGCAATACTTCGCAATCCGTGTGCGACTAACTTCCCTTTATATCCCATTCGCTTTATGGCCGCATTGGCGGTCTGAGTGTTCGTGTGCGTTTGTGGGTTCTTATGGCTAGGGAACAAATAAACCTTATCCCCACTTAACTTTTTAATCTCTTTAAGCAAGGCGAGTGCTTGGCGGGATAATGTAACGATATGCGCCCGTCCTTTATCATCTTGCTTTATCCCCTTGCTGATGTATATCGTCCACGTCTTCGCCTTCTCATCAATATCTTCATATTTTGCAGTCGCTGATTCATTCGGTCGTGTCATCGTAAGCAATTGCCATAGAATTAAATATCTTGTTTGTAGCTGAATTTGAGCATTGTTCAAAGTGAAAAGAAATTCCCTTAAGTCTTCCGGCTTAATCGTCTTGAAGTGTTCTACCGTTGGACTATCAAACTCTTTCGAGATATTTACCAAAGGATTTTGAGAAATGATTTCACGGTGCAATGCGAACGTCATGATCTCATTCATCTTCTGAATGGTGCGCTTCAAGGTTTCTAGCGTTCCTTTCTCTTGCAATGGTTTAAATGCTTTTAGTGCCATGGGTGCGGTTATTTGTGAAATAGGATACTTTCCAAAAGAGGGGAGTAATATTCTATTCATTAAACTTTTAACATCTTTCGCATAGCCGGCTGAAAAATTAGCCCGTGTCTTCCGCCATTCATACCACGCTAAAGCAACATTCTCAAAAGTATTATAAATTTCTGCTTGCTTCGCTTGCTCGATTGCTTGGCGGTGTGCTTGAGGGTCGATATTTTGAGCCAGTAAGGTGCGGTATTCTTCCCTTATTTCCCTTGCTCTTGCCAAAGTAACATCAGGATAACTGCCTAGCCCTGTTTCGGTTCGGTCTTTAGTATAGGGTTTGTAATAATTAAACCGCCATAACTTAGCCCCGTTAGGTTTAACCAATAAGAAAAGCCCTCCGCCATCTGTAAGAGAATACTTTTTATCTTTTGGTTTTGCCTTTTCTATTTCGGTGTTTGTAAGTGGTTTCGCTATTCTAGCCATTTTAGTAGGACGCTTTATTTTATATTGGAAAAAAGAATAAGGCTCTAAGCCTTGTGTAGCAACGTTTTGAGCGTTTTTAGTAGGACGGCTTTTTATGCTGCACTGAATGATCCTACTAAACGTCCTACTAAAAGTCTATTATTTTGGTTTACGTAGAGAGACAAAGAGAGAAACAAAAAAAGCCTCAAACCGTTGCGGTTCAAGGCTTCTTGTTACGTTCTGTTACGTTGGATTATTTCGATTTGGTGGAGCTGGGGGGATTTGAACCCCCGTCCGAAATTACTCTACCTTCAGCACTACACGTTTAGTCTCGTCTTTAATTTCACTTATCCCCAGCGGACAGACACGCAAAGAATAAGCTAGCTTGATTTAATTTAGTGCTTCGATCCTCAAGCGGAGGCTTCAACACGATCTCGTTTTGGATGACTTATCGTTACCCTCGTCTTACGAGCGGAAGCTGAGGCGATAAGGCTTTAAGGCAGGTTATTAAGCTGCTAAAGCGTATTGTTCGTCGTTTGCGACTATTTTTTTGCGGTTTGTTTACGAGGCCTACCGCACCTCGACGTGCACCTTGGGCTTCGCCAATCCCGTCGAATCCAGAATCAGCCCCAAAAAGTTTGGCAATTTTAAAGGAAAGCGGTAAGATCTGCAAACTATTTTGCAAAAATACACTCAAAAGAACATCAAAACGAGATAAAAACGAAACATGAAAAATTTTGACGAACACGAAATTGAAGATGCTGAAATTGTTGAAGCAGAGAGCATTGAGCCTGATGAAGTAGAATTACTAGATGAAGATAAGCATATTGAGGCAACACATCCGGCCTTGCTTTCTGCAAATATGCCTGTTACGACAGGTAATCTTGAAAGCTATATTCGTATGGCAAACCAGTATCCGATTTTAACGGCAGATCAAGAAAAAGAACTCGCAGAACGCTACTATTACGATGAAGATGTTGAAGCTGCAAAACAACTGATTTTGTCCCATATGCGTTTTGTTATTCATATTGCTCGAGGCTATTTAGGTTATGGTTTACCTCTTGCAGATTTAATTCAAGAGGGCAATATCGGATTGATGAAAGCGGTAAAACGCTTTGATCCGAATGTTGGCGTTCGTTTAGTCTCTTTTGCGGTACATTGGGTAAAAGCAGAAATTCATGAATATGTATTAAGAAACTGGCGAATTGTAAAAGTCGCTACGACAAAGGCACAGCGGAAACTCTTTTTTAACTTAAGAAAAAATAAAAATCGCTTAGCGTGGTTTAATGAAGAGGAAATCAAACGTGTTGCGCACGATCTTGGTGTGTCTGAAGAAGAAGTTCGTGAAATGGAATCTCGCATGACTGGGCAAGATCTTGGCTTTGATTTGCCAAGTGGCGATGATGAAGATGAAGCATATACCCCTTCAATGTATTTAGAAGATAATAGCTCTAATTTTGCTGATGAGCTGGAAGATGAAGAGCACACAGGAGAGGCTACCGCACAGCTTGCATATGCGCTATCAACGTTAGATGAGCGTAGCCAAGATATTATCAAAACACGCTGGCTAGATGAAAATAAGCTTACTTTACATGATTTAGCTGCGAAATATCAAATTTCTGCGGAACGTGTGCGTCAGCTTGAAAATGCGGCACTGAAGAAAATTAAAAATGCAATTACTGTTGAAGCATAACAAAATACCCGCAAACAAGCGGGTATTTTTTCAAGTTTTTTGCAATTATTTAGTTAATGTTAAAACAACGCTTTCGCCTGCAACAACACTACCTGATTTTTTCTCTAAGTTAGAGATTTCATCCATATTAGAGATAACAACCGGTGTTAATACTGATTTTGCTTTTTCTTCTAATAAAGCTAAATCAAATTTGATGATTGGGTCGCCTGCTTTTACAGTTTGACCTTCTTCTGCAATACGAGTAAAGCCTTCGCCTTTTAACTCAACAGTATCAATACCGAAGTGTACAAATAACTCTACGCCATCTTCAGACTCAATTGAAAATGCGTGGTTAGTTTCGAAAATTTTACCAATTGTACCGTTTACTGGTGAAACAATGGTATCGCCACTAGGACGAATTGCCACGCCATCGCCTACGATTTTCTCAGAAAATACAACATCTGGAACATCTTCAATATTAACAATTTCACCTGATAAAGGTGAGAAAATTTGAATTTCCTTTGATTCTTTTTGTTTAGAACCGAATAATTTGCTTAAAAAGCTCATAGAATCTCTCCATTTGTGAAAACAAAATTCTCATACATTCTATACGAGAATTTTGTTTTTGTATGCTATTTATTAAATTTTAGTTCAATTTTGCGTAAAAATCATTCACTAAACGTTCAATATCCGCAGCAGTTGGTTGTGCAAGTGCTTCATCTGCTAATGCTTTTGCATCAGCGTAGTTAATTGAACGAGCCAGTTTTTTCACGTGAGGCACTGAAATTGCACTCATACTAAACTCATCTAAGCCCATACCAAGTAATAATGCGGTTGCTCGAACATCGCCCGCTAATTCCCCACACATACCGGTCCATTTACCTTCTGCGTGTGAAGCATCAATTACTTGTTTAATTAAGTTCAATACTGAAGGACTTAATGGGTTATATAAGTGAGCAATGATTTCATTACCGCGATCCACCGCTAATGTATATTGAGTTAAATCGTTAGTGCCGATACTGAAGAAATCAGCTTCTTTCGCCAAATGACGAGCATTAACCGCAGCCGATGGTGTTTCAACCATAATACCTAACTGAAGATTTTCATCAAAGGCTTTACCTTCTGCACGAAGCTGTTCTTTTAATTCTGCAACGATGCGTTTTAATTCACGGATCTCTTCAACAGAAATGATCATTGGGAACATTACCGCCAATTTACCAAATGCTGAAGCACGTAATACCGCACGTAATTGAGTATCTAAAATTTCACGGCGTGTTAAACCAATACGCACTGCTCGCCAGCCTAAGAATGGGTTCATCTCTTTTGGTAAATCTAAATATGGTAACTCTTTATCGCCACCAATATCCATTGTACGTAAAACAACTTGTTTACCGCCCATTGCTTCTACAATTTCTTTATATGCTTGGAACTGCTCTTCTTCGCCCGGTAATTCCGTACGATCCATAAAGAGGAATTCGGTACGGTATAAACCAACAGATTCTCCACCATTACGTAATACGCCGTCCACATCACGAATAGTACCAATGTTACCCGCAACTTCAATACGATGACCATCTAATGTCTCTGCAGGTAAATCTTTTAATTTTGCTAATTCCGCTTTTTCAGCAGCTACTTTTTCTTGAACAGCTTTAAATTCTGCAATTTGAGAGTCTGATGGATTGATGTGAATTTGGTTATTTACCGCATCTAAAATTAACACATCTCCCGTTTTAACACGGCTAGTGATATCGTTGGTTCCCACAATGGCAGGAAGCTCTAATGAACGAGCCATAATTGAGGTGTGAGAAGTACGACCACCAATGTCTGTAACAAAGCCAAGCACTTTATCTAAATTTAATTGTGCTGTTTCTGATGGCGTTAAATCGTAAGCCACCAAAATAGATTCTTCTTGAATGTCGCCAAGATCAACAATGTGCATGCCTAAAATATTACGTAATAAACGGTTACCAATATCACGCATATCGCCTGCACGTTCTTTTAAGTATTCATCATCGATTTCTGAAAGTACTGCAACTTGTTGGTCAATCACTTTATTTGCAGCAACATCCGCCGTAGATAAATTATCCTTAATATAGCCAATAATTTCTTCTTCTAACTCTTCGTCTTCCAAAAGCATTAAATGCCCTTCGAAAATTGCGGCTTTTTCTTCGCCTAATGTACGCAACGCTTTCGCATGAATTGCGGTTAATTGGGCAGCTGCTTTTGCACGACCATCAAAGAATTTCGCGACTTCAGCATCAACCTGATCAGCTGTAATTTTTTGCGTGTTAAGCACAATTGGCTCTTCTTTTAAAACTAATGCTTTACCAAAAACAATACCAGGAGAAGCTGCAATACCTGAAATCATAATGTAATCCTTTTATTAAAAAGTAATGTAAAAACAATGGCAAGCCGAAACTTGCCATAAAAAACAGATCTTATTCTAAAGTAGGAATTAAATCTACTAAGAAATCAACTGCTTTTTGCTCATCTTCGCCTTCAGCAGTAATGGTAATGTTAGTACCTTGAGTAAGACCTAAGGTTTGAAGTTTAAATAAACTTTTTGCGCTTGCACTTTTACCGCCAGAAGTCACGGTAATATCTGATGTAAAGCCTTTAGCTGCTTTTACAAATTCTGCTGCAGGGCGAGTATGTAAACCACTTGGAGCAGTAATAACAACGTCTTTAGAATACGCCATAGGATTTTCCTCTTTTGAACATTCAAATAAAAAATGAATTGGAATGGAAAGCCTCCATTAAATCTTTTTCACTTTACTACAAAATATATATAAATTCACGATCAAAAATAAAAAACATAGAATAATCCTTAGTTTTTAGACTGTTTTTTAAGCAAAAAATACAATTTTAACGATTACGTGACATTTTTATCACGATTTTTCAATATATTTAAAGGCCATTTCTATCTAAAAAATGATAAACTCTCATCGCTACTTTTTTAGAATTATGATTATGTCCAAATTTTCTCCAACTGCCTTCTTAACGAAACAAGCTGCATGGCTGATCTATTTCAGTCTCATTGGTCTTTATGCATTTAGTTTATGGGCATTAGTTCAACATCAACAAGCAGAAAGTTTCTTTTCTTGGCAAGAAATGGGGCATATCCTTGCATATAGTTCATCTCAAGCATTGCTCTCCGCATTAATTTCTACCGGATTAGGTATTTTACTCGCAAAAGCATTCTTTTATATTGATTTCAAAGGAAAAGCGCTTTTATATAATGCAATTCAATTTGTTTGGGCGCTTCCTTCTCTCGTGATTATTTTTGCGGTTATCGGCATTTGGGGAAATTCAGGGTGGTTAGCTCAACTTTGGCAGGCCTTCGGCTTCTCATGGCAATTTAATGTGTACGGACTACAAGGTATTTTGATTGCTCATTGCCTCTTAAACATTCCGCTCGTTACGAAATATAGCCTTTCCGCACTGATGCAAATTCCCTCTAGCCAATATCAACTTGCCGCTCAGTTAAACCTAACAGGTTGGGCGTATTTTCAAATTGTTGAGCTACCCGCGCTCAAGCGTTTATTGCCTTATGTTTTTATGACGGTTTTCCTGATCTGTTTTACCAGCTTTCCCATAGTGTTAATGCTCGGAGGAAGCCCCAAATACAGCACCTTAGAAGTGGCAATTTATCAAGCGGTCAGTTTTGAATTTAATTTTGCAAAAGCTGTTAAACTCATTGCTGTTCAATTAGTAGTGGGTATTAGCTTACAGGTAATTTTATTTCTCGTTTCTCAACGTGCATTTCAAACGAAGCTAGAAACACTGAGCATTGATATTTGGAAACCTAAAGTTCAAGGGTTCACAAAAGCAATCTTACAAAGTTTACTTTGGTTGCAAAGCTTACTCATTATTTTACCGCTTGTAAGTGTTATTTGGGCTGGAATAACAGTTTCCCACTTTATCGAACGTTTACTCAATCCTCTCTTATGGGAAGCAGTATTTTTTTCAACCATGTTAAGCCTCATTGCTTCTTTAACGGCATTAAGCATCAGCTACTTTATTGCGCTTGAAGCTCGAAAGCTTCTTTTTCGACAACAAAAACTTCGCTATGCCCTTTTATCTAGCGCCGTTACCTACCCCTTAATTCTGCCTGTTTTTTTACTGGCAGTCGGGCTATTTCTTTTATTGAAGAATGTGGAATTATCTACCGCCCAGCTTTTGTGGCTAGTCGGTCTTTGCAATGGTATGACATTATTACCGTTTATCTACCCATTGCTTTTTGCACCACTTTGGCAAACATTAACAACCCAAGATAAACTCGCCAAAAGTTTAGGTTTAAGTGGTTTTCAACGTTGGTGGGTTGCTGAAAAACACTACCTCATTCGGCCTTTTGCTCAAGCATTTGCTCTAGCAATGTCGGCAAGTTTAGGGAGCTTTGCGGTTATCGCCTTTTTTGGTAGCCCGGATTTTAGTTCGCTACCCTATTTGCTTTATCAACAGCTTGGTAGTTATAGAACAGAAGATGCCGCTGTCACTGCATTTATTCTAATGCTCTTTACCTTCTTGCCCTTTTTACTGACACGAACAAAAGCATAAACGGAGGAAAATATGATACAACTCAACGTAACCTTTGATTATGAAGATATGCCAATGCATTTTGATTTACAGGTCAAAAAAGGCGAGCGCATTGCGATTATTGGCGAAAGTGGCGCAGGCAAAAGCACCTTGCTCAACCTTATTGCAGGTTTTGAACAACCGACAAGCGGTCAAATTTGGCTTGATCATTGCGAACACAGCCAAACACAACCGGCTGAACGCCCCGTTTCAATGCTTTTTCAAGATAATAACCTCTTTCCTCATTTAACGGTTGCACAAAATATCGGCTTGGCTTTGCGCCCGAGCCTTTCACTTTCACCGCAACAATCTGCGCAAGTTGCAGCTATTGCAGACAAAATGGGCATTGCAGAACTTCTCAATCGCCGTGCGGATCAGCTTTCAGGCGGGCAAAAACAGCGTGTGGCACTTGCCCGAACCTTATTGCGTGATAAACCGATTTTATTATTAGATGAACCTTTTTCAGCACTTGACCCAAAACGCCGAGAAGAATTGCAACAACTGGTTGCCCAACTATGTCGTGAACGGGAACTGACCCTTTTAATGGTCACTCATCAATTAGCAGAGAGCCGCACGTTATTTGATCGTGTGATTACCATTGAAAACGGGTGCATTACAAGCGGTTAAATTCTTTCGTTTTCTTACACATTTAATTAAAAATGTGATTTATCTCACATTTCTCAAACATTTCTCTTTTTTAGCTAAACCGTTTTAGTTAAAATACGCACGTTTTAATTTTGAACATACGAGGTCTGTTATGAACTTCCCAAAAATTGCGGAACAAACTATCGCAAAACTTGGTGGTAAAGAAAATATTACTACCCTCGCACACTGTGCAACACGTTTACGTTTAACGCTTGCGGATGAATCCAAAGTGGATAAAGAAGCGATTGAAAATATTGAAGGCGTTAAAGGTCAATTCTCAACCAGTGGTCAATACCAAATTATTTTTGGTTCAGGTACGGTTAATAAAGTGCACGCTGAAATGCAAAAACAAATGGGCATTGGCGATATGAGCACATCAGAAGTCGCGGCAGCAGGAGCGGCAAATCAACCACTATTACAACGTTTAGTGAAAGGTTTAGCAGACATTTTCGTGCCAATTATCCCGGCAATCGTGGCAGGCGGTTTGCTGATGGGTATTCACAGTATGCTTACTTCAATCGGCTTCTTCTGGGAAGGGCATTCTGTTGTTACCAAATATCCAGAAGTGGCAGATTTAGTTGATTTCATCAACACCATTGCAAACGCACCATTCGTATTCTTACCGGTATTACTTGGATTCTCAGCAACCCGTAAATTTGGTGGTAACCCATTCTTAGGGGCAGCATTAGGGATGTTATTAGTTCACCCTGCCTTAGCAGATGGTTGGAACTATGCAAAAACCTTAATGGAAGGCAACATCAAATACTGGAACGTATTAGGTTTAGAAATCGAGAAAGTGGGCTATCAAGGTACGGTTATCCCGACCATCATTTCAGCTTGGGTATTAGCAACATTAGAAAAAGGGTTCCGTAAATTTGTTCCATCTTATTTAGATAACCTGATTACCCCAATGTTCTCGCTTTTCATTGCAGGTTTCTTAGCCTTTACGGTAATCGGACCATTCGGTCGTGAAGCGGGTAGCTTAATTTCTGCAGGTTTAACGTGGTTATATGACACCTTAGGCGTATTTGGTGGTGCGGTATTTGGTACATTCTATGCACCAATCGTAATTACCGGTATGCACCAAACCTTCATTGCGGTAGAAACACAATTATTAGCGGAAGTGGCTAATACCGGTGGTACATTCATCTTCCCAATTGCGGCAATGTCTAATATCGCACAAGGTGCAGCGTGTTTAGGTGTGGCATTCACAATGAAAGACGCAAAAGTTCGTGGTTTAGCTGTTCCATCAGGTATCTCAGCATTATTAGGGATTACTGAGCCAGCAATGTTCGGGGTAAACTTACGCTACCGCCACGCATTTATCGCAGCAATGATTGGTTCAGGTTTAGCAAGTGCATTTATCGCAACCTTCAATGTTAAAGCTATCGCATTAGGTGCAGCCGGTATCTTAGGTATTCCATCAATTAAACCGGATAGCCTTGCAATGTACTCTGTGGGTATGTTAATTTCATTCGTAGTGGCTTTCAGTTTATCGGTTATTCTTGGTAAACGCGCTCAAGCCAAAGCTTAATAAAAATTAAACATTTTTCACGCCTCAAACCAACGTTTGAGGCGTTTTGTTTTATAATAACGTTATGAAAATACATAATGTTACCCTTGAGCGATGTGCCGAATGCGAAACCTTAGTCAAAGTACCACATCGTCTTTATTATAAAACAGCGCTCTGCCCTAATTGCAATCATGTGTTAGCCAAAGGGAATTTTTGGAGCCTACGCCGCTGTGCCATTATTGCACTAGCGGTGCTTATTTTATTGCCTCTTGCCATTGGCTACCCTCTCATGAGCATTGATTTACTCGGTATGCCTATCCACGCAACCATCTGGGGAGGAGCGTGGAAAATGGCAACGTCTGGCTATTCTTTTACCGCTTTTATGGTGCTACTCTGCTCAGTGATTACCCCTATTTCCTTTGTGCTACTTATTTTAACTATTGCTTTGCAACGTATATTAGGGCAACGACCTCGCTACACTTTAATTTTCCTAACTAAAATTAAAGAATGGGTCATGTTAGATGTCTATTTTGTCGCACTTGCTGTCGCTGCATTTAAAATTAAGGATTATGCCCACCTTAGCTTCAACCTGAATTTAATCGCCTTTGTTTTAGCTACTTTACTAACGACTTTATTGTTTATAAAAATTGAGCCGAAACAAGGTTGGGACTTTTTCTATCCGGAATATCGCCCTCTTCCTCCTGATTATCCTCATAAACCTACATTTTGTGGCGTTTGTGAATATACCTTTGATGAGAACATTATTGATTTGAAAGGAAGACATCGTTGCCCTCGCTGTGAAAGTAATCTGGATATTCCAGATAAAATTAAGCTACAAAGGGTATGGGCAACCTTAATTGCCGGAACCATTATGATGATCCCTGCTAATCTGTTGCCGATATCTTCCACTGAATTGGCAGGGAATGTTTCCGCTGATACGCTCTTTTCAGGCGTTATTACCTTTATTCAATTAGGGAGCTATGCCGTAGCGGCTATTGTATTTATTGCAAGTATTGCCGTTCCTTTTAGCAAAGTTGCTATTATTTTATACCTATTACTTGCGATTCATTTTAAGTGGAAGCATTCCATCCACCGTCAAATGAAATTGCTCCACTACGTTCACTTTGTTGGACGTTGGTCAATGCTCGATCTCTTTGTATTAGCGTTGATGATGTCGCTACTTGAAAGGGGGCAAATCCTCAATTTCTCCGTAGGCGATGCCGCCTTTTTCTTTGGTGCAGCCGTTTTCTTAACCATGATTGCTTCAGCGAATTTGGATGCTAAAATGTTATGGCGAATTCATTATTCAAATGAATCAGAAAATAAAACGTAGCCATTTATTTTTGCGATCTTGCTCGAAAAATTGAAGATTTCTACTTTTCGAAAAATCGGCTTCTCCGTATGCTTAATAAAAAAACTTACGGAGAAATTATGTCCCTCGCCATTGTATATAGCCGAGCATCTATCGGCGTTGAAGCGCCACTTGTTACCATTGAAGTCCATATTAGCAACGGGCAGCCGAAATTAACGATTGTCGGCTTGCCCGAAGCAACCGTAAAAGAAGCAGGCGATAGGGTGCGCAGTGCCTTGATTAACGCCAACTTCTTCTATCCACCGCAACGTATTACGATTAACCTAGCCCCAGCAGATTTACCGAAAGAAGGCGGTCGTTTTGATTTACCGATTGCGATCGGCATTTTAGCGGCCTCCGGTCAAATTGATTCCGACTTACTCAAGCAATTTGAATTTTTAGGCGAACTGGCACTCACCGGCTCATTACGTGGTGTACACGGCTCTATTCCGGCGGTGATTTCTGCGGCTAAAGCAAAGCGACATATGATTCTTGCCGCACCAAATGCCAATGAAGCCTCATTGGTTTCTCACGCCAAGACTTATGTGGCTCGCTCACTTTTACAAGTTGTCAATTTTTTAAATAAGCGAGACACTCTCCCTGTTGCTCAAGAAATATTGCAAGAAACCGCTGAAATTTCACCGCTTGTAAAACGGGATTTAACCGACATTATCGGGCAGCAACACGCAAAACGGGCTTTAACCATCGCCGCTGCAGGACAACATAATTTGCTTTTTCTCGGCCCTCCCGGAACGGGTAAAACAATGCTTGCCAGCCGCCTTGCGGATTTATTACCGGAAATGAGTGATGAAGAAGCTATTGAAACAGCTTCTGTGACTAGCTTGGTACAAAATGAGTTAAATTTTAAGAACTGGAAACAACGCCCTTTTCGAGCGCCACATCATAGCGCTTCCATGGTTGCTTTGGTAGGAGGGGGAACGATCCCAAAACCGGGAGAAATATCACTTTCTCACAATGGCGTACTTTTCTTAGACGAACTGCCTGAATTTGAACGAAAAGTGCTGGATGCGCTTCGTCAGCCGTTGGAGTCAGGCGAGATTATTATTTCTCGAGCCAATGCAAAAGTGCAATTTCCAGCACGCTTTCAGCTCATTGCGGCAATGAACCCCAGCCCGACAGGGCATTATCAAGGCACACATAACCGCACATCGCCGCAACAAGTCATTCGTTACTTAAATCGATTGTCCGGCCCTTTTTTAGATCGTTTTGATCTCTCCATTGAAGTGCCACTATTACCGCAAGGTGCACTACAACAAGGGACAGAAAATCGAGGCGAAACGACTGCTCAAGTAAGAGAACGAGTTATCGCAGCGAGGGAAAAACAGTTCGCCCGAGCCGGCAAAATCAATGCACAATTAACCACTAGAGAAATTGAACGAGATTGCCGTTTAACCGAAAAAGATGCACTCTTTTTAGAAACTGCATTAACGAAACTCGGTTTATCTGTTCGAGCTTATCATCGCATCCTCAAAGTTTCTCGTACCATTGCTGATTTAGCGAATGAAGAACATATCCAGCAACCTCATCTTGCAGAAGCCCTAGGTTATCGGGCAATGGACAGATTGCTACAATGGTTACATGGGGAATCTATTTAATAAAAAAGAATGGCTTGTATTTTTTCTCTCTTACTCTAAAATATAACCAGAAGGTTATAAGGCGTTTAAATGACAGAAATAATTTGGAGAGTAAAAAATGAAAACTTTAGAACAATTAATGGAGGAAATTCCCTCAGAAAGACAAGCTAAAGTAAAAGCGTTAAGTGAACAGCTGATTCAGGAAGTTGGCTTAGCTCATTTAAGGGAAGAATTGAATATTTCTCAAAAACAGCTTGCAGAAGCTTTAGGTATATCTCAGCCGGCAGTAGCTAAAATAGAACAGAAAGATAATGATCCACGCCTCTCTACACTTAAACGTTATATTGAGGCAATGGGTGGAAAATTAAGCCTTACCGTACAAATGCCTATGGGGGATAGCCGAATTTTTAGAATTTGATAATAATCTTTATATTATTCACACCAGCTAATCAATTTCTCAACAAACTCACTCGGATTTGCTTGGTGAGCATTGTGTCCGGCTTGAGAAATGATTTGATAAGTGAGTTGGTTTTGTTCTACCATTTGACGGAATTTTTGATCTCGTTCGCCAATGAAAAATAAGATGTTCTTTGTGGTTTGGGCCTCTTTCAGTAAGTCAAGATAATAGGGTTGCTTTGCCAACCCTGTGGCTTCGAGCATTTCCGCAATGCGTGTTCCACTATTCATTCGTCTTTTTTCAATTAAAAAAGACCGCTTGCTCTCCTCTAAATCGGTAAAAACAGCTTGTTGATACCAATCTTTTAAGACTTGTTCTATCGGTTCTTGGCGAAAACGCGTCGCCCATTTTTGATCATTTAATTGGCGATTTTGACGATCCTGTTCACGATTTAAACCGACATTTGCCCCTTCTAAAACCACGCCAAGCAAATTTTTAGCCGGCATATTTAAGACATAATCCATCGCAACTCGTCCACCTAGTGAGTAACCAACAAGGTAAAAAGGCTGTTCGCCTAGACAATGAGTTAGCGTTTGATCTAATAAATGACGCATTTCCACAAAATCTCGACAGCGAACCTCTGCACTTAATCCATGAAAAGGAAGATCTATTGTAAGCGGTTGAAATTGTGGAAATTTTTGCAATTCATCTATTACAGGTTGCCAATCTTGTTGTGAGCCAAGTAAGCCATGTAAAAAAACAATAGGCGTAGCCTTTTCGCTACGCCCCGTTTGATGATGCCACTGATATGCTAACATTAGGCAATTTCCGCTTGAGAAATTTGCTTAATCAATGATTTATACAAGCTACTTCCATCTTGTTCATTGACTTTCACTTCGACAATCGTTACACCTTTGCGACCATAAGCGACTTTTAACTTAGCTCTTAAGTCTGCCCAAGTAAATGGACGGATATATTCAATACCAAACATCGTGGCAACTTGCCCAAATTCAAAATTATGCGATAGACGATAAAACTGCTCTTTCGCACGCTGATCGACCGGTAACATATCAAAAATCGCACCACCACTATTATTTACTACAAACAGAATAGTTGGCTGGTTAATCTGTGCTAATAATGCAATTGAGTTTAGATCATGTAGTGCTGAAATATCGCCAATCACGCCAACTGTCGGTTGTCCTGTGCCTTTGGCAATACCGGCAATGGTTGCGATCAAACCATCGATACCGCTTGCACCACGGTTGGTATAAACCGGATAGCCTTCCGGCAATTTACAAAGAGCATCGACTAAACGAACAAATAAGCTATTACCAATAAATAGATGTCCGCCAATGGCAAGAACATCTTGTAAATGATGTGCCAATGAAGCCTCATTCAAACCGCCGCCAATCTGTTTTTCAATAAACGTTGAACAGAATTGCGATAGCGCTAATGGCTCTAGTAACCACGGTTTTTGGCGAAGTGGCGGGTGAACACGCAAAAAGTGATGTGCTTTCGCTACAAATCGTGTTTGATGATGAGCAAACGGATTTAGATAATCCTGATACTCTTCTACTTGCCAAAACTCCCCCTGGAAGGCTTCAAGGAATTGATTTACTCGCTTACTGACAATTTGTGAACCAAATTGGATCACAATATCTGCTTGTAATAAACGATCTCTTACGGTGTTATTAGATAACCAAATATCAGCATAAGGTAAACTTGCATCAATCGAAGACTGAACATCGGTTAATAAACACCAGCCCAATGTTTCCGCCCACGCTTTAATTCCGATACCTTGTTCTACGGGTAGTTTTCCAACAATAACTACGCCTCGTTTAGTACGCCAATAGTCCCAATTTTCGTGCATAGAGACTTCGCTTTGGATTTTTTGGCTATCAATCCATCTGGCTTGTGAATTAACTAACCAACTTTGAATTGGCTTTAACCATGGATTTTGGCTAATCGCCGTTTCATCGGCTTCATATAATGGTTCTGCAAAAGGTGCATTGATATGAATGACTCCACCTTCTTGCTGCTGTTTAACACAGGCTTTCTCAATAGTAGCAACTAACCAATTTGCGGAATACTCTCCTGAGGCTTTTGGCAGGTTAATACTTTCCAGCGGATATTGAGCAAAAATACCAGGTTGAACAATCGCTTGATTTGCACCACAGCCAATCAATTCTGTCGGGCGGTCTGCAGAAAGTACGATTAACTTATGGTGTGTTAAACTCGCTTCAATGACCGCAGGATATAAGTTTGCCACAGCGGTGCCTGAAGTCACAATAATGGCAACAGGATCATGAGTTGCTTTAGCTAATCCTAAAGCAAAAAAGCCTAATCCTCTTTCATCAAAATGACTATGACATTGTACTTGTTGTGTCTGTTGTAACTGGAGAGCCTCTAACGTTAAAGGTGTTGAGCGAGAGCCTGGTGCAATACAAATATGCTTCACTCCATAACGCACAATGGCATTTAAAATGACTTTTGCCCAACTACGGTTAAAAGTACTGGTATTCATTATTTATTCTTCTCTTCTTATTAAAATGGCGTTTTACTCTAAATAGTTTCGATTGTAACAAAAAATCAACCACTTAGGGGATAGAATATCCTTGATTCACAACAAATTTTGTTTGTTGTTTTACAAAAATAGTGAGAAAAGCTAAGATAGTCGCATTATTTGTTATATTTCAAAGAGAATTGATTATGAGTAAACCTATTGTATTTAGTGGTGTTCAGCCTTCCGGCGAATTAACGATTGGTAACTATCTCGGTGCATTACGTAACTGGGTAAAAATGCAAGATGACTATGATTGCCTATTTTGTATCGTTGATTTGCACGCCATTACCGTGCGTCAAGATCCTCAAGCGTTACGTAAAGCATCATTAGACGTTTTAGCCCTTTATTTAGCCTGTGGTATTGATCCGAATAAAAGCACGATCTTTATTCAATCACACGTCCCTGAACATACACAATTAGCGTGGATCTTAAACTGCTACACCTACTTTGGCGAAATGAGCCGAATGACACAGTTTAAAGATAAATCAGCCCGTTATGAAGAGAATGTAAACGTAGGTTTATTTACTTACCCTGTATTGATGGCAGCGGATATTTTGTTATATCAAGCGAACCAAGTGCCGGTTGGCGATGACCAAAAACAACATTTAGAAATTACCCGAGATATTGCTAACCGTTTCAATGCATTATATGGGCAAAAAGATCAAGAAGGGAATTTAGTTCAGCCTGTTTTTGCAATCCCTGAAGTTTTCATTGGTAAAGCCGGTGCTCGTGTGATGTCATTGCTTGAGCCTACGAAGAAAATGTCAAAATCGGATGATAACCGTAATAACGTTATTGGTTTATTAGAAGATCCAAAAGCCGTGGCGAAAAAAATCAAACGTGCGATGACCGATGGCGATGAACCGCCAATGGTAAAATACGATCAAAAAAATAAAGCCGGTGTGTCTAACTTACTTGATATTTTATCGGCGGTTACAGGCAAAAGCATTGCGGAATTAGAAGCAGAGTTTGAAGGCAAAATGTATGGTCATTTAAAAACAGAAGTTGCCGATCGTGTATCTGAACTGCTTACCGAACTACAAGAACGCTACAACCATTTCCGTCAAGATGAAGCTTTACTTGAAAAAATCTTCCGTGAAGGTGCTGAAAAAGCACGAGCTCGCGCGAAGAAAACGCTTGATGAAGTGTATAAATTAGTTGGATTTGTACAATAATCAAAAGTTACATAAAGCCACGTAAAAATAATCCTACGTGGCTTCATTTTATTTCCCTACTGTTTCCTTTAACCATTCCTGAACAAATTGACTAATTTCATCAATGTCATTGATATTTAAGTGGTTTTCTCTTTCTAACGGATAATCTGTCGCTGTTGCGATCGCCCATTCATCTAATTCAGGAAGCGGTTTTTCAATGCCTTTCCGATGTAGTTGAATTTTAGGTAGCTTCTCATGCTTAAATCCCTCAACTAGAAGTAAATCGATTTCTTTCGATGAAAATTTTGCAAAAATTTGTTGAAAATCAACCGCTTGATCCGGTGTTTCAACCATCAACGCCCAACGTTGATCACAAGCAATCGCCGTTGGATTAGCACCGGCTAAACGCAAACGATGGCTATCTTTTCCCACTTTATCCACTTCAATATTGTGATGAGAATGTTTAATCAGCCCTACTCGAATTCCGCAAGCGGTTAAATTTGGGATCAATTTTTCCAATAATGTTGTCTTTCCTGTGCCACTATACCCTGTGATTGCTAAGACAGGTATATCAAAACGATGGCGCTGTTGATTTTCAGCTGCCAAGTCATCCAATGTATTCACATTCTTAAATGCTTTTACTTGTTCTGAAAAATCAACGGCAACACTATTTTGAGTGCGAAAGAACCAATAAAGTCGGCGTTCTCCCGATTGTAAATAATGTGATAAATCCAATGCCACCGAGCGGTGGACTAGAGCAAAAGTAGGGTGAGGACGCTCGCCATCATGAGCATAAGCAATTTTAGCCTCATTTATTTTTAATGCCGTATAGAGCCTATCTAGCAAATTTTTAGGCAAAAAAGGCGTATCACAGGGAACAAATAAAAGATAGTCACTTTCAATTTGTTGTAAGCCAGTCAGCATTCCACTTAATGCGCCTTGAAAGTCTGCTAATGTATCTTGATAAAACGGAAGCTGTGGATAATGACACTGGTATTCTGCAAATGATCGGTTGATATTAAGATAAATTTGTCCACCGGCTAATTGAGGTTGCAACCTTTCTAAAATATGGGAAATCAACGGCTTGCCTGATAAAAGTTGCAAGCCTTTTTCTACGCCATTCATCCGGCGAGCTAATCCCCCTGCTAAAATAACGGCGGAAATATGTTCAGTGATATTTATCATAACAGTTTGGTTTTCTTTGCAAAACGTGGGCTAAAAGTATATGATCCGACTCAATTTTCAACAAGATTTTTTAGAGGCAATTTATGAAATGTAAACGTTTGGAAGAGTTACTGGAGTTATTAGGTGAACATTGGCGTAAAAATCCGGATTTACACTTAATGGATATTCTACAACAACTTTCTGTTGAAGTAGGCGAGCCAGATAACTACCCCGCATTACGCGATGAAGTATTAATTTATCAGCTAAAAATGCGTAATGCCGATAAATTTGAACCTATCCCAGGTCTTAAAAAAGATTACGAAGACGATTTTAAAACCGCCTTATTAAAAGCCCGTGGAATTTTAAAAGATTAATGGGGTCAAATACTCCGATCGTTTAAACAAAAAGGAAAAAACATGAAAAACATCGCATTAAAAAGTACATTTATTGCATTATCTGCGTTATTCGCAGTAAATTCGACCGCTTTAGCTGCAGACCCGGTAGAAGGAAAAGAATACATTAGCGTAAGACAAGCACCATCAGCACAAAAAGAGGTATTAGAATTTTTCTCATTCTATTGCCCTCATTGTTACGATTTTGAATTGACATACAAAATTCCCTCTCAGATCAAAGCAAAATTACCTGAAGGTGCAAAACTTGTACAATACCATGTAAATTTCTTAGGTCGTCAATCTGAGAATTTAACTCGTGCATGGGCTTTTGCGATGGCACAAGGTGTTGAAGACAAAGTAAAAACAGCGTTATTTGAAGGCGCTCAAAAAGATGCATTCAAATCAATGGATGATATTAAAGCAGTATTTGTTGCAAACGGTATTAGTGCAACGGATTTTGATAACGGTATCAATAGCTTTGCAGTAAACGGTTTAGTGAACAAGCAAGTTCAAGCAGCTGAAGATTTCAAGATCCAAGGCGTACCGGCATTCTTCGTAAACGAGCAATATCAAATGAATCTTGAAGGTTTTTCTGATTCAAAATCAACAAATGATTTTATTCAACGTTATGTTGATGCCGTGACTTTCTTAATTCGTAAGTAACGCCCTTCTTCTTATGGCGGAGAATCTCTCCGCCATAATGTGATCTATATCACAAAATCTCATCAATCGATCGCAAATTAAGAATTTTTCCTATCTTTCTTAGGCTATTCTCTCAAGGAAATTTAACGTAATTTCTCTAAGATACGAACATCTTTTTTATCTCTTATATATTGAGGCAATTATGTTTAAATTTTTAGAAGAAGTGAGAAAACCCACTCTCGATCTTCCGGTGGAAGAAAGAAGAAAAATGTGGTTTAAACCATTTATGCAATCTTATTTGGTTGTATTTATTGGTTATATGGCAATGTATTTAATTCGTAAGAATTTCAACATTGCACAAAATGATATGATTGAAACCTATGGTTTAACCAAAACAGATTTAGGTTTAATCGGTTTAGGTTTCTCTATTACCTATGGTATTGGTAAAACCGTTGTGTCTTATTATGCCGATGGTAAAAATACGAAACAATTCGTCCCTTTCATGCTGATTCTTTCCGCTATCTGTATGCTTGGCTTTAGCGCAAGTATGGGCGGTGGTAGTGTTGCATTGTTCTTAATGGTGGCTTTCTATGCATTAAGTGGTTTCTTCCAAAGTACAGGTGGTTCATCAAGTTATTCAACCATCACTAAATGGACACCACGTAAAAAACGTGGGACGTTCTTAGGTTTCTGGAACTTATCACACAACGTTGGTGGTGCGGCGGCAGCAGGGGTTGCATTATTTGGTGCTAACGTTTTCTTCGATGGCCACGTAATTGGGATGTTCGTATTCCCATCAATCATTGCGTTAATTGTTGGTTTTGTAGGTTTACGCTACGGTTCAGATTCACCTGAGGCTTATGGTTTAGGTAAAGCGGAAGAACTCTTTGAAGAAGAAGTGAGTGAAGAAGACCGCCACGCAGAAGAAGAGCAATTAACTAAATGGCAAATCTTTGTTCAATATGTATTAAGAAACAAAGTCATCTGGTTATTATGCTTTGCAAATATCTTCTTATATATCGTGCGTATCGGTATTGACCAATGGTCTCCTGTGTATGCTTACCAAGAATTAGGCTTCTCAAAAGATGCTGCAATTTCAGGTTTCGCACTCTTTGAAGTTGGTGCATTAGTAGGTACATTCTTATGGGGTTACTTATCTGATTTAGCAAATGGTCGCCGTGCTTTAACCGCTTGTGTTGCATTAATCTTAATCGTATTCACACTTGAATTCTATCAATTCGCAACTAACGAAATTATGTATTTAACCGCATTATTTGTGTTAGGTTTCTTAGTATTCGGTCCACAATTATTGATTGGGGTTGCAGCAGTAGGTTTCGTGCCGAAAAAAGCAATCGCAGTAGCGGATGGTGTAAAAGGAACTTTCGCTTACTTAATCGGTGATAGCTTCGCAAAACTCGGTTTAGGTATGATTGCAGATGGTACACCAATCTTTGGTCTAACCGGTTGGAGTGGTACATTTGCAGCGTTAGATACCTCTGCTATTGTCTGTATGGTATTATTAGCCTTCGTTGCGCTTGCGGAAGAGAAAAAAATCCGTAGACAAAAAAGAGCTAAATTAGCAAAATAATAAATCAATCAATGCGGTGATTTTTCTCACCGCATTATTTTTTATATTGTAAAATATCGGCGTTTATAAGGGGGAATTTATGATAAATGTTGTACTAATTGATGATCATATGATTGTTCGAGCCGGGTTCTCGCAATTACTTTCCCTTGAAGAGGATATTCAAGTTATTGGTGAATTTGGTTCAGCAAAAGAAACTCGTCAAAATCTTCCTCGCCTTAAACCCGATATTTGTATTCTTGATATTTCAATGCCTGATGAGAATGGGCTTTCCTTATTACAAGATATTCCGTCCGGTATTCGATGCATTATGTTAAGCGTAAATGACTCGGAGCTTATCGTCAAAAAAGCATTAGAATTAGGCGCAAAAGGCTATTTAAGTAAGCGTTGTAGTGCGGAAGAATTGATACAAGCAGTAAGAACCGTTTATGCCGGTGGTGTTTATTTAATGCCTGAATTAACCACGAAATTAGTCTCTTCTCGAAATAATAGCCCTATTGAGCAACTCACCAAACGAGAAAGAGAAATCTGTGAACTCCTTATTCAAGGATTTGATGCAAAAGAAATTGCGGATAAACTCAATTTAAGTTTTAAAACCGTACATGTTCATCGAGCAAATGCGATGAGCAAGTTAAATGTTAAAAATAATGTCGAGCTTGCGAATTTACTTAACCCACAAATAGCATAACACATGAAATCTGTCTTTACTGTTGCTTACACATGGTTTTTAATCCTTTGTTCCTATCTTTGTTTATGGGTTATTTCTGATTATTTGCTTTCAGATGCTACGCTTGCATTTCTATTTCTTCCTTTTGCATTAAGATGTGGTATCAATTTACATATCCCTAAAAAATATTGGTTCATCGCCTATGCAGCAGAATACACTATTTTATTATTACTCATTCTTTCATTTCCTGAACTCAATGCGTTTTCTTTATTTCTAATCAGTCTGCTTAGTTTCCCTATTACGTCTTTTTTTTATACGTATTACGTGGGATCGCAGTGGCAAAAGTTACTGGTTCAATTGAGTTTTATTATTGTATTAAGTCTTATCAGCAGTTTGGTTATTAGCCATTCGGCATTTTATTTTACTTTTCTGGTGAGCTTTACCGGTGGAATATTAATTATTCCAACTTGCTATTTATTGCATGATTTTTTATTCAATACCAAATGGCTACCTCTTACCGCTACCCTCGTAAAAAAGCCCATTACATTAAGAACTAAACATATCTTGATGTATATAGTGCTTTTTACTTTAAACATTTATATTCAAACAACATTACCTAATGAATTTTATCGATTTGCCTTATTCTGTTTAGCCATTCCGATTATTTTGTTAGCTTTCCAATATGGATGGCAAGGTGCTTTTTTAGGCACTTTACTCAATAGTATCGCTTTAATTACGGCGATGCATAGCTTCTCAAATCTGGAAATCGCAGATCTTTTTTTATCTATTTCTGTTCAATCCATTACAGGGATTTTTTTAGGATTGGGTATTCAATATCAGCGAAATTTAAATCAAAGCTTGTCTATTGAGCTAGAAAGAAATAAAAATCTGACGAGACAATTAATTAATTCTGAAGAGGCTATTCGTAAAGAAATCTCTCGAGAACTGCATGATGAAATCGGACAAAATATTACAGCGATTCGGACACAAGCAAGTATATTAAAACGAGTAAGCAGTAATGCAAATCAAGAAAATATTGCCACAACGATTGAGCATCTTTCTCTGAATGTTTACGACACAACAAAAGGGTTATTAAATCGTATTCGCCCTAAATTATTAGATGATTTAGAATTACAAGAAGCCCTCGAAAATCTTTTTATTGAGCTAGATTTTGAACATCAAGGCATTGATATTTCACTTCATTGGGAAAATCCGCAACAATTAAAATTAGAACATGTATTAGAAATTACGATTTATCGTTTATGCCAAGAGAGTTTAAATAATATTATTAAATATTCACATGCGACCGAGGCCAGTATTTCTATTCAAATTTTTGAACAAATTAACATTATTATTCAAGACAACGGGATTGGTTTTGATCTCCAAAAAGAAGCACAAGGTTTTGGTATTAGAGGCATGAAAGAGAGGGTCAAAATTTTGTGTGGCGAATTTAGAATTATTTCCAAACAAATTGAGCATGATGAATCTAATCATGGTACAAAAATCATCATAAACTTACCTCGGTTTTAATAAAAATGCAGATTGAAAAAGAGAAAGATCACATTTATCGTTACTGGCGTATCCATATCATGATTGGAATGTATGTTGGATATGCTGGTTTTTATCTTACCCGAAAAAGCTTTAACTACGTTGTGCCAACTCTAATTACAGATTTAGGTATCGATAAAAATGATATTGGAATGATGGCGACCTTGTTTTACATCACTTATGGCATTTCTAAATTTGTGTCGGGCATGTATTCAGATAAAGCCAATCCCCGTCATTTTATGGCATGGGGACTCTTGATTACAGGTATTACAAATATCCTTTTTGGATTATCCAGCTCTGTATTGATGTTTACCACACTTTGGGTTATCAATGCTTGGTTCCAAGGTTGGGGCTGGCCTGCTTGTTCTAAATTGCTAACAACATGGTATTCTCGTAATGAAAGGGGATTATGGTGGTCAATTTGGAATACTGCACATAACGTAGGTGGCGCGATGATTCCACTTATTGTCGGTTATTTAACTCTCCATTACAGTTGGCGCTATGGATTTACCCTTGCAGGTATTACCGCAATTATCATTAGTCTATTTCTTTTCTCACGCTTAAGACATACGCCTGAAAGTCTTGGATTACCAAGCATTGGGCAATGGAGAAACGATAAGATAGAGCAAGCACAAGAAAAAGAGGGGGCTAATCTCAATTGGCATGAGATTCTCCACCATTATGTTTTCTTTAATAAGTATATTTGGTTATTAGCGCTGAGCTATACGCTTGTATATATTGTACGAACTGCAATTAATGACTGGGGGAATATTTATTTAACCGAAAAATACCATTACGATCTCGTCTCTGCGAATAGCTCTCTCTCTTTATTTGAAATTGGTGGGATTTTTGGATCGCTCGTTGCAGGCTGGGGATCAGACAAATTATTCTCAAGCAACCGAGGCCCAATGGCATTACTTTTCGCAATAGGCATTTTCTTTTCTATTCTTGCATTGTGGTTAATGCCTAAAGAAAACTTTATCTTACAAGCGAGTGTCTTTTTTGCGACAGGCTTTTTTGTTTTTGGTCCGCAAATGCTGATTGGTATGGCAGCAGCAGAGTGCGCTCACAAAAAAGCCCCGGGATCAGCAACAGGATTTATTGGTCTTTTTTCTTATTTAGGTGCGGCTATTGCAGGTTATCCATTAGCGCTTATTATGGAATCTTACCATTGGAATGGCTTTTTCGTTGTGATAGTTTGCGCTGCATCCGGCATCGCTTTATTATTGCTTCCCTTTTTAAAAGCGCAAAATGAAGCTTAATCCCTCTTTTCACTTTATAATTTATCTTAAAAAAGGATACAAAAATGACGCATATTTATAAATTAACGGGTACACCTCAACACTATGTTTGGGGAGGCCAAAATTATATTCCTGAATTGCTTGGCGTTGAGAAAACACAGCCCTACTATGCTGAATGGTGGTTAGGTGCTCATACCTCTAGCCCTTCAAACCTTGAAATTAATGGAAAAAACCGTCCTTTAACCGATTTTATTGCTGAGAATCCCCAAGTATTAGGGCAAACCAGCCTTGAGTATTTTGGAAAAGAATTACCTTATCTATTAAAAATTCTAGATGTAGCAAAACCGCTTTCAATTCAGCTACACCCAACCAAACAGCAGGCAGAAGACGGGTTTACAAAAGAAAATGAGGCTGGAATTGATTTAAAAGATCCGACAAGAACCTATAAAGATAGAAATCATAAACCGGAAATGATGATTGCTTTATCTGATTTCTGGTTGCTACATGGATTCAGACCTAAAGCAGAAATGTTGGCTGTTTTATCCGAACGTCCATCTCTAACTGATTTAGCAAAAAAATTAGAAAATCAGGATATTGCTACCTTTTATGCAGAAATTATGCAAGCCGATCAACTTCAATTAAGTACATGGCTTAATCCAATTATCGAAAGCAATAAAGCGCGTTATCAACAACAAAAGTTAAGTATGGAAAATCCTGACTACTGGGTGCTTTATACTCTAGAAGCGATGGAAATTTCTCCCGAAAAATTAGATGCCGGACTTATCTGCTTCTATTTATTTAACATTGTTCATGTGAAAAAAGGGGAAGGTATTTTCCAAGATGCCGGCATTCCACATGCCTATTTACGTGGTCAAAATATCGAATTAATGGCATGTTCAGATAATGTTATTCGTGGCGGACTTACTCCAAAACATATTGATATCCCTGAATTGCTCAGAGTAGTTGATTGCAGAGAAGTTATACCGCAACTCATTGATATTGCTGATGAAAATCAAGCAATCTTTACTTACTCAACGCCTGCTAAAGATTTTGCCTTGAGCCAAATTCGCTATCAGACTAATGATAAATTTGAGCTTAATTCCTCAACGGCGGAAATCCTTTTTGTCATGCAAGGGGAATTAAAGATTACTGCTGAAAATACCGAATTAACGCTTAAACAAGGTGAATCAGCCTTTATTGGTGCCAATAGTACTTACCAGCTTGAAGGATGTATTGAAGGGTATGCTGTGAGTGCGCATTTGCCTAAATAAAGTAACATATTAAAATAGCAGAACGAATTTCCGTTCTGCTATTTTCGATTAGATAGCTAAAACAGCTTTAGCTGCCTGAATTGCCTCTGCGACACGCTCAGGATTTACCCCACCTTTCGCGCAACGTTTCTCTAAACAAGATTCTAATGATAGAATCGGATAAACATCTTCATCAATCACACTATGGAACTGTTTAAATTCTGAAACAGATAATGATTCTAAAGGTTCACGTTTACTGATCGCATAAACTACCGCTTCTCCAACAATATGGTGCGCCTCACGGAATGGAATACCTTTCGCCACTAAATAATCGGCTAGTTCCGTTGCATTAGAGTAACCTTGTTGTGCGGCTTCACGTGTACGTTCAACATTCACATTGATATCTTCAAGCACTAAAGCACCAATTTCTAAGCAAGCTTGCCATGTTTCCATCGCATCAAAAATACCTTCTTTATCTTCTTGCATATCTTTGTTATAAGCTAATGGCAATCCTTTTAAAGTTGTAAGCAAGCCAGTTAAAGCACCGAATACACGTCCGGATTTTCCTCGAATTAACTCACATGCATCCGGGTTTTTCTTTTGTGGCATGAGCGATGAGCCAGACGTTACACGATCAGAAAGTTCTAAGAATGCAGATTCACCACTATTAAAGAAAATTAAATCTTCTGCAAAACGAGATAAATGCACCATACTAATTGAAGCATTTGAGAGAAGTTCTAAAACGTGATCACGATCCGATACGCTGTCTAAGCTATTACGCGTACCAATACTAAAGCCGAGATCTTGAGCAAGTTGGTCACGATCGATGGCATAAGCTGTACCGGCTAATGCTCCTGAACCAAGTGGACATGTATGCATACGCTTATAAGCATCGGCTAAACGACTGTAATCACGCTCTAACATTTCAAAATATGCCATACACCAGTGTGCGAAAGTAATTGGTTGAGCACGTTGTAAATGAGTATAGCCCGGCATTACGGCTTGTTGATTTGCTTCTGCCGTTAAGACTAATTTTTCTTGTAAGTTACGGATACGTTCTTGGAGTACAACAACTTGTGCTTTACACCACATTTTCATATCTACTGCAACTTGGTCATTACGGCTACGTCCGGTATGGAGTTTTTTACCTAAATCTCCGACTTTTTCAATGAGCTTTGATTCAACCCAACTATGAATATCTTCTGCATCATCTTTTAAAATAATTTCAATTTTAGGTTCTATTTCTGCACGTAGCGCTTTTAATGCTGCGACAAGCTGTTGATGCTCTTCTTCTGTTAAAATACCAACAGATGTAATCGCTTTTGCCCAACCGATTGAACCATCAATATCTTGTAATGCAAGACGATAATCGAAACGTAGAGAGTCATTAAAAAATTTGAATTTTTGGTCTGCTTCTTGTGTAAAACGTCCACCCCAAAGTGCCATAATGTTATTCCTTTCTTTCTATTTAAGAGTGCTTAAAAATGATGTGCTTATTTTGCATAAATATGCAAAATTATTCAATAATTATTTATAATTAAATTGGATTTTTATGGAAATAAAAAGTAAAGCGGTTGATTTTTGCAACTTTTTTACAAAAACCAACCGCTTGAAAAATACGATTATTTTAAAAACGGATTGTGAGCTTTTTCTCTACCTATTGTGGTATGAGCACCATGTCCTGGGATAATAATAAAATCGTCTTCCAAATCAAACATTTTTGTTTTGATTGTGTCAATCAGTTGCTCAAAATTCCCCAAATAGAGATCAGTACGCCCGATACTATCTTTAAACAACACATCGCCACTAAACGCAATTTTATTTTCAAAATCAAAAAAGCCGATATGTCCTGGGGCATGTCCAGGTAAATGGCGAATATTAAATTTTAAAGTACCAACCGTCACTTCATCGCCTTCTGTGAGCCAATGATCAGGTAAAAAGCCTTGCACAGGCGGTAATCCAAATTTTTCACACATTTGTGGTAATTGCTCAAAAAGCGGTTTATCTGCAAGATGAGAACCATAAACCTGCGCTCCAAAATGATCACGAACAGTTTCTACTGCCATAATATGATCAAGATGAGCATGAGTGATCAATAATTTTTCAACGTGAAGTTCTTGCTGTTCCACAAATTGAATTATTCGATCTGCGTTATCGCCAGCATCAATAATCGCCGCATTTTTATTATCATCCCAAATGACAGAACAATTTTGTTGAAAAGGGCTAACCGGAATAATCTGTAAGTTAAACATAACAGTTATTTATACTCCACGCCATGTTCTGACAGGACCAGTGTCCACATGAACAAAGTTACTACGCGGATAATAACCAACACCACCGTTATGTAAACTTTCTGCTGCCGTCTTAACTTTGTTTAGTGCGACACCAGAAATTTGAAAATCAACTGCTTGTCCACGAATATGAAAACTATTACTTGCAACACCTCGATGAGTTCTACGTAAAGCAGCATTTGTTTTTGCTGACCGATAGCCACTTAATACTAAAATTTCAGCGTTACGAAAACCTAAACGTTGTTGAAGCATATTTAATTTTACAAATAAATTAGGATCGATATGTTTAATTTGTCCTGTATGGCGATCACGCATTAAATAATCAAGTCGCTTCAGATCTGCAGAAGCCAAATTCCCACCATTAAATTTAACCGCATGAGTATCTCCCGTATTGATATTTCGGAAGCGTAATGCAAGTGGAGTAACTGTTGATAAACTTGCCATGACTTGATTGGGTAAAAGACTCGCTCCTAATACAAGACCACCTAGAGATAACCATTTACGGCGTTGAATATTAATTTTATTCATTTTTCCTCACTTTGCTGCTGAGTATGACAGATAGAAAATAGTTAAAGCCCTTTAGCCATTTGCTATCTATCATGTTTTATCATTATGATGTAATTTTAGGGTAATAATAAAAGAAAAAGTTCCGAGAAGCGGTAAAATCCTCTCGGAATTTTTCATTTTTGAGAACTAGATCACATTTTTTACTTTATTCCAACTAATAGAAGTTTTTGGAATATTGCTATCTAACTTATAAATATCCGGCAAGGTATACACTTTGCCACCTTCTACCCATGATGTAACATAATATAAATAAACAGGGTTATCAGAGCGAATATTTACAGAGGTAGTTTTCTTGCTTGCTAATACACTTTGTTGTTTTTCTGCAGACCAACCTGCTTCTCTTAATAAAATGCTCGCTAATTCACTTGATTTATTCACTCGAACACAACCAGAGCTTAAAGCACGATCAGTACGACTAAATAGTCCATGATTTGGTGTGTCGTGTAAGTAAATCGCATCTGAACTTGGCATATTGAATTTATAACGCCCTAACGCACTATCGTCGCCCGCTTTTTGACGAATGCGGTAAGGTATACTTTTTGCATTCAAATACTGAGACCAATTCACACTACGAGGATTCACTTTATTGCCACTACCATCTAAAATTTCGTAGCTCAAACTATCAGCAATTCCTGGATTTCTTGCTAATTTGGGTACGATATCTTTTGTTAAAATACTCGTTGGTACATTCCATGGCGGATTTACAACTACATTACTAAGTTTACTATACATTACCGGTGTACGGCGATCTTCACGTCCAACAATTACTTTTGACTGTAACGCTAATTGACCATCACGGAAATAGTATAATTGGTAACTTGGAATATTGACAAAGATACCATTATTAAAACTTGGAATAATGCGTAAACGCTGCGCATTTAATGCTAATTTATAGAAAGAGTTTGAACCCGTTGCAACAATTCCATCAACAGGTGTGGTTGCTACATTTTTAGATTTTCCTTTCGTCGCTTTCTTAGTCGTCATTGGGGCGTCAGGAGACATCATAAATAAACGTTGTAGAGTTTCCTGATAAACATGATTACGAGGCACTAAATTTGTGATGAATTGTCCTACGCTACCATTTTTTACCGATTTTACCCAAATTGCAATTTGCTCTTCTGAAGGGGATTTAGGTGAATATGAGCCTAAGTTATATAGCCAATTATTTGCATTGCGATATACATTTTTATTGTAATAAAGATAGTCTAAGAAACTATCAGTTAATAATATATCTTTAGCCAAACCTTCAGGTTGATTTAAGATTTGCTGTAATGCTTTTGCTGATTTTGCTGAAACGCCACTTGCTGCAAATGCAGCGTATTCTTTTAAAAATTGGCGAACTACCGAATGATCATTCCACATCGGTGTAAAACCATTATCTAAATAAATTTTTGCTGTTGTAGCGCTTAATAATAAGGCGTTACTACCAATCGTTTGTTGTATTTGCTGTTCAGCTTCCGCTAACTTACGAGCTTGTTCTTGACGAAGTAGCTCTTGCTCATAAGCATAATCTGCCCGTTGTGATAATTCAGCCGCTCTTGTTTGTTGGGCCTCAAAACTTAATTGAGGTAAAACACCATCATGGACTGGCAGAGTCACAGCCGGAATGGTTTGCTCAACAGCAGGCGCATTTACTGTGGCTGCTGGCATGGCTTGCTCAACGGGTGCTTCAGTAACGGGAGCTGTTTCAGCAATTGCTACGCTAGAAAGAGCCATCATCAATGGTAATAATTTAATTTTATTCATCGTAAGTTCTTACTCTTTATTTTGCATAAAATAAAAAATTAAGCCGCTTGTCCAATACATTCTTTGATAAGCGGCTTAAGGATTGCTACATTATATACGATTTTGTTACTTTTTATCAATTTCTAACCAATCAACCATCATTTTCTCCGTTTCTTTCAAGAAGAAATCTGGTGCTTCATAGTCTTTTGGTAGAGCATCAATATTTTTTAACACTTTTTTGCCTTCACGTTTAAAACGCTCGTTAAGATTTGCCAATCGTCTAGCTTCATCTTCATCGTTTTCTTTCTGACGTTCAGCTAAATTTAATGAAGTAAATTTACGATCATCACGCTCTTTACGTAGTGCAATATCTTCATTTAATACGATAAATTCAGGATCTTTTGCGATACGCTCTTCATGTTTCTTCGTTAATTCTGCCACAGCATTACGAGCAGAACCCGATAATTGGTAAGAGGCTGCGGGAATTTTATCCCAAGGAAGCGCATTATCTTCGAAGCTTTCCCCTGTTTTTGCAGCATTGATAATTTCAGGGAATTTAATATCTGCTTCAACCCCTTTTAATTGGGTACTGCCACCGTTAATACGGTAGAATTTTTGAATCGTATATTGAATATAGCCGAGTGGCTCCTGATCTAAATCATATACAAAATTTAATGAACGGCTTTGTTGAACCGTACCTTTACCAAAGGTTTGCTGACCAACAATAATTGCACGATTGTAATCCTGCATTGCTGCTGCAAAAATTTCTGAAGCAGAAGCGCTATGACGGTTGATCATAACCATTAAATTACCATCATAAACCGATTTATCTGCTTCCGGATCTTCATGTACCTTAATACGATTAAATGCATCTCGTACTTGAACAACCGGACCATCTTTAATAAATAAGCCTGATAGTTCAATCACTTCTGTTAGTGAACCACCACCATTCTCACGTAAATCAATAATCAGACCTTCTGCTTTTTTCTCTTTCATCTGGTCTAATAATTTACGCACGTCTTTTGTTAAACCAATATAGAAAGTCGGGATTTTGATAACCGCAATGTTTTTTCCGTCAATCTTATCAATAGTCAGTTTGGCAGCACTATCTTCAATACGTACTTTATCGCGAATCAGGGTAATAATTTTCGTTTTACCGCCTTTTTCAGGTTCAATCTCTAAACGAACCTTAGAACCTTTTTTCCCTTTGATCTTATCGACAACATCATCTAAACGCCAACCAATGACGTCTTCAATTTCACCTTTGTCGCCTTGCCCTACACCCACAATTTTATCGCCTACAGCTAATTTCTTGCTACGAGCCGCTGGTGCACCAGGTACGAGCGATTTGATTGTTGTAACATCATCTTCCATTGAAAGTGTTGCACCAATCCCTTCAAGAGAAAGGTTCATACTCTCTTGGAATGCTTTGGCCGCACGAGGTGATAAATAACTTGTATGCGGATCAATCTCACGAGCAAAAGAATTTAAATACGTTTGTAAAATATCATCTGCTTTTACTTGCGTTAAGCGCTTAATGGCTAAATTATAACGTTTAGTTAATGTTTTCTTAATTTCCGGCCACTTTTTGTCTTTTAAATACAAGTTAATAATGTCATTTTTGACACGCTGTTCCCATAATTTATCGGCATTTTCTGCTGTTGTTGGGAAAGGCGCTTTTTCGCGATCATTCTCAATAACATCATTTGTTTTTAAATTAGGCTCTTTATCTAATAAAGATAACGCATATTGATAACGCTCATAGCGACGTTTCATCATCAAATCATACATAGCAAAAGCAGAATCTAATTTGCCTTCGTATAATTCATCATCTAAAGTTAATGCGTATTTTTTACGCATCTCATCAACATCAGACTGTAAAAAAGTATTATGCGCAGGATCTAACCAATCCATATAACGGTTAAAAATTTTACCCGCAAACTCATCATCTAATTTGAATTTATGATAATGTGATTGTGTTAAACGTGCTGTGACTCGCTTTGTCGAAAGCGAATGTTGCTCAGTTGGTTTTGGAGTCACTAAAGCGTCTGCTTTAATTTGTGGCTCGACGGCAAAAGCTTGCCCAGCTAAGAGACTCATTACCACGCATGTAACAAATCGATTTATTTTATTCAGTTTCATATCTACCTTATTCAGCTCACTCAAAACTAAATTAAAAAACTAAATGCACTCAAGCGGTAGTGTTTTTCAAATTTTTGCAAAACTTGAAAAAATCCTACCGCTTGTTTTTACATAAAAAGATTATCGACTAAATTTATTGGCTAAAGCCGCTAAACTTTCCGCTGTTGCTTTAGGTGCATCTGCCACTTTTTTCTTCACAAAGGCTTTTTTTGCTTTATGTTGAGATGCAGATTTACCTTCTTCACGCTGTTTTTTGAAAAATTCTTTACGTTGTGCCTTACGTTGCTCTGCTTTACGCGCTTCAAAAGCTTCTTTTGCTTGTGCTAAAGCAATCGCCGCATGTTCTGCTTGTTGCTCATTTACAATACCGGCCTCTTCGCCTTGTAACCCTACACGCACAGCATTTGGTTTACAACTTGCTAAATAGCGCCAGCTCATGGTATAAGCTCGTAAAACTTGACGTAATTGTGTTTTACTAACTTTCTCATCATCAGCTAATGCTTCAGCTAAATCTTGGAAAAGACCAATTTTTAATGGTTTTACCTCGCCTTCTGTAATAAAACAGAGTGGGAATTTTTCTGCTAAATAAGCAATAACCTCTTTAATAGGGGGATTCACTTTATTTGCTGAGGGTTGAGTTGATGCTTCACTTGTTTCAATTTGTGCATCTAATTGTTGTTCTGACATAGTATCTTCCGTTTTTTTACTAAAAAATCTGGTAAAAGAATAGCCTAAGACTAAAAGCGTAACTATATTTTATTTACCCTTTTTCGTCCACCATTTCGAGTGACTTTTGTAGAAATAAGGCAAATACTTTCATTAAAAAGTTCCCTTATTCCAAATTTATCAAAATAATGTTTGCTTTCATGATGAATAAATGGTCTAATCGTTTGGCTTTTGTGACTTAATGTGTGATCTAGTTCTTCTCTAAAATAATTGAGAGTGTTTTACGATTCCCATCATCTCTCTTTAAGCAATTTGTATTTATTTTTTAGAAGGATTTTTTATGTCTAAAGTAACAGGCACAGTAAAATGGTTTAACGCAACTAAAGGATTTGGCTTTATCGCTCCAGATCAAGGTGGCGAAGATATTTTTGTACACTTCTCTGCGATTGAAAGCAATGGTGGATACCGCACTCTGGAAGAAGGTGCAAAAGTAGAATTTGAAGTACAAGCGTCAGATCGTGGTGCTTCTGCTGCGAATGTGAAAAAAATTTAATTATCATTGCTAAAGATAAAATGTGCTCTTAAAATCGCAATCGGATCACAAACAAGCTCACTTTTACAGATAATCTAACAAAGTGAGCTTATGTGGGGTATTTGATCATTTTTTATGACACATAATTTCAGGTATTGACTAAATTACCAATTCTTTATTTGAGAAATAAATGGGGATACCATATTTGGTTTCCCCTATTTTTAAAGTGTATTGCAACTTTTTGCGCTATTTTGACCGCTTATAGCAAACTAAAACTCGTACCTCAAACCTACATTAAAATTCCGCCCCGGAGCTGTGTAAGTATCAGCATTAGTCACAGAGAGACTTGAGGCATTCGGTCCCCCAGTTGCTGCTGATGAGCCCTGTACAGCGAAATAGGAAACATCTGCCCAATTCCAATATTTCTTATCAAAGAGATTATTCACATTAGCTGTTAAAGTCAATGCTTTAATCGGTTTCCAATATACGCCTAAATCGATCAGATTAACGGTCCTAGTTGGATTGTAAATCGTTCCATTGATATCTTTATCCGCTTTGGCTTTTATATGGGTAAGTTGGATATTTCCACCGAAGTTCTCTCCTTCATAGCCGAATCCTGCTTTGAATTTGAGTGGTTGAATGGTATTGATAGGAGCTTTTACACCATCATGTTCTGACTTACCTTTTGAATAAGCGATCCCACCTAAGAGATAAAAGTTATCAACAAAGTTCCATTTTGCATTTGCAGTGATACCATAAATTTTTGCTTTATCGAGATTTTGATATTGGATCAATGGGTTATGGGTTGCTGTTGCTCGAGATTCCCAATCAATAAAGTTTTTATATCGATTGTAATAACCTGCGATATCGTACTGAACCTTATCGTTTCTTCCTTTAAAGCCAAGACTGAAGTTATCCGCCGTTTCTGCTTTTAAGTTTGGATTTCCAACTACAGCATATTGTCGAATAATTCGTCCGCCAACTGCAACAGTATTACCAAAGGAAGAAGTCAACTGCTGTGCAGAAGGTGTTTTTACGCCTTTAGAGTATTGGAAATAAGGTTCAAAAATTGGGGCTATTTTCCAGTTCATACTTAATTTAGGTAAGAAAATCGTCTGTTTTTGACCTTCCACTGCGGCATATTGTTCTGCCGCTTGCACGTAGCCAGATTTTGATGGATTAAAGCGATAGTGCAATACACCTAAATGTGGCGTGATGATAAAGCTACCTAAAGCTAATTCATCTTCAAGATAGAGATGCGTTTTGCTCTGCTTGGTGGTTGCCATTGGATCAAAACTTAGACCGCTAGAACAGCTATTACAATGTAAATCTGCTCCAAAATCTGCTTGATGATGCGCAATGCCATAGCGTAATACTTGCGGTATGGTGCTATCAATCAAGGTAGTTAAATGCGAGGTAATGCCATAGGTTTTTTGTTTTACTTCACCTGTTTCTGTACGGTTTGAGCGGTTCGATAGACGTTGACGGTAATTTTCATTTTGGGCGCTTTGGAAGTAAATTTGGGTATTAGCTTGGTTTAGCCAACCTTTTTCATTTTTATACTCATGCCCTAAAGAAACTCGTGTTCTACGATTTTCATCGTCAGTAAAACCAGAGAGTTGTGTGCCTGTTGCTCTATCAATAGATGCTCCATTACTGGAGAGAAGTTCTGTTGTTTTCGCTTTTTGTTGATGTTCAAAAGTCAGTTTGATCTTATGTTCATCATTGATTTGGTAGGCTTGTTTGACTAAGACATAGCTGTTTTTGTAATCGGCAGGATCGGCTTTTGTTCTTGTTGCACCTTCTCCACCAATAGTACCTTGGTTTTCCGTTTCATGTCCAAAACGAGCAGTGGTTAAGACAACTCCTTCGTAACGATCATTTTTAGCTGCACCAGCAATAGAGCCGTAGAATGATTTATCGACACTATTATAACCTGTTGCGACAAAGCCTCCGACATTACCCGATTTAATGACATCATTTGGTTCTAATGTTGCGAAATCAACACTCCCTGAGAGCGATTGATAAGAACCACCATATTGAACTGCCGCAGAACGTAACGATGTGGGTTCTACGCTGTTAGCACCACCAAAGTCTAATCCTAAGGTGGTCATTAATTTATTTTCTTGAGTTTCAGGCAACGGAATACCATCAATACTACTTGCGACACGATTACCCTGTAAGCCTCGAATGTTGATCCCATCATTACCAGAACGTGTGCGTTGTAAATCATTCACTTGCACATCAAGTTCATTGGAAAATAGATCTTTTATATTTCTAGGATGTTGTTGAGCAACCTGTTTTTGAGTAATATTTGCTTCATTTGCTCCACCTAACACATCAACTGCCTCTAAAGATATCGGTTGTTCAGCCAATGAAGTTTGTGTAGAGCAGATCGTTGTTATGAAAATAGCCAGTTGTGCTTTTTTACTCATAAAGTCTCCATCTAACATATTATTTTTTTACTTAAATATTTTTATTCTTCAATATGTTTATGCCCTTCATCCAAATGAACGAAATTGACTAAATCGTCTGTGCTGACTTGGAATGCTTGCCCAAAGCCTTTAACAAATAAGCCTTTTTTTGGCTTGAAACAGAAAAGCTTGAAATCTTCAAGTTTGGCTAAATTAGAGATCGTATCGCCATGACGAGCTTTAAGAGCTTGAATAGCTTCTTCCCATTCTGCGCTATGGCGTTCAACTATACGTGCTGATGCATCAAAGGTTAAACGGCGACGAGCAAAAATTTCACGACTTTGGCTTTCATCTTCAATTAACATGAGTGAGACTTTTGGCACTTCAAGTAAATTGCGTGCATGGCGGGCAATGGTTGAAATCAGTACTTGATATTCGCCATTGTGAATAACAAAAGGGGCATAGCTCACATTTGGATTGCCTTCAGCATCAACGGTAGAGAGCAAAATTGTTTTCATCTGCTGTTTAAATGCCTGAATTTCAGGGCCTAAACGATTTTGTAACACTTCTTGACGGTTAGTTTGTGACATAGTAACTCCTTTAATTAAATGCTTTAAATTTTTCAACTTGTTCAGGGAACAATTGGCGTTGCTCATCTCGTCCGAGATAAACTTTGAAAATGGTCTGTCCGTTGTGAGCAATGAAGGCAATGTTATAGCTCTCTTTGCCACGGAAAGGCAGGCTAACGAAAGCGATGTGCGCAATGCTGTCTAGTTTCAAATGCCCATTGAGTGCGCCTTCTTCGTCTTTCATATTTAAGTTGTAATAACCACATCCAAAGATACCGCTTGGGAAACGGTCTTTGATCTCAAAAATCGAGCCTTCTTTCTCAATAATGGTGGTAAATGTTCCCCATTGGCTGATTTCAGTGAGAATTTCTTCTGCTCGGCTTGCATCAAATAATTTGACGAACATTTCAGGCAGCGAAATTAGAATATGCCCTTCAGGCTGTTGTAGCTGTTCTGCGATTTCTAAGGTAATCGCATTCGGATTTTGTGCCAAATAATCTGCAACTTGCTGTGAAAGATTTGTCATTTTCTCTCCTTTTATTCATTTAATAGCAAAATTGAAACTGTGGGGTTTGGGTGGCATAGTGAGGTAATGTTTTAATTTCTGCCTTATACCATTGCTGAATCAGCGTTTCTGTCAGTACATCTTGCGGCTTTCCTTGTGCCTGAATCTGCTTGTCTGCCAGTAATAAAATGTGATCGCCATAAAGAGAGGCGAGATTTAGATCGTGCAAAATACAAAATACTGTCAGCCCTTTTTCCGTACAAAGTTGTTTCATTAAGCGTAAACATTGCTGTTGATGGTAGAGATCAAAGGCAGATGTTGGTTCATCAAGAAACAGCAGTTTGCCTTGCATCTCTTCTGCCCAAAGTTGTAATAACGCTCGTGCCAGCTGGGTACGTTGTTGCTCGCCACCAGATAATTGGCGGTAGGCTTTATGGCGTAGCGATTGGCAATCGGTAATCTCAATCACCGTTTCGAGCCATCGTTCAACATCTTGTTTACGGCGATGATAACCGCCCATGCGGATCACTTCTTCCACTGAAAACGGGAAATTCAGTTGGCTATGTTGTCGCATTACCGCACGTTGCTGAGCCAGTTCTACGGGGGAATACTCGCTCAGTGCTTTTTGGTGAAACGCACAATCTCCTTGAGCTTTTACGTAGCCTGATAAAATTCGCATCAAGGTCGATTTCCCTGCACCATTTGGGCCGATAAGCACGGTTAATTGCCCTTGTGGTACGTGAAACGAAATATTTTGCAAAATCGGTTGCTGTTGTAGCTGGAAAGAGAGCTTTTCAACCACTAACAAGCGGTCAGATTCTGAGAAATTTTTGCAAATCATCGGCTTCCTTCCTTGTAACGAACCACTAACCATAAAAAATAGGGGGCACCGATGAGGCTAGTAAGCATTCCCACAGGCAATTCAGCTGGAGCAATCACAGTTCTAGCAATAGTGTCCGCAATTAACAGTAAAATAGCCCCACACAAAGCGGATGCAGGTAAAACCCAGCGATGATCCGCTCCTAATTTGAATCGAACTAAATGGGGAATTACTAAGCCGATAAAGCCAATCGCTCCGCTTACTGCAACCGCTGCCCCAACTAGTAATGCCCCTAGTAGAATGAGCTGTTTTTTTAAGCGGATGACATTAACGCCTAAATAATGTGCTTCTTCATCGCCAAGTTGTAATAAATTGAGTTGCTTTGCCAGCAGTAGCGAATAACAAGCGGTTGGAATAATGACAAAAGTTGCAACTAATACCGGCTTCCATTGTGCTTGCCCAAGGCTACCCATTGTCCAAAGGCTAAATTGACGTAGCTGTTGATCGTTACTTAAATAAGTCAAAACACCGACTGCAGCAAAACAAAGGGCATTAACTGCAATGCCCGCCAGTAATAATTTATTGACAGAAGCGTGGGAGCGGTAACTCAAGGCATAAATCAGCGTCGAAACGATTAAACTACCGATAAAGGCAGCAACCATTGTGCTGTAAAGGGCAAACTCCGTGGGTAATAGGCTAGGAATTAAGATCGATAATCCGACCGCTAACGCAGCACCACTATTTACCCCGATTAATGCAGGATCTGCCATCGGGTTATGAAAAAGTCCCTGAAATAATGAGCCTGACAGTGCAAGGGCTAAACCGACTAAAACTGCCAATAAAATACGGGGTAAACGTATGTTGAGCCAAATTTGCCATTGGTTATCATTGATCTGACTATGCCAAAGATCGTGCCAAGTCAAAGACAACGCACCTATATTTGACGTGATTAACACGGCGACCAATAAAAAGATCAGCAAGCCAATTAACCAAACCGCACGGTTAGCCATTATTTTTTCACCTGTTCAGCTGCTTGGCGAAGTGCTAAAAGGGCTTTGGGCGTGGTTAAACCAAAGGACATAAAGGCAATATCTTCTACGATCACAAGCTGTTTATTTTTGCCTGCATTGGTATGTGCAATACCCGGTAATTCCCAGACTTTCTCGGTTGAGCCTAAATTTTGTATGCCTAAACGGGTCATCACGATTAAATCAGGATTCGCAACAATCACGCCTTCTTGTGAAATCGGCACAAAGCGGACATTATTTTCCATCGCATTTTTAGCACCGATCAATTTAATCGCTTCATCGGCTACAGTATCTTTCCCTGCTACTGTTTGATTTGCCCCCGCACGATTTAGCACAAACAAAATGCGAACATCTAAAGGTGAATTCGGAATGGCTTTAAGTTCATTTGCAAAATTTTCAGCTAAAGTGACCGCTTACGTTTGCTTTCCAAGGCTTTCACCCACCTTTTTGATTTTCTCAACCACATTTTCAGCACTGTATTTAAACGGAATGGTATCTACGTTTACTCCTGCGGATTTCAGCTGTTCCAAGACGATAGAAGGTTGGGCGACTTCGGTTGCGATGACTTTGGTTGGTTTTAATGCCAAAATGCCTTCGGCATTGAGTTGACGCATATAACCAATATCAGGTAAGGCATTAACTGCTTGTGGGATCATGCTGGTACTATCTCGACCGACTAAATGTTGCTCGGCATTTAATGCATAAATAATTTCAGTCACATCACCGCCAATACTCACAATACGTTCTTGTGCCATTGTGACAGCGGATAGTATTACTGCTGAAGAAAAGAGAAATAATTTTTTTACGAATATCATATCAATCTCCTTATTTTATTATTGATAATAATTCGCAATTAGATTTAGATCAAGTATTTTATGTTAGAAATTTGTTAAAATATAAAGATAAACAGAAGGGAAGAACTAAATAAGATAGCTATACAACCGATAAAAAAATCCTGATAAAGCCAATAGCCTTATCAGGATTAAAAATATTTAATTGGGAAAAATTACGCTTTCGCTTTTTCTGCTGCTTTTACGATAACCGCAAATGCTGGTGCTTTTAATGATGCACCACCAACTAATGCGCCATCAATATCCGGTTGTGTGAATAATTCTGCTGCGTTCGCATCATTTACAGAACCACCGTATTGGATAATTACTTGATCCGCAACTGCTTGTGATTTCGCTGCAATATGACCACGGATAAATGCGTGAACCGCTTGAGCTTGTGCTGGAGTTGCAGATTTACCTGTACCGATTGCCCAGATTGGTTCGTATGCGATTACGGCACCGTTAAATGCTTCAACACCTAATGCATTGATTACTGCATCAATTTGTTTTGCACATACTGCTTCTGTTTGACCCGCTTCGTTTTCAGCCTCAGATTCACCAATACATAATACTGGTACTAAACCTGCTTTTTTAATTGCTTCAAATTTTTTCGCAATAAATTCATCGCTTTCTTTGTGGTAGGTACGGCGCTCAGAGTGACCAATGATGATATATTTCGCACCGAAATCTTTTAACATTTCTGTTGAAATATCACCAGTAAATGCACCTTGTACGTTAATATCAACGTTTTGCGCACCTAAAGAGATGATTTTTTTCGTACTGCAATCGCAGCCACAACTTGCTAATGCTGCTTCCGCTTCTGCTAAGTACATTACCGGTGGTGCAATCGCAACATCACAGCCAGTTACGCCATCTAATTCACGTTTTAAGCCTTCGACTAATTCTTTAGTGAATGCTTTGCTACCGTTTAATTTCCAGTTACCCATTACAAGTGGACGACGTGCCATTTTGGTTTCTCCTATTAGATATAAAATTAAGCCAATCAAGTGTACCAAATTTTATGAGGTTTCGCATAGCGATTGCGAGCGTTATCTATGATTTATTTGATTTAGCTAAAATTCTCTGGATAAAAACACTTTACTGTATATTAAATCAATAGTACTATATATACAGTAAATTTTTATTCAGGTGTTTTTTATGCTTACTCAACTGACTATCAATAATTTTGCTATTGTTCGCCATCTTAATCTTGAACTTAACGAAGGCATGTCTGTTATCACAGGGGAAACAGGGGCTGGTAAATCTATCGGGATTGATGCATTAGGCTTGTGTCTTGGTTATCGTTCTGAAAGCAGTATGATTCGAAATGGGGCAGATAAAGCAGATATTACTGCAACATTCCAGATGCAGCCTGATAGCCCTGCTTATTTATGGCTTAAAGAACAAGAATTATTGGATGAAGATAATCCTTATGAGTGCATTTTACGCCGCATGATTAACCTCGAAGGGCGTTCAAAGGCCTTTGTAAATAATCGCCCATTACCTGTTTCACAGCTACGAGAACTCGGGCAATACCTTATTCACTTAAACGGGCAACATGCGCCACAACTATTACTAAAAAGTGAATACCAACTAGAAATTGTTGATAACTATGCAAGCATTCAGCCTTATTTAGTTCAAATGCAAGCTCAATATCAACAATGGCGCAAACTTCATCAACAGGTTAAAAATTTTCGCCAGCAATGCCAAGAAAATGAAGCACGCCGACAATTACTCCAATATCAGGTTGATGAGCTCGATGAATTTGCCATTAAAGAAGGCGAATTTGAGGAAATGGAAGAAACGCATAATCGTTTATCTAATGCAGAATCTTTAATCGAGCTTTCACAATCTGTACAGGATCTATTAAGTGAAGATAGTGTTAATGCCGATTCTCTAATCTACAAAGCTATTCGCCATTTAGAAGATTTAGTTGAAGTAGACTCTCAGTATCAGTCTGCTCTGGATATGCTCAATGAAGCATTGATTCAAGTACAAGAAGCGAGTTCTGAAGTGCATCAATTAGCTAATCACATCGAACAAGATCCTGAATTACTCAGTGAGTTAGATGAACGTATTGCCAAAACAATGAGCCTAGCGAAAAAACATTATGTCTCGCCTCACGAACTTTGGCAACATCATCAAGTATTGCTGCAAGAGCTACAAACTTTAGTGGATTTTGAAGAGAATGAAGAAAAGCTCATTGAAGATGAGAAAAAAGCACATCAGGCTTGTTTAATGCTAGCAGAGCAGATTTATCAGCAACGTTTAGCTGCTGCACAAAAGCTGGCGGAACAAGTAACTCAGCAAATCAAACAGCTCTCAATGGAAAATGGTGAGTTCTTTATTGATGTACAACATGATCCGAAAAAATTAACGCCTCATGGTGCGGATTTTGTCGAATTTAATTTGCGCAGCAATCTCGGACAAACGGCTCAACCCTTAGCAAAAATTGCCTCAGGGGGCGAACTTTCTCGTATTTCTTTAGCCGTTCAAGTTTTAACCGCCAATAAACTCTCAACACCAACCATTATCTTTGATGAAGTGGATGTTGGCATTAGTGGCGCTGCTGCAACAACTGTCGGTAAATTGCTCCGCCAGCTTGGTAATAAATGTCAGGTGCTGTGTGTCACGCACTTACCGCAAGTGGCAAGCTATGGGCATCATCATTTTAATGTTCAAAAATATGTGCAAGATAACCAAACCGAAACGCAAATGAGCTTACTGTCTGAGAAAGAGCGTGTACACGCCCTTGCTCGTTTACTTGGTGGAAGCAAAATTACTGATGCGGTTTTAGCCAATGCTCAAGAGATGTTAGATCTAGCAGCTGCTGAATAATCAAGCGGTTAAGCGACATCAGCTTCAACTAAGTAATGACCGAAATCAACGGGAATCTTCCATGTTTGCAACAATTTGCTGTCATGTTGCTCTAATTCTGCTAATAACGTAATGGCATCAGCTACACTCCAAGCGGTTGGTTTTTGATAAAATTTTGCAAAAAAATCATCTAATTCAACCGCTTGTTTACCTTGCTGTCTTGAATGTGTAACGGCATAAATTTGAAGAAGCAGTAAGAGCAACTGCTGTAAATTTTGTTCACGTAACCCTTTTGGTACGGCACTCATAGAAAGCCGCACTTTGCCTTGCCAATTTTTCTCACTGATTTGGAAGCCCCATTTCGCTAACTCATCTTTGAGTTGAGACCAAACAGCGTTTTGTTCTTCTTCCAAAGTAAGTGTGAGTGGAATCAGCAATGATTGACTTTCGCCTGATTTAAGTCGTTCTAACCAATGCCACTGCCCTAATTTGGTTAAAGGCAAGAGGAAAAAGCTTTCATGCTCTTTTAATAATGCCGCTTGTTGTTGCACAATCGCTAAAACAGTTGCATGTGAATGAGGAACAGATAACGTTTCCGAATTTAATGGTAACGCTCGTTCAACGTGAGTAGATAAGCGTTCTGGTTCCGACTGTTTTGCCGTATCTTGGTAAAAAATTGCAACAGGCTGATGAAAATCGTCTTCCTCACATTTTTCTGTTGTAATAAGCTCGTTATACCAACGTTGTGCCGAAGGTGAAGATGATTTTGTTGGGATATGCGATGAAAATGTTGTTCGTCCACCATTCCCACCGGAATGCCCGTGATATTTTGTGGAAGACGCCATCTGCCCCGCAAAAATATTCTCGCCAGCCGCAGCTCGATTTGTATCTTGTGAATAAACTGGAACGGCCTCATGAATTTCATCAGTGTGGCTTTCTAACATCAAAGCAAGTGGTGCTTGCTGCTGTAATGTCTGATGTACACCTTGCAAAATAAAGTCATGCACTAAACGCCCCTGATGAAAACGCACTTCATGTTTCGCGGGATGAACATTCACATCTACATGGCTTGGGTCTAAATCTAAAAAGATAACAAATGCCGGATAATCACCTTGCGCAATACTATCACCATATGCTTGACGAATGGCGTGGTTAATGGTTTTATCTCGCATCATTCGCCCATTTACATAGCTATAACATAAATCATTTTGCGTACGGGCAAGCGTTGGCATACCAACCCAACCATGCAAATGTAAATCGCCATGTTGCCAATCAATATGAGTGGCCTGTTGAATAAATGCATCGCCACAAATCGCTGCAACACGTTTTTGTTGTTGCTCTACCGAGTTATCTAATACCTTACGATATTGTCGAACCACTTTGCCATTATGAGACAAAATAAAAGTAACATGCGGTTTAGCTAATGCAATTCGGCGAATTACCTCATCAATATGCTGGAATTCCGTTTTATCGGTGCGTAAAAATTTACGGCGTGCCGGCGTATTAAAAAATAAATTGGCAACCGACACTGTTGTCCCGACAGGATGAGAAGCAGGCTGAATTTCTACCGTCATCTCTCGCCCTTGCGCATAAGCTTGCCATGCTTCTGTTTGACCTTCAGGACGTGAAGTTAATGTTAAACGAGAAACAGAGCTGATACTTGCCAAAGCTTCGCCACGAAAGCCCAAACTCAAAATACACTCTAAATCTTCTAAAGTTGCAATCTTACTGGTTGCATGACGAGCCAGCGCTAAGGCAAGGTCTTGCTTAGCAATACCACAACCGTTATCTCGAATCTTAATCAGCTGAGCGCCCCCTTTTTCAATCTCAATGTGAATTTGGTTTGCGCCGGCATCTAAACTATTTTCAACAAGCTCTTTAACCACCGAGGCTGGGCGTTCGACCACTTCTCCGGCAGCGATTTGGTTAGCTAATTGTGGTGGCAAGATATGAATAAGATTTTTCGTCATATTTTATTAAGAGAATGATTGCAATTTTGAAGATTTTAGCATAATTTGCGAATAATTTATGTTTAGTCAGAAATAGGATCGCTCAATGAGTTCACTCACATCAGATATTCTCCAGATTGCACAGCAAGCCAAGCTTGCCAGCATTGAAATGGCACAATTTGGCAACGTGCAAAAAAATCACGCACTTTTAACCATTGCAGACACACTAGAAGCACGCTCTGTGGAAATCTTGGCTGCCAACGCTAAAGATATTGAGTTTGCTCAATCACAAGGCATCTCTTCCGCCATTATTGATCGCCTATTGCTCACAAAAAGTCGCTTACAAGGGATTGCAAATGATGTACGCCATGTTGCCAAACTTGCAGATCCTGTTGGGCAAATTATTGATGGTGGCGTACTGAATTCAGGCTTGAAAATTGAACGCCAACGCGTTCCTCTCGGCGTTATTTTAACTATTTACGAAGCTCGCCCAAATGTAACCATTGATGTGGCATCTCTCTGCTTAAAAACGGGTAACGCAGTGATTTTACGTGGTGGAAAAGAGACCAAATTTACCAATGCAATTTTAGTTGAGGTCGTACAACAAGCCTTAGAAACTGCCGGACTCCCTAAATTCGCCGTACAAGCCATTACTAATCCGGATCGCGCTTTACTCCTTGAGCTTCTTAAACTCGATCGCTACATTGATATGGTTATTCCTCGTGGTGGTGCCGGTTTACATCAATTCTGTAAAGAAAATTCAACCATTCCGGTAATTGTCGGCGGAATCGGGGTTTGTCACTTATTTGTGGAAAAAAGCGCAGACCAAGACAAAGCGCTTGATGTGATCGCTAATGCGAAAACACAACGACCAAGCACGTGTAATACACTCGAAACTCTCTTAGTTGATAAAGCGATTGCTGATAGCTTCTTACCAAAATTAGTTGAACGTATGAAATCTCTTGGCGTAACACTGCATACGGACGATTTGCAAAAAAGTGAAGGAATTGAACCGCTTGATCCGGCAAAACTACGCCAAGAATGGCTCTCACTGGATTTAAATCTTGTTGTTGTAGAAGGCTTGAGTGCTGCGGTGGCACATATCCGAGAGTATGGTTCTCAACATTCTGAATCCATTTTAACCTCTGACTATCAGCTCGCCCGCCAATTTGTCGCACAAGTGGATGCAGCAGCGGTATACATCAATGCAAGTACACGCTTTACCGATGGTGGCGAATTTGGTTTAGGGGCAGAAGTCGCAGTAAGCACCCAAAAACTCCACGCTCGTGGTCCAATGGGCTTAGAAGCACTTACCACATATAAATGGGTATGTGAGGGAGATTATCTTTCTAGGGCATAAATTTTTAAAATCACCTCAAAATACTTTTGGTGACCATTATTTTAGGCATATAGGACAAAATAGTTGGTAATAATTATTATTTTACCAACTATTTTTGCTATAGATGTTTATTTATCACGATTAATCGTAAATTAAATTTGGTACTTTGTTTTATCGCCAATATCAAAATGAAGTGGCATACGCCATTTTTGAATTGTTAAAATCAGTAGTAAAAGACCACAAATGCCGCTTAGTATTTGAATAAGTATCGTTTGTTCAAACAACACAGCAAACCATAAAATCCCTACCAAGATAGGCTGGAAATTAAGCCCAAAAATCCGGAAACAGAAGTATTCTTTATAGCTTAGTCCACCAATGACAAGTAACATGGCTCCAAATGCTAGGCTTGGTAAGTTGAAAATAGCACAAAGTAATCCAATCCAAGCAGCGAATTGAAAAATCAAGCGAAATTGTTTGAGATAGAGATGTAAAGATGAACCAAGCATTGTTCCAGCAACTAACAATCCTTTTTGAGCCGGTTCAGATTGGTAAGGTAAGAGAAATATCATCAATGTCGCAATAATAAAGCCTGAACGATAGATGATAACGGTAAGGTAATCCCCAAAGTCCATTGGGGATTGAATGTGTGGATCAGCCATAAAGCCCTCATAAAAATAAAGCGGTTAAATTCTTTGTAAATTTTACAAAAAAATTAACCGCTTGAGAAATTACTCTATCGCAAAGCGAACTGGAACTGTTACATTGCTTGGGAAGCCTGCCGGTGGAGCTTCTGTTTTTGTGCCTTGTGCCGCTTTAACTGCCGCCGCATCAAGGTTTGAATTTCCAGAGCTATTAATTACCTGTACATTCGTAACTTGTCCTGATGGTGAAACAGAAAATGACAGTGTTACTGTTCCGGTTTTTCTCATCATTTTTTCACGCGCAGGATATGTATTATTTGCTCTTCGCTGTAAAGCCCGTTGCAATGTGACTTTATAAGCATTGATTTCATTACCTGATGCCGTGCTTTTCGGTGCATTACCATTGTCTGAACCGGCTGAGCTACCGATATTACCTTTACCAGCTGGGCTACCTTGTGCTACACCTGATTGTGCTTTAATTGCTTGAGGAAGATTAGGGGCAGCTTTAGCCACAATACCTTCTTTAGCTTCAATTCCTTTTTCAAGGGCTTTAATTGGTTTAGCCGGTTTTTCCAGTACAGGTTTCGGTTTTTCTATCAGCTTTGGTTTTTCGACTTTCGGTTTTTCAATGTTTTTTTCGATTTTTTTAGGTTTTTCTTTTGGCGGTTCAGGTTTTTTCTCTTTAGGTTTTTCTTTTTTCTCTTTTGGTTTTTCGGCAATAGGTTCCACTTTTAATGGTTTTTGTGGTTCTACTTTAGGTTCTTCTTTTAGTTCTTCAACTGGGGTTGGCGTTTCTTTTTCTTCTACTTCCGGTTGCACAGGCGTATCTTCTGGTGCAACAGCAACTTGAGCTTGTTGCTCCACACCGGCGAGCATTTCCATTGAAATGCTCGTTACCTCTTGTTCGATGATAGGTTCTTGAGGCAGTTGGGTCATTGCCGCCCAAACGCTCCCAACAATGGCGCCATGAATTGCAATAGAGCCAACTAAACCAATACGAGAGTTGCGTTTATTCATCTTTACGCCCTATTTGCCATTCTCTTTTCGAGTTACAATCGCTACATTTTTGATTTGATTTGCTGCCAGTAAATCGGTTAATTCAACAAATTTATCAAAACGAACTGCGCCATCTACTTTTAATGTCACTTTTTGTTCTTTATTCCAACGGGCAATTTCAGCATTCAACTGTGATTTATCAATCGGTTGATCGTTAAAATAAAATTGATTGTCTGCGGTTAGTGTAACCAATTTCGCCAGATCATCAGCTTTTACCGCTTGAGTTGTGGTCGCTTTCGGCACATTTACTTGGATTTTTCCTTGTGAAATAAAGGAAGCTGTAACGAGCACGATAGCAAGTAGCACCAACATAATATCAATAAAAGGAATGATGTTGATCTCATCAAATTTTTTCATTTAACACCTCGTAAAATATGGCTTAAAAATTACCGCTTGTTATGCTGATTTACGAGCGTTTAACGCTTGCCATTTGAGTTTGTTTTCATCCACTTTTCGATTAAAACCGCTATAAAACATCATGGCCGGAATAGCTACTAAGATACCTGCTGCTGTTGCTTTTAAGGCTAATGAAAGATGAACCATGATTGATGCCGCATCAATATCGCCACCAGAATGACCTAATTGATAGAATGTTAATAAAATACCAATAACAGTACCTAATAAGCCGATATAAGGGGCATTTGCACCAATGGTTGAAATCGTTGTGAGATTGCGAGTAAGGTCAATTTCTAACTCTTCTTGTGTGTCATATTGTTGTACATTCACTTGCTTGTAGAACATAAGGCGTTCAATGATTTTCCAAACCAGCACAATGCTCATAAATGCTAATAATCCTAAAATAATGTAGTCGATATAATTTTGTAAAAATTGAAAAAGCTGTTCCATAAATTCCTCAGTTCAATGAATGTCATGCATTAATTTTTAATGCATTTGAAAATAGTTCTTAATTATACTAAATAAGATAAGAAATTCAACTTAGAATAATAGGAACGAGAATGACTATTTTGTGTTATATTGCCGAAATTTTTTGAAATAGAGAGATAATTATGGAAACATTTACGGAGATTTTACCTGAGCAGGCTTGGCATTTACTTGAACAAGAAGGGGCAACATTAGTGGACATTCGTGATGCTCGTCGCTATGTTTATAGCCACCCTCAAGGTGCTTTTCATTTAACGAATGAAAGTTATGGGCGACTATTAGATGAGGTTGATTATGACGAGCCGATTATCGTGATTTGTTATCATGGCGTAAGTAGCCGAAATGCAGCTCAATTTTTGGTCGAACAAGGTTTTGAACAAGTATATAGTGTAAAAGGTGGGTTCGATGCATGGCAAAGAAATGAGCTCCCTATTGAAACGGCTTAAGCTCACAGAATTACTATCGAACAAGTTATTCCCTTTACTTGTGGGTCTTGCTTTGTCTATTTCAGTGCTATTTTAGTACTACTCAAAATCCAGAGTTCCGGCAGTTCGAAGAAAACAAAAAGCCTCAAACTATACAGCTTGAGGCTTTTTTATTTAAATTGGGATAATCACAACCGAATTCATTATATAGGCGATTGAAAACAAAGGCTTTTAATGTTTACACTTGTTTTACTGGGTACTTAATTGGGTACTAAAAAATAAAATCAAAGTAGAGTAACGTGGATTAAAGCTGACGAACGTCTGTTTTTTCTTCTCACTTCTTCCCATGTCTTCTTGCCTCTTCCCGTGTTTTTATTTTTCTTTTTAGTAGAAAATACACCGTAAAACGGTTTTTTACTGAAAATTTAATATAGCCCATTTCTTGGGCTACTTCAATCGGTTTCAATGGTTATCAGATATTAAGGGCTCCTTTAATTAGGTACCCCGCTGATTTCCCTAATAAGTGCGGTTTGTGAATATCTGTACAACGTAAGATTTTTACTTTCCCGCCTTTTTCTAAGTAGGTATCTACAAATAAGCCTTTTTCACGTCTTACTGTGTAACCAAATGAGGGCTCGTAAATGCTTTTTGTTTTTTTCGGTACATAAGCCAAAATTATAGAATCACTCCATAAAGGCTTTAATTTTCCTTCATGCTCTTGCATTGCTCCGCCAATTTTTACCGTTTCAACGCCAATCATCTCCGCAAACACTTCAGGGGTTAAAATTCCGGTACGGGTGTATTTAATACGCTCAATCAATTCTTGATTTTGTTTTAATACCACCCAAACATCTTTGGCAATTACACAAACGTTAGGCTTTCTTCCAATGGTTGAAGCAACTGTATCAATCCCTTTATCAATAATTAAAAGCGGGTTTTCCTTCTCGCTTTTAGAAGTGAGTTGGATAACGTTTTCTTTGTCGTAATTATCCGGATTTTGCACTAATTCCGCTACTTTTGCTTCTCGCCCTAATGTAATGCGATCTTGAACTACGCTTAAAGCATATTCTTTCAGTTTGTAGCTCGCTTCATTTTCTTCGCGATAATCAATAGGGTATTCTAAATCGTGTTCTTCAAGCTCTACATTGAGGCTTGTAATATCTTCAGGGGTCAAACGGTTTGAATCCCCGTGGACTTCTCGAACAGTTGAGGAAAGTCTAAACGCTAAACGCCCAAATTGTGGAATTTTGCCCGCCTCTTTCTCAATTTCCACCACTGGGAATAGGGTTTCGCAAATCATTTCTGCATTGTGGTAACCTTGTGCTAAGGTCGTTAAAACGGGGTCTTGTATACGTTTATTTGCTAGTGTGTTACTCATTTTTATGCTCATTTAGTAATAACATGTAAAGCGGTTTGATAGTCTGTGCCATTTACTCGGGCGTATGCTCTAATTTTTTGATCCAAATCAATCAATTCCGGCGGGGTTTCTTCGTGATATTCCACTAAACTATCTACTGAATCCGGTTCTTTTGCTCGGTCTTTGGTTGCAATTTCGCTAAATTCAATAATTTTAGGCTGGGTGCTGAAAAAGGCTTTTATTTTTTGTAAAAGGCTTTCATTTTCGCCAAATTCTACAAAATCGCCCTTATCGTAACGTTCCGCAAAATTTAATAATTCAATAGCCTGCTGTTTTGCTACGGGGGCTAGTTTTCCTTGACTAACAAGCCCATCTGCAAACGCTAAAATATCCGACTTTTCTCGGCTTGCTAACTGAACTTTTAAGCGTTCGTTTTCTGCCTTCAGTTTTTCAATTTCTGAAGGTTCATCATAAATAGCAAAATCTACTACGCCCATTTCATTTTCTGAAAAAACGGGCGTTTTTAAGCCCTTTACGGCTGGAGCCATAGCCCCTAAAAATCCTACGTGCCTTAAATATAAAGCCCCTTTTTTTGGGTTGTGTTCGCTATCGGGTAAATAGAAAGAGGCTGAAATTTTCTTAAATCGCCCTTTTTCAACCATTTCTGCAAAATCCGGATCCACTTGCTGAAATTCTGCTTTTAAAACATCATCATCTAAATACAAAGCCTTGACCCATGCATAAGCGGGGGCGTTGTGTTCAGGGTGTCCAATCACTGCGGGGGCTTCAAATGTATTTACATCATAGGCTTTTACCGCCTCTTGTAAGTCTAAGCTTGTGATGTTTATTTCTGTACCTCGGGAGTCTTTACGCTTACCGGCTTTAAAGATTTCGATTAAGTTCATTTTCTAATTTCTCTTTGTGTTTTTGTATAGTCTTATAAACATGCACCAATGAAATTTTTAGACAAGCTGAAATTTGCTTACGATGCATTCCGCTATCATATAAAGATATGATAGTTTGTTTTAATTTTTTGGCTTCAAGTAATCTAACCATAGGGAAGTAAACACTCTTCCCCGCAAAATTTCGATAAATAAACGTTCTAAAAATTTCGCCAATTTTTACTGCAATTTTTTGAGTAAAAAGCGTTTCTTGAAGGTTTGCTATAAAATCATTAAAGCAGGCTTCAAAAAGCCGGCATTCATTTCGCATAGCTAAATACATACCTACACCGCCAAAATGTTTACAGAATATATTTATGGTTAATTCTGTGCATTTTTCTGCCTTGTCTTGTTTGTAACGCTTGCTAAAAAATGCCATTAAATCCGCTTCTAGCTCGGGGAGCTTTTTTAGTACGCTTTCCATTTTAAAAGATCCTTATTAAGTAAAACTGGGGAAATTTTAGAGAAAAACGGCTTTATACTCATTTAAAGCACTTTAAAGAAAACAGTATAAAATCAAGTAGAAAAATTTGAGATTTTTACCCCCTCTTTAATATATTAAAGAAAAACGGCTGGGACAGCGGGACAGCGGGACAATTTTGGAAAACTCTTTTATTTTCAAATGGTTACAAGTCAAAAATTGTCCCGCTAGGTGCGGGACAATTTCAAAAATAGCGGGACAAAACACAAAAAAAGAGCGTTTTTAGTATAAAAAACACTCTTTTTAGTTGTTATTCTTCGTTGTCGTCTGCTTCATCGAATAGGGTTAAAACGTAACATCTTGTCCGTTTAGGGTCTATTTTAAGCGGTAATTTTTGCGTATTTCGCCTGTCTTTACTCCGTTTTAGCATTCCCGCATTAAATAACACTTCATTGGCTTGCTTCTCATTAAATCCCTTGATGATGTCATTCAAGTAAACTTGTTGGAACGTGTAAAAATGCGGTTCTTCGTTGATACTGATCGCATATCCCGCTACATCGTGCGGTTCCGGTCTATCGTGGTTTATCGGGGTTTGAATATATCGCCCTACAAAACGTTGTAAAAAGCCGTTTACTTGGTCTATAATTTGCTTATCTTCTCGGCTGTGTAAGCCATATTCATTTATCCATTCATTAAAACAGTGTAAAATTGCTTCTGCATTGCTTTCTACGCTCCAACTTGTTAAATCTCGGGCAAGTTGTAACGCTGTTTCAAGGATCGCAAATCTAACGGCTACCCGTTGAACTTGCGGGCTTGCCTCTGTGGGTAAACGGGAAAGCCATTTTTCTTTAATGCATTGATAGGTTTCTACCGCCAACGCTTTATTTTCAAGTAGCCACTCAATCCATAAACGCCCAATCACGCCATAATGCTGACGGCTTGCCGTGTTGATGTGGTCTGCGTGTGCCTTACCGTCTGCTAAATCGTGGTATTGCTTCGCCTTGGTAATAGGTATATTCAACAAGCGCACTAATTGCCCCGCATTGACTTGAATACCGTTCATTTTAAGATAGGTTTCTATGTCTTTTTCGCCTGTTGAAAATACCACAGTACGCCAGCGTAAAAGCTCACGATTTCCGCCATCTTTCGCCCCTTGGAGTTTCCCCACGCCATTAAATAAGGCGTAGGACGTTTCAAAAACGTATCGAGGGTTTACCCCTTGCCCGATTTCGTCCATCGGTAATAGATTATCATTGTGCGCCAGTCCTTCATTTAAAATGCCTAGTGTTGTACCGAACCACGATAATTTAAGCAGCTCAGGGTTACCATAAAGGCTAATAGAAGCAAGTGCGGTTGTTGTTTTGCCGGTAGTGGAGTCGCCATAGAGGTGTACGCCAAAACTGTCCGCCTCAATCACGCCAATTAAGGGAGCAGATAAAGCGCATGCCACGCCTAACATCATTGAAGGATTGCCGTTTAAATATTTGCCTATGTTCTCTTGCCAACTTTCTAGCGTGCCTCTTGTGCTGTATCCGCTATTGCTTGCGGATTTCCCTTTAAATAGTAACGGTGTTTCGGGATTTCCCAATATTTCCCCGTTAGGCAAAATATATGCGCCATTTTTCCAGCCGGTTGTGTGGGTTATCGTCCATTTTTGGCGGCTACCGCTTAACTGCAAATAATCCGCCAAGTAGTTGCGGGCTGAAGAACTATTTGCAATTTTTAGCCCTTGTTGTCGCAATTGCTTCCAGCCTTCCCGCTCGCCTAAATCTTTAAGCGGGACGGCTTCGGTAATTGGGGATAATTGCCCTTCAGGCGTCCAGCGTAAAATAATGAAGGTTTCGATCTCACTTGTACCAATTCCCACTACTTCCACAAAATCAGATAACCATTGTTCTGCCTCGCTTAATAGCTCGCCTGTTGCATTGTCGTATTTCGGGGTAATACGGTAAAGCCCGCTTATCCCGTTTACGGTGCGTTGTTCAATGTACGGCTGTTTTTTGTCTTGGCTTGGTTTAGCGGTCATTTCTGCCACTTTTTCCGCCATAGTCTCCCCGTTGCGTATGCGGTTGATATAATCGCTTACGTTTTCCCGTTGCATTGCTTCATCTACAAATGAAATAATTTCCGCTTTTGTGTGCTTGGCAATGTTTAAACAAATCGCATTTTTTTCTTTTTCGCTTAAATCGCCAGATTTAAAAATAGAAATATATCTTTTATTTTCCGGTGCAATTTGCAAGCGGTCAATTTCGGCTAATCTTTCGCTATTTAAAATAATCGGCTGTAAATTATTTTCGGCTTGCGTAAATAAAATAATTTGTGCCAGTCTTTCTTTATTAAATGCATCACTTCCCGCAAGAATATATAATTCATTAAGCGGGTTATTATCTTGCTTATTTAAATAAGGGGCTTTCTTCAATTTCATATTATTCCCCACTGATATTTAAAATTTTAGTTCTTTGATTTTCAGGAAGAACATTCAAATAAAAGTTTGCAGTATTATTTGCTCCACTAATAGAATGTAATAGTTTGATATTTTCTGCAAAAAGATCGCTTAAGCCTAATAATAGGTTACCTGTGATATATTCTTCTTTGTTCTCATCTTCTGATAATGAAACAGCCTTCATCATTCCGGTAACATTTAATAAACCGTTGATAATGTTTGCTTCACTATCATCCAATTGTTTTCTGAAATCTTCTAATAGCTTGGGTTTATTTTGATTGATAACAATGTAAGCGTTTAATATATCGGTGTAATTAAGCATTTTTACCCCCTTCTACATCTGCTAAATACATGAAATTCGTGTTCTTGATCGTTTGTAAAGCTAAATAGGCACGCTCTAGGCTTCCTTCTTCCGTGAGTTCCTTCGCCCATTGTGTCCATACTTCGACATGCTCAATTTCTTTCAGTAGCTTTTCCGGTGTGAGGTTGTTTTTAAGCATAAACCACCCCCATAACCGCAAATAAAGGGCATACAATAGATTTGGCTTGCTCTAAACTCTCGGCTTTAATGCGTAGGGTATAGCAAGGGAAGGCATGAATAGGTTTTGTTGTGTTGCGTAAGTCTCTACGGCTTACGGCTTTGAATAGGTAGATCATCGCTGATAGCTCCATATGTAATACTTGTAGGGCTACCGCTAAACTTTCCAGGGTTTGGGCGGTAACGTGTAACGGGCTGGAAAACTGCGACATATGGAACACAGCAAAGGGCGAACCTTTCCCATTACACGCCACCATAGAGAGAACAACGCTCAAGGCGTTTTCTTTGGGTGTGTGTGTGCTACGAACAAAAAAAGCACGGTAATAGAAAGGCGTGCTAGTGTTCGCCA
>NZ_ACQL01000032.1 GCF_000175195.1 Actinobacillus minor NM305 | reverse complement strand
CACTTCAATGGTATTGCCTAATGATTGAGTTACCGCACTACCATCTTCAGCTTTTAACCCAAAACCTTTAGTCGTTAAGCTGGTTGCAGTCTTGTTAATGATATCAGCCACAT
>NZ_ACQL01000033.1 GCF_000175195.1 Actinobacillus minor NM305 | reverse complement strand
CTACCAGTGTAAGTTCAAGCTATAAATCGATTTTGATGGCGCTTGATAACACTCAAGTTACCGGCAACGAAGGCATTGTCGAACATCAAATTGACCGCTCAATCAACAATCTCTGTGCGATTGCGTCAAGAAGTATGCAATATACCGACCGCCAAGTGATTGAGATAATGGTAAGTAAACCGAAGGGGATTTAAGGTGCAAGCGGTCAGATTTGT
>NZ_ACQL01000034.1 GCF_000175195.1 Actinobacillus minor NM305 | reverse complement strand
AAGGAAACAAAGTTGAAACCACCGCAACAGGCACAACGGTTACTGACGCAGACGGAAATAGCGTAGAAACGACCGCACTTGGTACGATGATTGAGGATAAAGAGGGCAATCTCGCCAACCACAATGCGAAATCAACCGGCTTCCTCGACAAAGACGGCAATATGGGCGGTTACAGTGCGAAAGGGGTTGAGTTAGAAGATGCGGACGGCAACAGTGCCAGCATCAATGCGAGCGGCACCAGCCTTGCAGACGTTGACGGCAACACAGCAAGTCATACGGCAGCCGGTTCAACCTTAAACGACACAAACGGCAACACCAACGAAGTGAAAGCTGA
>NZ_ACQL01000035.1 GCF_000175195.1 Actinobacillus minor NM305 | reverse complement strand
CCTTTAGGTTCGCTTACATTCACGCCCTTATGTAACCTTAAATGTAACCTCGCTTACATTTTAACCAAATGAGGTTACATAACGGGATTTTGATACTTTCTTTAAAAGGCAAAAAACATGAAACTAAGCGA
>NZ_ACQL01000036.1 GCF_000175195.1 Actinobacillus minor NM305 | reverse complement strand
GGGCGAAAAATATTTCGCCCCTACAAAAGCGGTATTATGTAGCATTTACACAAAGAATCATTTAGCTCAAAGACTTTCGCTCCCTCCGTTTACGGAGGGAG
>NZ_ACQL01000037.1 GCF_000175195.1 Actinobacillus minor NM305 | reverse complement strand
GGCGAAGTAAATGGTATTACCGTTTATGATGATTTTGCTCACCACCCGACTGCAATTTCTGCGACTATAAACGCACTGCGTGGTAAAGTGGGTAAAGATCAACGCATTCTAGCGGTCTTAGAACCTCGCTCCAACACAATGAAAATGGGGGTTCATAAGGACGAGATCGCACCAAGTTTAACGGACGCTGAAGCGGTTTTTGTGTATCAGCCTGAAACCATCCCTTGGAATGTCAGCGTGATTACCGAAGCACTTTCACAACCGGCAAAATGGTCGGCGAGCATTGATGA
>NZ_ACQL01000038.1 GCF_000175195.1 Actinobacillus minor NM305 | reverse complement strand
AAGAAAAACGTAAAGCGGAAGAAGAAGCTCGTTTGAAAGCTGAAGAAGAGGCTCGATTGAAAGTCGAAGAGGAAGCTCGCTTAAAAGCTGAAGAAGCTAGATTGAAAGCGGAAGAAGAAGCTCGCTTAAAAGCCGAAGAAGAGGCTAGATTGAAAGCGGAAGAAGCAAAACGTAATGCTGAAAAACCACAAAAAGAGATCATTAGTAAATACACTAATGCAGCGATCTCAGATGCGGTAATTTCTGTTCAGACGATTTTAAATGCGACAAAAGACGTTAAACAACATCTTGCTCAAACACAGCTAAATGAAGTGGGGCAAGTTAATGTTTGGAGTCGTATTAACTCAGGCAAAAATCACTATGATTCTGAATACTATCGTTCTTTTGAAAGTCGTCAAACACAAACCCAGTTAGGTGTCGATACCTTAGTAACAAAAGGTCTACAAGTAGGGGCTGTGATGACACAAACGCGCAATACAAATAGTTTTGCAGATGCGATTTCGGATAAGAATAAACTGCTATTCGGTAGTGTTTATGCGAAATATCAATGGAATAATGGCGTATTTGCGGCATTAGATGTTGGGGCAGGTAAACTCGAGAGTGAGATTAGTTTGGGTAAAGTGAAATTCCATCGTAATGTTACTCAAGCAGGTCTAAGTGTAGGAAAAGCCTTTAATTTTGATGCTTTAGAAATTAAACCAACGGTAGGCATTAGCCGTAGTTATTTAAGTTCAAGCAATTACGAACTAGATCAGGCTCAAATTAATGTCGATGAAACTCAAATTACGTTATTATCTGCCGGCTTAGATCTAGGTTACAATATGACATTTGGTGATTTTTCTGTTAAACCAACATTATCGGCATACTATGTGAAGAATAATGGTGATTCTCAGGTTAAGGTTAATGGTTATTCCTTTAACTATGAAATTGAGGAGCAACAACATTACAACGCGGGTATTGCTTTGAAATACAAACAAGTTAGTTTAGAACTAAATGGTGGCGTAACGAAAGGTTCGCAGTCAGGCAAACAACATTCTGCAGGAGCGAAAATCTCGTGGACGTTTTAGTGGAATTTAATCAGTAATTCTAGCTGATTTTAAGTAAATTAAACCGCACTTTAAGAGCCAAATAATTTGGCTTTTAAGGTGCGGAGTAGATACAAGTTACCTCCAGCCATATGGAATTCCAATTTAGCTAACTAAGCGTTCGTATATTCCGTCTTATCATTTAACCAACGTTTAATAAGCGCTTCTGCAAGCGGTGGATTTTCCACAATAATTTGCTTGGCGTAACGTTGCACTAATGGGATCATTTTGCGATCTCGCATTAAGTCCGCTACTTTAAATTCCGCCATTCCCGTTTGTTTTGTGCCTAGAATTTCGCCTGTACCTCGAATTTCTAAATCTTTTTCGGCGATGTAGAAACCGTCTTGGCTATCACGCATCACTTGTAAGCGCTTGCTGGAAATTTTTCCGAGCGGTGGTTTATACATCAATACGCAATGTGAGGCAGTCGAACCTCGCCCTACTCGTCCACGTAACTGATGAAGCTGAGCTAAGCCTAAGCGTTCGGAGTTTTCAATAATCATCAAGCTCGCATTAGGCACATCGACCCCCACCTCGATTACGGTTGTTGCGACCAATAAATCTAAATTTGCCGCTTTAAATTCTGCCATAATGGCTTGTTTTTCTTGCGGTTTCATTCGTCCGTGGACTAATCCAATCCGTAAATCGGGTAAGGCTCGTTGTAGATCTTCAGCGATAGCGGCGGCGGCTTGCGCCTCTAGGACCTCCGACTCATCAATTAGGGTACATACCCAGTAAGCTTGTCGTTTTTCATTTTTGCACGCCTGATAAACCCGTTGGACAATTTCAGCCCGTCTCTCTTCTGAGATAACAACGGTCGTAATTGGCGTTCGCCCTGGTGGTAATTCATCAATAATCGAGGTGTCTAAATCCGCATAAACCGTCATTGCTAGTGTACGAGGAATAGGTGTGGCGGTCATAATTAATTGGTGCGGGTAAACATCACCTTTTGCCCCTTTTTCACGGAGTGTTAAACGTTGATGTACCCCAAAACGATGTTGTTCATCAATAATCACAAGGGCAAGATGGTGAAATTCAACATTTTCTTGAAAAAGAGCGTGAGTGCCGATAATCATCTGGACATCGCCGTTTTTAATCGCTTCCAACTGAGCCGCTCTTGCTTTGCCTTTCACTTTGCCTGCTAACCAGCCCACTTCAATCCCAAAAGGTCTTAGCCAGTTGGCAAAATTGTTAGCGTGTTGCTCTGCTAAAATTTCAGTCGGCGCCATTAAAGCCACTTGTTTACCATTATCAATGGCTAACAGTGCTGCAAGGGCAGCAACTAATGTTTTGCCTGAACCTACATCGCCTTGAACTAGGCGCATCATTGGAGAATTCTGAGCAAGATCACGTTCAATATCCGCCGTTACTCGGCTTTGTGCTTGTGTGGGTTGAAACGGCAAACCGGCTAAAAAACGGCTTTTTAAATCCGTTTGATAGCGAAGTGGTTCGGCAAATTGCTGTTTTACACCTAAACGAAGTTGTTGCATCGCAAGGTTGTGTGCTAACAATTCTTCAAAAATCAGCCGCTTTTGCGCCGGATGTTCGCCCTTTTCGAGCATTTCGGGCGTAATAGACGGTGGTGGGCGGTGCAAAAGCTGAAGCGCCTCTTTCAAGCTGTATTGATGAGGGTTGTATTCATTGGGCAATAATTCTGCCACTTGTACATTATTTAGCACCGCCAAGGCTTGTTCGGTAAGTTTACGCAATGAGGCTTGCTTTAAGCCTTCAGTCGTAGAATAAATCGGAGTTAAGGTTTCTGCCAGTTCAAGCGGTTGATTATTACGAATAATTTGATATTCGGGGTGGTGGATTTCTGCCATAAAGCGACCCCGTTTGATCTCCCCAAAGGCTTTCACACGAACACCCGTAGCAAAGCTATTTTTCATACCTGCATTGAAATTGAAAAACTTAAGCATAATTTTGCTTGTGCTATCGGATAGTGTGACCGATAAAATCGGGCGGCGTCCGAATTGCACTTCAGTGAGCTGGACATAACCTTCAATAGTGGCAAAACTTTCTGGGCGAATATCGGCTATTGGCGTAATTCGTGTCCGATCTTCATATCGCATTGGCAGATGAAAAAGCAAATCTTGTACATTGTGAATGCCAATTCTTCCTAATTTTTCTGCAATGGCGGCACCGACACCTGAGAGGGCGGTTAGAGGCACACCGTCTAAAAGTTGATTGCTCATAAGGTAAAGTTTTTCTGAAAAATAACCGCTTGTAAAAATTATCAGTTATTATAGCTTAAATTATAGCTATAGCCTAAATTATAACGAGGAGGACAAAATGAAATCAGTTTGGACAGAACGTTTTTTAGCAGATACACCTCGAGAACAAGACCACCGTTCGCCGTTTCAGCGAGATCGTGGGCGAATTTTGCATTCAGAGGAGTTTCGCTGTTTGCAGGCAAAAACGCAAATTCACGCCGTTGGCGAAGATGATTTTTATCGCACACGTTTAACTCATTCACTTGAAGTGGCTCAAATAGGCAGTAGCTTACGAGCTAAATTGGCGGAGGATAAAGCCGGCTTTCAAGCGGTCTGTTCTACGCCACAATTTGCAAAATTTCGGGAAAATTTGACCGCTTTATTGCCCTCTCGGAGTTTAACGGAGTCGCTCTGTTTTGCTCACGATATTGGTCATCCGCCTTTCGGGCACGGTGGTGAAATGGCGTTGAATTATAAAATGCAAGCATTTGGGGGCTTTGAGGGGAATGCGCAATCTTTTCGGATTGTGACGCAATTAGAACCTTATACGCAGAATGCAGGAATGAATTTGACACGCCGTACTTTGCTGGGGATTATTAAATACCCGACTTTTATTGATCTCACGAAGCCACAAAATCCGAAAAGTATTCCTGATAGCCGTTATATCAATCTGCACGATTTAAAGACAAGTAAAGGGATTTTTCGGGAAGATGCTCGTTTTTTTGAGTGGGTAATGGCGCCGCTTTCAGCTGAAGATAAAGCGTTATTTCAGCAAATTGAGGTCAGCCAAGATCCGCAACAGCCACATAAAACACGTTATAAGTCGTTAGATTGCAGCATTATGGAACTTGCCGATGACATTGCTTATGGTGTACACGATTTAGAAGATGCGATTGTAGGCGGAATGGTTACTCCGCAATCGTGGCAAAATGCAGAACAAGCGCTGGTACAATGCCAATCGGTCTGGTTGCAAAAAATGCTACCTACGATAAGCCAAAAGCTATTTTCTAATCACCGTTATGAACGTAAAGACGTGATAGGCGCATTGGTTAATTATTTTGTCACGAACGTGAAATGGGCAGAAACCGCTAATTTTGAGGAACCATTATTGCGCTTTAATGCAATTTTACCCGATGAGGTGCAAGCGGTATTGGATGTGTTGAAAACCTTTGTGTATCAATATGTGATTTGTGATGTTAAAACACAACGAGTGGAATATAAAGGGCAACGCATTTTGATGGATTTATTTGATATGCTAAGTTGCGACCCCACTCGCTTATTGCCTAAATCGGTTGCAGAACGGTGGAAACAAACCGAGGTGCAATATCAGCCGAGAGTGATTTGTGATTATTTAGCAAGTATGTCGGACGGACAAGCGTTTAAGTTGTATCAGAGTTTGTAAGAATAGCGATATATTGTATTGTTGTGAGACAAAATATGAAATGACAAGCGGTCGTTTTCGCAAAAACCTTTGCAAAAACGACCACTCTTTTCTATCTTAATGCCCTAAGCAGCGGTAAGTTTTGGCTATTCCATTAACAATTTATATAACTCAATATTGATGTAAAAATTCTCTTTTCCGATTTTAACTTTTTCTAAAATCCCCAGTTGAACCAACTCATCTAGACGTTTTCCTGCGGTGTTGCGATGAATTTGACAATCTTCTGCGACAAACTCGATTTTCGTGTAAGGGTGTTTATACAGATTGTTAATCAACTCGTGACTATAAATTTTCGGTAATTCACTACGAATTTTTTGTTTATGCTGCTGCATTAACTGTTTGATCTTAACTACCAAATCAACCGTTTGTTTCGCTGTTTCTGCAACACCATTTAAGATAAAGATAATCCATTCTTGCCAGTTTTGCGTTTCTCGGACTTCTTGCAACAGGCGGTAATAATTGCCTTTATTGCGATTGATATAACGAGAAAGGTACAAAATAGGGGTATCTAATAAATTCTGTTGAATTAAATAAAGAATGTTAATAATTCGCCCAGTCCTACCATTACCATCATAAAAAGGGTGAATACTTTCAAACTGATGATGAATTAACGCCATTTTTACCAACGGATCATAATCAATCTGCTCAGACGCATTAATAAATTTCTCTAAATCCGACATATATTTTTCAATTAAATCTGAAGATTGTGGCGGCATATAAACCACTTCGCCTGTAGCTTGATTGACTAGCCCCGTTCCTGTCTGCTTGCGAAATCCTGCATTATTGCCTTCTAATTTAGCTTGGATTTCTTTAATCATATTAAGCGTAATCAGCCCTGTGGTTCGCACAAGGTTAAACCCTAACGACATCGCTTGGGCATAGTGATGAACCTCTTTTGCTGCAACTGAACTAAATTGCTGGGTAGCAAAATTACTTTGGTAAAGATCGTCTTGCGTTGTAATAATATTCTCAATTTCAGAACTCTCTTTAGCCTCTTGTAACGGCAACGTACCCAGCAAAATATTCTGATTTGGCATTGTTTGCACCACGCCCTTTAACTCACCAAGTGCTTGATGTGCCAAATTACTCGCTTTTAGAATGGCTTTGTTTTCTAAATCGCCTAAATTAAACAAATCAGGAATTTGATAACTCATTTTGTTGCTCACTTTTTTTGATTTCTTGTGCAGGTTGGCAGAACGTACACAAATTTTTGCATTTCTTGTGCGCGTTTTCAATCATATGCACAAATTTCTTGATTTTTTGTGTACGTTATTTTGATAAACACAAATTCAATATCATTTTGCAAGCGGTCGTTTTCGCAAAATCTTTTGCAAAAACGACCGCTTTTTTCCCAACGTACAAGCGTGCAAGAGGCTAATTAGATTATCCCCTTAAATCCTGCTTACGAATACCTAAAATCAACAGCATCGCAAAGTAGCAGATTGCTGCAAGCACAATTAACCATAGCAACCAATACACTTTTAATAGCGTACTCATTGCATACCAGCTTTGTAAATCTGGGCAGAAGTAATGAACAACCCCGCCCATTATAAGTCCGGCAATTAATAGTTTTAGCACAAAAATGACGGTTTTGCGTGAAATATGGTAAATCGCTTGTTTGGATAGCTGGCGGTAAAGCAAGCCGGCATTCACTGCGGCAGAAAGTGCTGATGCCATTGCAAGTCCTAAATAACCGAAAGGAATAGCTAATACACCGAAGCACATATTGCTTACTGTTGCAATTAAACCGATTTTAACCGGCGTTTTGGTATTTTGATTGGCATAAAAACCGTTGGCTAAAATACTAATGAGCATATAGCTGTTTAAACCAAAGCACATAATCCACAAGGCGTGACTGGAAGCAATGACATCAGAAAGCCCGAATTTACCTCGCATAAAAATGGTCATAATCATCGGTTGGGCAAGCACGGCAATTCCAATCATAGCTGGAATTCCCAGCAAGAGTACCATTCTGACCCCCCAATCCATAGTCGATTGGAATTCCACTTTACGCTGGTTTTCATCAATGTCTTTTTTCTTCGCAATACGAGAAAGGGTTGGTAATACCACGGTAGAGATAGCAATACCAAAAATGCCTAATGGAAATTCAATGAGGCGGTCGGAATAGTAAAGCCAAGTGATTGAGCCTGTTACTAAAAAACTGGCGATAATCTGGTTAAGCAGTAAGTTGATTTGGGTAACAGAAACACCAAATAATGCCGGTAGCATCAATGTTCTCACTTTCTTAACCCCCTCATCATTCCACGCCCATTGCGGTTTAACGAGTAAGCCGGCTTTTTTCATAAAAGGGATTTGGAATAAAAATTGGAGTAAGCCCCCTAAAAAAATCCCCCACGCAAGGGCAATATCCGGACTGCTAAAATAATCGCTACCAAAAAGTGCCATAGCAATAATGGCAACGTTGAGCAGTACGGGAGAGAATGCCATAACCCCGAATTTACCTAATGTATTTAGTACAGCGCCAGATAAGGCAACAAAAGTAATAAACCAAAGGTAGGGGAAGGTAATTTTCAATAAAAAAGAGGCTTGGGTAAATTTCTCGGCTTCTGCTCCGTTATTGAGCCAATCGACAAACCAACCTGTACCAAATAGAGCTGCAATAACCGGAGAGCCGACCATTGCAACTAATGTTACAATAGAAACAATAACCCCTAAAGAACCGGATACTTTGGCAACAAATTCACGTGTTTTATTCAGATCGTTGTCTGCATTATATTCAGCTAAAACGGGTACAAAGGCTTTAGAAAATGCGCCTTCGGCAAAAAGGCGCCGTAAGAAATTAGGGATACGGTTTGCAAATAAGAAAACATCGGACATTGCCCCCGCGCCTAATACACTTGCCACAATCATATCTCGAATTAGCCCTAAAATACGGGAAACAAGGGTAAGTCCGCTGACTAAAATGCCAGATTTAAGAAGTTTTTTACTCATAAGATTTACAAAAAAGTAGTGAAAATCGACCGCTTGCCATACGATCATAAAAATTGATCGAGATTTTAGCAGTTTTTTTATAGGAAAATGAGAAAAAAACTGTTAAAATCTCGCCCTATCGTTTTCTTTAGTAGAAAAACGGTGTTATTTTCAAGCACGTGTCTCGTTGAAAATGAATTAAAAACTATCGATAGCAACATAAACTCAGTTTATGTTTTAATTTTTTAACACTAGATATCTTAGGAGTTTGACCTTGGCTAATATCAAGTCAGCAAAAAAACGTGCGGTTCAATCTGAAAAACGCCGCCAACATAACGCAAGCCAACGCTCAATGATGCGTACTTTCATCAAAAAAGTATATGCAGCAGTAGCAACTGGCGATAAAGCAGCTTCACAAGCCGCTTTCGTTGAAATGCAAAAAGTAGTAGACCGTATGGCATCTAAAGGCTTAATTCACGCTAACAAAGCCGCTAACCACAAATCTAAATTAGCAGCACAAATCAAAGCGTTAGCATAATTGAATTTTGCAAATGTTTAAGAAAACCGACCGCTTGGTCGGTTTTTTTCATCTCTCTTTTGGCTTTTGCAAAGTGAGTAAGAAGTGAAAAAATCAGGTTGATTTATTATCCTGAATTTGATATATTTTGCGGACTGTTTGCATAGGGCAAGCAGGTTCGTCCCGAAAGGGTGTTTTTTTATTTAACGGAGCACTAATATGATCCAAGAACAGACTATGCTGGATGTTGCTGATAACTCAGGGGCTCGTAGCGTAATGTGTATCAAGGTTCTAGGTGGATCGCACCGTCGTTACGCTGCTATCGGCGATATCATCAAAGTTACTGTAAAAGAAGCAATTCCACGCGGTAAAGTGAAAAAAGGTGATGTGTTAAAAGCAGTTGTTGTGCGCACCAAGAAGGGTGTTCGTCGCCCAGATGGCTCAGTTATTCGTTTCGATGGCAATGCTTGTGTAATTTTAAACAATAACACTGAGCAACCAATCGGTACTCGTATTTTTGGACCGGTGACTCGTGAACTTCGTTCTGAGAAATTCATGAAGATCATCTCTTTAGCTCCAGAAGTACTGTAAGGGGAATGTAATGGCTGCTAAAATCCGTCAAAATGATGAAGTAATTGTTCTTACCGGTAAAGATAAAGGTAAGCGTGGTAAGGTAACTAAAGTGTTACCAAACGGTAAAGTAGTTGTTGAGGGTATCAACATCATCACTAAACATGAAAAACCAGTACCTGCTTTAGGTAAAGCTGGTGGCTTAGTGAAAAAAGAAGCTGCAATCGATGGTTCAAACGTTGCAATTTTCAACCCGAAAACAAACAAAGCTGACCGTGTAGGTTTTAGATTCGAAGATGGTAAAAAAGTACGTTTCTTCAAATCTAATAATGAAATTATTTAATTAAAACTGGAGTAATGCGATGGCGAAACTGCATGATTACTACAGAGATACAGTAGTTAATGAATTAAAATCAAAATTCAACTACTCATCTGTCATGCAAGTCCCACGAATCGAAAAGATTACCCTGAATATGGGTGTGGGTGAAGCATTGACCGACAAAAAACTGTTAGACAACGCAGTAGCAGATTTAACAGCAATCAGCGGTCAAAAACCTTTAATTACTAAAGCTCGTAAATCAGTTGCTGGCTTTAAAATCCGTCAGGGATATCCAATCGGATGTAAAGTAACTCTACGTGGCGAACGCATGTGGGAGTTCTTTGAAAGATTGATTACTATCGCTGTTCCACGTATCCGTGACTTCCGCGGTTTAAGTGCGAAGTCTTTCGACGGTCGTGGTAATTACAGTATGGGTGTTCGTGAACAAATCATTTTCCCAGAAATCGACTACGATAAAGTAGATCGTGTACGTGGTTTAGATATTACTATTACCACAACGGCGAAAAGTGATGAAGAAGGTCAAGCTTTATTAGCGGCTTTCAATTTCCCATTCCGTAAATAAGGTAGGTTATCGTGGCAAAACAATCAATGATTGCACGTGATGTAAAACGTGCGAAATTAGCTGATAAATTCTACGCTAAACGTGAAGAATTAAAGAAAATTATTTCTGATGTAAATTCTTCAGACGAAGATCGTTGGGCGGCAGTGTTAAAATTACAAACACTTCCACGCGATTCAAGTCCAATCCGTCAGCGTAACCGTTGCCGCCAAACTGGTCGTCCACACGGTGTACTTCGTAAGTTTGGTTTAAGCCGTATTAAGGTGCGTGAAGCTGCAATGCGCGGTGAAATTCCAGGCCTTAAGAAAGCAAGCTGGTAATAACCTCTTTTAATTTGGAATCATGGGAGTAAATACATGAGCATGCAAGATCCAATCGCAGATATGCTGACCCGTATTCGTAACGGTCAAGCTGCGAATAAAGTTGCAATCAGTATGCCTTCATCTAAGTTAAAAGTTGCTATTGCAAGCGTTTTAGCTGAAGAAGGTTATGTTGAGAGCTTCAAAGTTGTTGAAGGTTCAAAACCTGAGTTGGAAATCACTTTAAAATATTTCCAAAATAAACCAGTAGTAGAAAGTATCCAACGCGTAAGCCGTCCAGGTCTTCGTATTTACAAAGGTAAAGACGAATTACCAAAAGTAATGGGTGGTTTAGGTATCGCTGTTGTTTCTACATCAAAAGGTGTTATGACCGACCGTGCTGCGCGTCAAGCAGGCCTCGGCGGTGAAATCATCTGTTACGTAGCATAATAGAGAGGTAGGAAAAATGTCTCGTGTTGCAAAGGCACCTGTTAATGTTCCTGCCGGTGTTCAAGTAACTTTGAACGGTCAGCTATTAACAGTAAAAGGTAAAAACGGCGAGTTATCTCGCGAAATTCATAATGCAGTTGAAGTAAAATACGAAGCTGATACATTGACTTTTGCACCTCGTGAAGGTATCACGAATGCAGATGCACAAGCTGGTACAGCACGTGCGTTAGTTAATGCTATGGTTATCGGTGTTACTGAAGGCTTTACGAAGAAATTGCAATTAGTCGGTGTTGGTTACAGAGCTCAAATGAAAGGTAACGTAGTTGCTTTAAGTTTAGGTTTCTCACACCCGGTTGAACATACGTTGCCAGCTGGCGTAACTGGTGAATGTCCATCACAAACTGAGATTATTCTTAAGTCTGCGGACAAACAGTTAATTGGCCAAGTAGCAGCAGATATTCGTGCATATCGCCGTCCAGAGCCTTATAAAGGCAAAGGTGTACGTTACGCTGATGAAGTTGTACGTACTAAAGAAGCGAAGAAAAAGTAAAGTAAGGTAACACTATGGATAAGAAAGTAGCTCGTATCCGTCGTGCAAGCCGTGCACGTCATTTAATGAGAGAGCAAGGTGCAACACGTTTAGTTGTGCATCGCACACCTCGCCATATTTATGCGCAGGTAATTGCACCTAATGGCTCAGAAGTACTAGCAGCAGCTTCAACTGTTGAAAAAGTAATTAAAGAGCAAGTTAAATACACTGGTAATAAAGACGCAGCTGCAGTAGTTGGTAAATTAGTTGCAGAGCGTGCTTTAGCTAAAGGTATTCAAGCGGTTGCATTTGATCGTTCTGGTTTCAAATACCACGGTCGTGTGCAAGCATTAGCAGACGCTGCTCGTGAAGCTGGTCTACAGTTCTAATAGAGGAATTTGAGATGTCAAACATCGAAAAACAAGCTGGTGAACTGCAAGAGAAGCTAATCGCGGTTAACCGTGTATCTAAAACCGTAAAAGGTGGTCGTATCATGAGTTTCACTGCTTTAACAGTAGTGGGCGATGGTAATGGTCGTGTAGGTTTTGGTTACGGTAAAGCACGTGAAGTTCCGGCAGCGATCCAAAAAGCGATGGAAAAAGCTCGTCGCAATATGATCAATGTAGCTTTAAATGAAGGTACATTACAACACCCAGTTAAAGGTTCACACACTGGTTCACGCGTATTCATGCAACCAGCTAGCGAAGGTACAGGTATCATCGCAGGCGGTGCAATGCGTGCAGTATTAGAAGTTGCTGGTGTTCACAACGTACTTTCAAAAGCATACGGTTCAACCAACCCAATTAACGTTGTTCGTGCAACAATTGATGCACTTGCAAACATGAAATCACCTGAAATGGTTGCTGCTAAACGTGGTAAAACCGTTGAAGAAATTTTGGGGTAATTGAATATGGCAAAAACAATTAAAGTAACTCAAACTCGTAGCTCTATCGCTCGTTTACCGAAACATAAAGCAACGTTAAAAGGCTTAGGTCTTCGTCATATTCGTCATACAGTTGAATTAATCGATACTCCAGCAGTACGCGGTATGATTAATCAAGTGTCATATATGGTTAAAGTGGAGGAGTAATAGAATGCGTTTAAATACTCTTTCTCCAGCTGAAGGTGCTAAGCACAGCGCTAAACGTTTAGGTCGCGGTATTGGTTCTGGTTTAGGTAAAACTGGTGGTCGTGGTCATAAAGGTCAAAAATCTCGTACAGGCGGCGGTGTTCGTCGTGGTTTCGAGGGTGGTCAAATGCCTTTATATCGTCGTTTACCAAAATTCGGTTTTACTTCTCTTAAAGCATTACACGTAGCTGAAATTCGTTTAAACGACTTAGCAAAAGTAGATGGCGATGTTGTAACTTTAGAAGCATTAAAAGCGGCTAACGTAATCACTAAAGATATCTTATCTGCAAAAGTAATTTTAGCAGGTAAAATTGAAAAAGCGGTTAAAGTTAAAGGCTTAGGCGTAACTAAAGGTGCTAAAGCTGCTATCGAAGCTGCTGGTGGTTCTATCGAGGAATAATAAATGGCAAAGCAACCAGGGTACCAAGGTAGTACACAAAAAGGAACTGGCGAGCTTAAATCAAGATTATTATTTGTTTTAGGTGCGTTAATCGTTTTCCGAATCGGTTCTTTTATACCTGTTCCTGGCATTGATGCTTCTGTTTTATCCGAGTTAGTTCGACAACAACAAGGCACCATCATTGATATGTTTAACATGTTCTCTGGTGGTGCATTAAGCCGAGCGTCTATATTTGCGTTAGGTATTATGCCTTATATTTCGGCGTCAATTATTATTCAATTATTGACTGCCATTCATCCACCTCTTGCTGAATTGAAAAAAGAAGGTGAGGCTGGACGTCGTAAAATTAGCAAATATACTCGCTATGCAACATTGTTACTAGCATTTATTCAATCTATTGGTATTTCCGTAGCCCTTCCTAATATGCTATCTGGATTAGTGCCTAATCCAAATATGCTATTCTATATCACAGCAGTAATTAGTTTAGTAACAGGAACGATGTTCCTTATGTGGTTAGGTGAACAGATTACTGAGCGTGGGATTGGTAACGGTATTTCTTTAATTATCTTTGCCGGTATTGTTGCAGATCTTCCAGCAACAATTGGGCAAACGATTGAAGAAGCAAGACAAGGTGAGATTTCTTTCCTTGTGTTATTATTAATAGCAGTCATAGCTTTTGCAGTAACATATTTCGTTGTCTTTGTTGAACGTGGACAAAGAAGAATTGTAGTACACTATGCAAGTCGCCAACAAGGTAGAATGATGGCACCTGCAAGAACATCTCATTTACCATTAAAAGTAAATATGGCAGGCGTTATCCCTGCAATCTTTGCATCTAGTATCATTTTATTCCCTGCAAGTATTACGCAGTGGTTTGGTCAAAGTAGCGAAGGAGTTGAATGGTTATTTGATTTATCTCAGTTACTACAGCCAGGACAGCCTTTATATATCGTATTATTTACGATGGCTGTGATTTTCTTTGCTTTCTTTTATACTGGAATGCAGTATAATCCACGAGATACAGCGGATAATCTAAAGAAATCAGGTGCGTTTGTACCAGGTTATAGACCAGGCGAACAAACATCTCGTTATATCGATAAAGTAATGACGCGTTTAACCTTAATCGGTGCGTTATATATTACTTTTGTTTGTTTGGTTCCTTATATCATTACATCACTATGGAAAGTACCATTCCAATTAGGTGGAACGTCTTTACTGATCGTAGTGGTAGTTATTATGGATTTCATCGCACAGGTACAAAGTCATATGATGTCATTACAATATGATTCTGTGTTGAAGAAAGCCAATTTGAAAGGCTTAGGGCAATAAGCCCTTAGAAAAAGGATAAGCAATGAAAGTTCGTGCTTCAGTTAAAAGAATGTGCCGTAACTGTAAAGTTGTTAAACGTGAAGGCGTTGTTCGCGTAATTTGTAGCGACCCTAAACATAAACAACGTCAAGGTTAATCGTATATTTCTTGCAAAGAACCCGCTGAGTAGGTATACTACTCAGCTCATTCGTCCTGATATGCTGTTTGAGTATCCTGAAACGGGCTTTTCAAGATCAGCATATCAATAAACTTTAAAAATAGGAGTGCATAGTGGCCCGTATTGCAGGCATTAACATTCCTGATCAAAAACACACTGTAATCGCATTAACTGCAATTTACGGTATCGGTAAAACTCGTGCTAAAGCAATCTGTGCTGCAACGGGTATTGCTGAAGATGTAAAGATCAGAGAATTGTCTGAAGAGCAGATTGAAAAACTGCGTGAAGAAGTTGGTAAATTTACTGTCGAAGGTGATTTACGTCGTGAAGTAACTTTAAGCATCAAACGTCTTTTAGACCTAGGTTGCTACCGTGGTTTACGTCATCGTCGTAGTTTACCAGTACGTGGTCAACGTACTAAGACTAATGCGCGTACTCGTAAGGGTCCACGCAAACCGATCAAAAAATAATCGGAGTAGATAAATAATGGCTAAAACACCAGTTCGCGCACGTAAGCGCGTTAAAAAACAGATTGCAGATGGCGTAGCTCATATCCACGCATCTTTCAATAACACAATCGTAACCATCACTGACCGTCAAGGTAACGCTTTAGCTTGGGCTACAGCAGGTGGTTCAGGTTTCCGTGGTTCTCGTAAATCAACTCCATTCGCTGCTCAAGTTGCTGCAGAGCGTTGTGCAGAAATGGTTAAAGAGTTTGGTTTAAAGAATTTGGAAGTTATGGTTAAAGGTCCGGGTCCAGGTCGTGAATCAACAATCCGTGCATTAAATGCAGCAGGTTTCCGTATCACGAACATTACAGATGTGACTCCGATTCCTCATAACGGTTGTCGTCCACCGAAAAAACGTCGCGTATAATTGACGTTAGAATAATTGGAGAAAGAAAATGGCAAGATATTTGGGTCCTAAACTCAAGCTAAGCCGTCGTGAAGGTACTGATTTATTCTTAAAATCAGGCGTTCGTGCGATTGAATCAAAATGTAGAAATAGACTTGATGTAGCGCCAGGTCAACACGGTGCTCGTAAGCCACGTTTATCTGACTACGGTAGTCAGTTACGTGAAAAACAAAAAGTTCGCCGTATCTATGGTATCTTAGAGCGTCAATTCCGTAATTATTACAAAGAAGCTAACCGCTTAAAAGGTAATACCGGTGAGAACTTATTAGTATTATTAGAAGGTCGTTTAGATAACGTAGTTTACCGTATGGGTTTTGCTGCAACTCGTGCTGAAGCACGTCAGCTTGTAAGCCACAAATCTATCGTAGTAAATGGTCGTGTAGTAAATATTCCTTCATTCCAAGTTTCTGTTGATGATGTAGTTGCTGTTCGTGAGAAATCTAAAAAACAAGCACGTATTAAAGCATCATTAGAATTAGCTACTCAACGTGAAAAACCAACTTGGTTAGAAGTTGATGCAACTAAAATGGAAGGTGTATTTAAACGTACTCCTGAACGCTCTGACTTATCAGCAGACATCAATGAACATCTGATCGTTGAGCTTTACTCTAAATAATAGTTAATTTCTTAATTTAGTATTGGTAAGCTTAAAAACAAAGAGAGGATAAAATGCAGGGTTCTGTGACAGAATTTTTAAAGCCGCACTTAGTGAATATTGAACAAATTAGTTCAACTCACGCAAAAGTGACCCTAGAGCCGTTAGAACGTGGTTTCGGACATACATTAGGTAACGCACTTCGTCGCATTTTACTTTCGTCAATGCCAGGTTGTGCCGTAACTGAAGTTGAAATTGATGGTGTATTACATGAATACAGCAGCAAAGAAGGCGTACAAGAAGATATTCTTGAAGTATTGTTAAACCTTAAAGGTCTAGCGGTAAAAGTGCAAAGCAAAGATGATGTTGTTTTGACACTTAACAAATCTGGAATTGGCCCTGTGACTGCAGGCGACATTACACATGATGGTGATGTTGAGATTGTAAATCCTGACCACGTGATTTGTCATTTGACAGATAAGAATGCGTCTATCAATATGCGTATTCGTGTACAACGTGGTCGCGGTTATGTGCCAGCATCTGCTCGTGTACATACTCAAGATGATGATCGTCCTATCGGTCGTTTACTTGTTGATGCGCGTTTCAGTCCAGTGGACCGTATTGCTTACAATGTTGAAGCAGCGCGTGTAGAACAACGTACAGACTTAGACAAACTCATTATTGAGATGGAAACAAACGGAACAATTGATCCGGAAGAAGCCATCCGTCGTGCTGCAACGATTTTAGCTGAACAGTTAGACGCATTTGTTGATCTACGTGATGTTCGTCAACCAGTAGTGAAAGAAGAAAAACCAGAGTTTGATCCAATTTTACTTCGCCCAGTTGATGACTTAGAATTAACAGTACGTTCTGCTAACTGTTTGAAAGCAGAGACAATTCACTATATCGGTGATTTAGTACAGCGTACAGAAGTTGAGTTATTAAAAACGCCTAATCTTGGTAAGAAATCACTTACAGAGATTAAAGACGTGCTTGCTTCTCGTGGCTTATCACTGGGTATGCGCCTTGAGAATTGGCCTCCAGCAAGTATTGCTGAAGACTAATTTTGGGTATTAGATTTTCTAAGAAGGAATAGGTTATGCGCCATCGTAAGAGTGGACGTCAATTAAACCGTAACAGTAGCCATCGCCAAGCGATGTTCCGCAATATGGCAAGTTCTTTAGTTGAACATGAAATCATTAAAACAACTTTGCCTAAAGCAAAAGAGTTACGTCGTGTAGTTGAACCATTAATTACTTTAGCAAAAGAAGATAGCGTTGCAAATCGTCGCTTAGCTTTTGCTCGTACTCGCAACGTTGAAACAGTTGCTAAATTATTCAATGAATTAGGTCCACGTTTTGCACAACGTGCGGGTGGTTATACTCGTATCTTAAAATGTGGTTTCCGTGCAGGTGACAATGCTCCAATGGCATACATTGAGTTAGTAGATCGCCCAGAAGTTGCAGAAGCAGCTGCGGAATAATCTCCATAAAGCCCGATAGTTATCGGGCTTTTTTCTTTTTGCTTTTTTTATTGCAATCGTTTGTCTTTTATTCATATCAAATAACCACCAAATTTTCGCAAATAATCATTTAAATTTGACCGCTTTTCCGTTAGTCTATAAAAAATTATCGTTTATTTTCATAAAAGGAATATGCACTATGGAAACTCTCTTTCAAGTCGCTCAAAATTGGTTAGATCAAGATCCTGATTTAGAAACTCGAGCAGAGTTAGAGCAATTGATTTCGCAAGCAAAAGCAAATGATGTGAAAGCTCAAACTGAATTAGCTAGCCGTTTCGATGGACGTTTACAATTTGGTACTGCAGGCTTACGCGGTCGTTTACAAGCAGGTTCAATGGGTATGAACCGTGTGCTTGTTGCTCAAGCTGCTGGCGGTTTAGCAGAATTTCTCAAAGGCTATGACAAAGAGCCGTCTATCGTGTTAGGTTATGATGGACGTAAAAATTCAGATGTGTTTGCACGTGATACCGCAGAAATTATGGCAGCAGCAGGCATTAAAACTTACCTTCTTCCAAGAAAATTACCAACGCCAGTGCTTGCCTATGCAATCAAGTACTTTGACACTACCGCAGGTGTTATGGTTACAGCAAGTCATAACCCACCTGAAGATAACGGCTATAAAGTCTATTTAGGTAAAGCAAACGGCGGTGGTCAAATTGTCTCGCCAGCAGACCAAGAAATTGCGGCTTGCATTGATAAAGTAGCTCAAGGCAGTATCAAAGACTTACCACGCAGTCAAAATTACACTGTATTAGATGATGAAATTGTTGATGCCTATATTGCAAAAACAGCAAGCCTTGCTAAAGAGCCACAAGTTGATATTAACTATGTTTATACGGCAATGCACGGCGTAGGTTATGAAGTATTAAGCAAAACATTAGCCAAAGCCGGTTTATCACAACCCTCTATCGTTGCTGAACAAGTATGGCCGGATGGCACATTCCCAACGGTAAACTTCCCGAACCCGGAAGAGAAAGGGGCGCTAGATTTAGCAATTAAAGTGGCTAAAGAGAAAAATGCAGAATTCATTATCGCAAATGACCCTGATGCAGACCGTCTAGCAGTTGCATTGCCTGATGCTCAAGGTAATTGGAAAGTACTTCACGGCAACGTGATTGGTTGTTTCTTAGGTTGGTATTTAGCAAAACAATATCACGCTCAAGGTAAAAAAGGTGTATTAGCTTGCTCATTAGTTTCTTCTCCGGCGTTAGCAGAAATTGCGAAAAAATATGGTTTTGAGTCAGAAGAAACGCTCACAGGCTTTAAATATATCGGTAAAGTTGATGGCTTATTATTCGGTTTCGAAGAGGCATTAGGTTACTTAGTCGATCCAGATAAAGTGCGTGATAAAGATGGTATTTCTGCGGCAATTATGTTTTTAGACTTAGTTCGTAGCCTTAAAAAACAAGGTAAAACTTTAGCTGATTATGCAGATGAGTTCACAAAAGAATTTGGCGCTTATGTAAGCGGTCAAATTTCTATTCGTGTAAGCGATTTATCTGCGATTGGTAAGTTAATGACCGCATTACGTAATAACCCACCAAGTGAAGTCGGTGGTTTTAAAGTAGAGACTTTCTTAGATCATACAAAAACCGACCGTCAAAGTGATATTTTAGTATTTGTGCTTGAAAACGGCAGCCGTTTAATCGCTCGTCCATCAGGTACAGAACCGAAAATCAAGTTCTACTTAGATGCTCGTGGTACTGATCCGAAAAATGCAGAAGAAGTTTTAGCGCAGTTTGATGCAAGCGTGCGTACAATTCTTCGTCAAGAACAATATGGCAGCCAAGATTGCTAATTGCAAAATCTAAGTGAAAGAACACCGCTTGTTAGGCGGTGTTTTTTTGTTTATTTATAAATACTGTTGAATAAATAATTTGATTTTCTTTTTGTGAAAGAGATCACGGTATTCCTTTTTTATTCAAAATAGAATACTGATGAAAAATGGTACAAAAGCATAATGAAATCAACTTAGGAGACTAAAATGATAAGATATGGCGTTGTTGGTGTTGGGTATTTTGGTGCAGATCTCGCACGCATTATGAATGCATTGGATAATGCGCAAATTACCGCTGTTTATGATCCTGAAAATGGGCAAGTCATTGCAGAAGAACTCAACTGTGAGGCGACAAACAGTTTAGAGGCGTTAATCTCTCGTGAAGATGTAGATTGTGTCATCGTGGCTACACCTAATTATTTGCACAAAGAGCCGGTAATGCTAGCTGCAAAATATAAAAAGCACGTATTCTGTGAAAAACCAATAGCATTAAGCTACCAAGATTGTGATGAAATGGTTAAAGCTTGCGAAGAAAATGGCGTGACTTTTATGGCTGGACACGTCATGAATTTCTTTAATGGTGTCCACCATGCTAAAGCTCTTATCAATCAAGGTGTAATTGGCAAAGTGCTTTACTGCCATGCAGCTCGTAATGGCTGGGCAGATGCTCAACCTACGATCTCATGGAAAAAAATCCGTGAAAAATCAGGTGGGCATTTATATCATCATATCCACGAACTAGATTGTGTTCAGTTTATTATGGGAGGCATGCCAAAAGCGGTTTATATGAATGCTGCGAATGTTGCGCATAATACACCGGAATTTGGTAATGAAGATGATATGCTGTTTGCCAACCTCGAATTTGATGATAATCGCTTTGCCATTTTAGAATGGGGATCGGCTTTTCGTTGGGGGGAACATTATGTGTTAATTCAAGGCACAAAAGGGGCAATCAAACTTGATATGTATCATTGTAGAGGCATATTAAAAGTGGATGGTCAAGAAAGTTATTTTTTAATGCACGAAAGCCAAGAAGAAGATGACGACAGAACACGCATTTATGCCAATATTGAAAGTGGCGCGATTCAATATGGTAAACCCGGTGATCGTACACCAATGTGGCTCAGCTCCATTATGAAAAAAGAGATGAAATATCTTAACGATATTTTGCATGGTATGCAGCCAACAGAAGAATTTATCAAACTATTGACCGGTGAAGCCGCTAGAGCAGCAATTGCTACCGCAGATGCTTGTACGTTATCAGCAAAAGAAAAACGCCGCGTTGAGCTTTCAGAGATTTTGTTTTAGATATTACATATTTTGAGTAAAAAAACACCGCTTGTTAGGCGGTGTTTTTGCTTATGTAATATCCTATTATCTTGCTTTTTTATGAAAAATCAGTATAATTCCACCGCTTATTCTCTCTTTAGATAGAATAAGTTTGCAGTACCCTCACCTCGAACGAGGGTTTTATTTTTTACTATCAACAAATTAGAGGAAGGTTATGGTAACCATTCGTTTAACTCGTGGCGGAGCTAAAAAACGCCCATTCTACCAAATCGTGGTAGCAGACAGCCGTTCACCGCGTGACGGTCGTTTCATCGAGCGTATCGGTTTCTTCAATCCATTAGCAGCTGGTCAAGCTGAACGTTTACGTTTAGACGTGGCTAAAGTTGATGCGTGGGTTGCTAAAGGTGCTTCACTTTCAGACCGTGTTGCAACTTTAGTAAAAGAAGCACGTAAAGCGGCTTAATTTATTTAAAATTTTGCAAAAGTAGGTGAGTAGTATGAGCGAACAAAAAATTGAAGTTGTCGGAAAATTAGGTTCAACCTATGGTATCCGTGGCTGGTTACGCCTCTATTCATCCACTGAAGAAGCAGAAAGTATTTTTGACTATCAGCCGTGGTTCTTAAAAATTAAGGGGCAATGGCAGCCGGTTGAATTAGAAAACTGGCGTTATCATAGCAATGATTTGATTGTGAAATTAAAAGGTACAGAAGACCGTGAAAGCGCACAGCTATTAACCAATGCCGAAATCGGTGTGGATTTAGCCGTGTTTCCAGAATTGGAAGAAGGGGATTATTATTGGCACGATTTGATCGGTTGCCAAGTGGTAAACCTTGAAGGCTATACAATGGGAACAGTAACCGAAATGATGGAAACAGGTTCAAATGATGTGTTAGTGATAAAAGCAAATAGCAAAGATGCTTTTGGCAAGCAAGAACGATTAATTCCGTTCTTATATGAACAAGTAGTTAAAAGAGTAGATCTCACCACCAAAACCATTACGGTGGATTGGGACGCTGGTTTCTAACCTCAGGTATGCAGTGAGCTTTAGCAGTCGCATTTCGTAGGTAACAATATGTGGATTGGTATTATTTCCCTTTTCCCCGAAATGTTTAAAGCAATTACTGATTTTGGGGTAACAGGTAGAGCAGTAAAACAAAATCTCTTACAAGTGCAGTGTTGGAATCCTCGTGATTTCACACACGACAAACATAAAACGGTAGACGACCGCCCTTATGGCGGTGGGCCGGGTATGTTGATGATGGTGCAACCGCTTCGTGATGCAATTCGTGAAGCAAAAGCAACCGCTTGTAAGGAAGACGGTGTAGAAGCTAAAGTAATTTATCTCTCACCGCAAGGACGTAAACTCGATCAAGCAGGCGTACAAACGCTGGCAACAAATCAAAAATTGATTTTGGTTTGTGGGCGTTATGAAGGCATTGACGAGCGATTGATCCAAACTGAAATTGATGAAGAATGGTCAATCGGTGATTACGTTCTCACAGGGGGGGAACTTCCTGCAATGACGTTAATTGACGCTGTTGCACGGTTTATCCCTGGGGTATTAGGCAAACAGGCTTCAGCGTTGGAAGATTCTTTCGCAGAAGGTTTATTAGATTGCCCACATTATACTCGCCCTGAGGTATTAGACGGTTTACCTGTACCACAAGTGCTGATGTCGGGTCACCACGAGCAAATTCGCAAATGGCGATTAGAACAGTCGCTGGAACGAACGTGGTTAAGACGCCCTGAGCTATTGGATAGCCTAGCTCTGACTGACGAACAACGCGTGTTGTTGAATAAAATTAAGAAACAACACAAAATCAGTTAATTCTAGGATTTAGAAGGTTTTTAAAATGAGTAACATCATCAAACAACTTGAAACAGAACAGTTAAAACAAAACGTACCTAGCTTCCGTCCAGGTGACACATTAGAAGTTAAGGTATGGGTAGTAGAAGGTAGTAAAAAACGTTTGCAAGCGTTCGAAGGCGTGGTTATTGCAATTCGTAACCGTGGCTTGCATTCTGCATTCACCTTACGCAAAATTTCAAACGGCGTAGGCGTTGAGCGTGTATTCCAAACTCACTCACCAGCGATTGACAGCATTGCTGTTAAACGTAAAGGTGCGGTACGTAAAGCGAAACTTTACTACTTACGTGAGCGTTCAGGTAAATCTGCACGTATCAAAGAGCGTCTTGGCGAATAATTTTCGCTTATGCGTTAATGCAAAAAGAAAGCCTTGGGGAAACTCAAGGCTTTTGTTTTTAGTTTTATTTTCGTTTTTTTAGTTGTATTCTAATCAAATAGACTATAAAGCATACAAACGGAAATAATCTCAGAAAAAGTGCTTGATCTTATTTAAAAAATAAGTATTATATGCCCTCGTTACGCAACATTAAGGGTCGTTAGCTCAGTCGGTAGAGCA
>NZ_ACQL01000039.1 GCF_000175195.1 Actinobacillus minor NM305 | reverse complement strand
GCGAAACGGGTGCCAAAGGTAAAGACGGTTCCATCGTAGAAGTCTCTAAAAATGGTGATACCACTACTATCAATGTCAAAGATGCTGAGTCTAATACCGTGACCTCAACCGCTC
>NZ_ACQL01000040.1 GCF_000175195.1 Actinobacillus minor NM305 | reverse complement strand
ATTAAGTTTGGGGGGGGGGGATGTCAAGCTGAGTGGTAAGATTTTTAGTAAAAAGTAGAATAAAAAATCAGGGTATAAAAAAAGCACCTTTCGGTGCTATCTATCATAAAAAATGGAGCGGGAAACGAGGCTCGAACTCGCGACCCCGACCTTGGCAAGGTCGTGCTCTACCAACTGAGCTATTCCCGCTAAAATGTTACCGAACAGTAACGTTTTGATAGGGCGAATTCTAATGAAATGCCCTTTTTTGTCAAATAGAAATTTAAAAAAATATTTTTATTTGCTTAAAAGTTAAACTATTAGGCTGTTTTTAGCAAAAATTTACAAAAAATCAAACAAATCGAACCGCTTGCTAAAGCAGTTCAGAGTGATGATAAACCTTTTTCTTTTATAAATTTGGAATATTTTGGTTATATATATGAAATGGTTGTAGGGGCGAAATATTTTTCGCCCCAATCCCTCAATTGTTTTCAGGGCGAAAAATATTTCGCCCCTACAGTAATGTTATTTATTTGAGGTTTGTCAATAATCTATGTTTTCAAGCGGTTAAATTATTCCCAATTTTTGCAAAGCAACTAAAATACCATCTTGCTCAATAGGTAAAGTGACATAATCCGCCACTGCTTTTAATTCCGCCTCTGCATTGCCCATTGCAACGCCAAAGCCAACGGTTGAAATCATTTCTAAGTCGTTTAAGCCATCGCCAAATGCCATCGCATTTTCAGGACTAAAGCCGAAATAGTGAAGCACATCTTGAATTCCTCGTGCTTTAGAGTTCTGTTTATTTAGCAAATCAACAGAATACTTATGCCAGCGAACTTCTTTCAAATCATCTTCTAACACCCCTGAAGCAACAACCGTCTCGGTTCTCCCTTGTGGAAAAAAGGCTAAGAGTTGAATAACGGTGTGTGATAAATAAAAATCAGGATCAACAATATAATCCGCTTTTATTGGGCGCAACGATTCCTCAACTTCCGGTGTATTACGGGAAACCGCAATTTCTTCTGCCGTAACAAATGCATATTCAATATCGAGAGCTTTAAGTTTCACTAAAACGCGCTCAATTCGTTCTTTTGTCAGTGGATATTCACTGATAATTTGATCACGATAAAGGTTATATTGTCCATTGATTGTAACAAAAAGCTCAAAGCCATCTTTATTCATCAGTGGCTTAAGTGCCTCAGGAAAAGCACCGTAAGCTCTACCGGTTGCAATCGCAGGAATAATTCCATTCGCACGTAATTTCGGAAGCACTTGTTCAGAAATTGAACGGGGAATTCGCACTTCTTTTTTATAGTATAAAGTTTCATCAATATCAAAAAAGACTATTTTAATTGGGCTGCTCAATTTCGCCATAAAAAGTTCCTATTGTGAATAATTAATGTTAAGCAATATCGTTCAAGTTAAGACTTAGCCAATCCCTCAATCAACTCCACCACAAACGCCAAGCGATCTTCCGCCCATTCCATTGGCTTGGTAAAGCAAAGCATACATCAAACACTGTTTTTGAATGTCATTACTAAATTTAACAAAGCCGTTTTTTGTTGCTCAGTCAGTTTATGAATTAACTCCATTAACATTTCATCTAATGGCGAGTAATTAGGATTATCTTCTGAAACACCATATCTTAACCATTCCGGTTTAACTTCTAACCATTCGGCAAGAGTGTCTATTTTATCTTGAGACGGGATTGCCAACCCATTTAACCATTTATGCACAGCCTGTTGAGTAACAGGATCATTCGGATGTCTTAGGTTAAATCGGATTGCAATATCACTAGTTTTAGTCAGTTTAGGTTGTGCATTTTTAAGTGCAAATTTCAACCTTTCACTAAATCTTTCTTTTTCGGTTATTATTTTCATAAGTTATGATTATTAACTTATTAAAAATTTTTCTGTAAACCGATATGGTTTTAATGTAAACTAAAATAGTTAATTTGAAAACCGATATGGTTTCAATTAACGTAGTTTTTTAACCATTTATAGAAGGATTTTTTATGCAACTTAAAAAAGTTATGTTCGCTGTATTAGCAATCTCAAGTCTTACTCTAGCAGGCTGTGCTGAACTCCAAGGAATTGGTCAAAGTGCAAAAGATGGTGCGGTAATGAGAGCAAAAATGGAAGCTTCAACAAAAGCATCAGAAGCTGTCGGAAAAGTGACAGGTTCTAAATTCTAATATGAGAATTAAGGCGATCTGAGATCGCCTTTTTACTTAGGAGAAAAAAATGAAAAAAATGTGGATATTTCTACCGCTTGTTAGCATACTTTCAGCTTGCGCTCCTTTAGATAAAAAAGAACAAAAAATAGAAGTACCCATACCAATGATGGATTATGGTGAACCTGAAAAAGCGACATCACAAACAATGCCCAAAGGCAGTAAGATTTTTGTTATTTATGCTCAAGAAAATACTAAAAATAACATAAGTGTAGCTGTAAGTTCCAGCATTGTTGTGAGTGATGGGGCTGTTTACATCGGCTCAAGTTGTTCCGGCTGTTCAACTTCCCACTTAACCTATCGTTCATTCCAAGGAGAAGTAGAAAGACAGCTTATAAATAAAGGCTTTAAGCCAACATTTGCAAATCTTATCAACAACGATAAGCTTTATATGGATAGTCATATAATGCTTGATAGAGTTGCTTCCCTTGGTAAATCTGTTAATGCACCTTATACTTTATTGATTAGAGACGCTTATATTGGATATGGTGAGGCTATCGCTTGGTCAAAACCTAGAGGGTGTGGAAAAGCGATTGTTAGTCCTCTTATTGCAAATCTTGATGCCATTTTATTAAATAATAATACTGGGGAAATTATGACTTCCTTCAGTTATAAAATGACTAATATTGAAAATTCTTACAATAGTAAACCAGCAACGCTTTATCATTATTCTAGACATAAGTATTATGACTATGTTGAAAATAGAGGTTTCAATATGCCTGGAAGTGATTGGCCAAGTTGTCATTTTGGAGTAACACATCAGCCTGAACAATATGATAATTTATGTTGGGGAACTTCTAACGATTGTAAGGTTCCTGATAATACTTTCAAAACTTACCGTAATAAAATAATCTCTGAATTGATTAGTGGATTATAAAATGGTAGCCACGTACTGTGGCTCAGATTACTGACAAACCTTTTTATTT
>NZ_ACQL01000041.1 GCF_000175195.1 Actinobacillus minor NM305 | reverse complement strand
GGGGGGGGGGGATGTCAAGCTGAGCGGTAAGATTTTTTACAGAATCAGCTGATAAAACCAGCTTAAACACAACAATTTCCAAGCGTTTTTAATTCAAGGTTTAATCAATCCCTTGCACTTTTTTCATAAAAATAAACAACAAAAAAATAACTCCTTAATTATTAAGGAGTTATTTCAATAGCCGAATATAGGATATCCACAGACTAGCTGTTTCCCTGTCCTTAATTCAGAAATTACGGGGAGAAAGCCTCTCCTTCAGAAAGTTTTTTCAATGTTATCTCCAACTGAGCAAATTTTTCAGTGTATTTTTCAACCACTTTATACTCAAAAGGTTGCCCTGATACGGGCTCAATAACATTTAAGCTTTCACTCTTTAAAATAGCAGTGAGAAAACCACGGTTGTTTCGACTTCTATTTTGAAATAAAGCATCAAAAACTTGAGATCTGAAATGACTATGATTTAAGGTACTCAAAAGTTGATATATCGCTGACAATTCAATCCATTCTTTAGAATACAATCCTGAATTATCATTATCAGCAATAGCTAAAACAAAATTACCTGTTGGAATATGTTGCCCTACTATGAAATGAATATAATCCTTAGCCACATATTTCAATTTCAAGGCTGTTCCTTCTAACAGAATACGGTAATTTTGATCAATCATGGATTGGGTCATAGTTGTTCTCCACTAAATTAAATAACACTGAATGGTTACTTACTAAATCTTTATGAAAGACAAGAAAGATCCCACTACCACCATCCTCTACAATACCTAAACTAACATAGTAATCAGTATCCAATTTTTCAGTATATTCAGGATATGCCAATAAATAGCGTACTGATGACTGCATAATCTCAGGTATGAGAGAGCAAAATGCGTCCTGATGTTTATCAAGTAACAATAGTAAAGGCTTCACATCTCTATCTAAAATAATCATCGTTGATGATTGCCAATAACAGGAATAAAGTTCATCACTTTCATTCCCACCAAATAGAGATAGGTCAGCTTTCAAGCCTTGAAAAACATAATCGAACAGTACCTTATAAAATGGATGGTACTTAGCAAGGTTTTCTAGGCTTTGCCATTGAGTAATGATGTGCATAATAGTTTCCTTTTAAGCTTTGAGAAGTGAGCTAATGCCCCGTCCTGTTTCTCTTTGTCGGTTTTCGGTCAGTTTGGCATAACGCTGAGAACTTTGTATGGAGGCATGAGCTAGTTGGGCTTTAACGTCATAAAGATTAAATTTGCCCGATGAGATAAGAAGTGTTGCAACGGAATGGCGAGCAGTATGAAAACAAATACCATCAATATCCGTTATACCTGCTTTTTTAAGTAATTGCTTTAATGCAAAACGAGGAGCAGAAATAGGTTTCACACTCCCTTTACGGGCAAAAATATAGGGATTACCAACATCACGCTCTAACCTATTTAACCAATACATGGCTTCATCCGATAAATAAATTTCTCTCGGTTTACCATTTTTTGTATTCGGCACATAGAGAATTTGAGCATTCACATCAAGGTATTCCCATTTCGCCTGTTGTAACTCGTTCCGCCTAGCTCCTGTTAATAGAAGCAATGCTATTAGACTACCTGCATATTTATTCGGGTAAAATTCAGCGTGATACAATAACGCTTTCATTTCCTCTAAAGAAAAATAACGACTCCGCTGATTATTTTCCTTTAATAGAGGCACTTTTAATGCCACATTTTCCGAAATATACTCTAAACGATAAGCAAAATTACCCATCGTTTTTAGTAATGCAATCGTACGATTACAGGTAGCAGGCGAAAATGCTCTTGGATAATGATTTCCCGATATCATATCGGACTGAATTTGATAGATTTGTAAGGCTTTTAAATCACTATAGATGACTTTACCAATGTAAGGCTCTATATATAATCTAAAACGGGATTCATCTTTATCCCAAGAACGTTTACGCTGTTTTGCATAAGGTAAATAAACACTCCAGAAAAAGGCAGATACAGTCATTGGCTGGAAAGCCAATACACGTTCAGACTCCGATTGAGAATTCATATCACCCGTAGCATTATTTGATTGCAGTTGTTCTTTAGGATTTACACCGCAACACAGTAACTCCCTGTACTGTCTTACTATGTTGCGGACTTCACTGACCGAAATATCAGGAAATTTTCCAAGAGCAATACTGCATTTTTTATTTTTAAAGGTATACCTAAAAAGAAAGCGTTTACTCCCACTACGACCTACAAGGCACTTTAAGCCTTTAGATTCAGTATCAGAAACCTCAAGTTCCGTTGAAGTCGTAGAAAGATTTTGGGGTAATGCTTTAATACTTTGAGCAGTAAATTTGAAAGGCTTTATCTTAGGATTAGATAAAGGATGAGATTTAGTCATAAATACTCCTATTTTTAATGATGTAAATCATCATAAATAAAATATATTTATGAAAAGATGGTAGGTTCGGTTTTATAACCACTTAATGATAACTAGAAGAAAAGTGTAAATATCTAACCATATTATCCCCAATAAGAAAATTACACCTAACTAATAAAGCTAGGTGTAATAAGGTTTTCTTAGTAAGTAAGATTACGAAAATAACAAGTTTATGTTACAAAAAAACGTTGGGCTTCAAAATTTGGGGCAATTTCTAAAAGCACTGACAATAATTTTTCTGTATTTGGCGTCCTTGCTACAGATTTTTCTTGTATTTTAGCACTAGCTCTTGCGGCATTTTTTATGTCCACTTCGCTCACAGTGTAGCCTTTTTCCGTTAAAAACTTAGATAAACGTTTATAAGTCATATCGACTCGCCCACCATGAACACCTTTAGCAAAACACCTTAGAAATTGTCTTAGTAAAACTTTATCTGCTCCAAAAGTTTTCGAAACATTAACTCGCTTCCCCTTAGCTGACACCTTAGCACTAGAAAACTCAATCCAATGATGAAAATCACATATCTTTTTTAATGTATGATGTATTTTCCATTCATCAAATATTGCTCGATAATGATAGAAAGATTGAACATCCTTCCACGGTTTAGTTTGGATAAATAATCTCTCATCGTTATTGATAATCAAAGAATTTGCAACTGAGAAATGCCTTTTCATATCGAATTCGAGATTGAGCTTAATGTCGCTACGGATTTTGATCAAATCCCTTTGACTAATAAAGCTCTCTCTAGTGCTAATCATCGTGCTTCGACTAACTTTTTGATTGGCTTCTCTGTTAAAATACAACTCAGCGATATAACTATTTTCGACTTGTCGCCTTTCTGCAGAAGATTGCCCAAACTGTCGTAAACTATCGGGAACTTGTACACTGGCTTTAGCCAATATTAAAGGATATTCACCATCGGCTTCCACGGTAAACTGACCTCGATTTTTCATACAACATAACTGTTTTACTTGGTGCTTCAACTCCAAAACAGGTCTATTTTCATCGCTTGTCAATTCCTTAACTAATGAGGAAAAACGTTGAACAACAGATAATGAACTAAGATCGAACTCACTTAAATGAGCATTTGTAATAAATCCGTCAGTCGTAACACTCACTGCCACTTTATCAGGTGGAATGGCTGATAATAATTGACTTACCACCGCTCGTACAAAGCCTGTAACATAGCTAGCATAAAAAGCATTCGTTATTTTAGAACGTGGGACAAGCTTATTTAAGCCTTTTGCTACATCAAAAGTCTTTTTACCTTTTAGCCCTTGTGCCAATTTACCATAGAGAGAATTCCCGATTTCTTTCCACAACTTTTCTGATATTTCAGCAATCATATTATTGGGACTTTCTTTCGATATACACATCTCCCGTTTTTTCCTAATAAATTTAACAAAACTGGAAAAAGGTGTTTTGTCTGTGGTTTCCCACGGAATAACAAACCCTTCTAAAATAACTATCTCACAACCTAAACCCAATGCGACTTCAATTTCAGGAGCTGTACAGTAAGAAATTCCAGATAATGGATAGATTAAGCCATTTTCAGTTTTTACAGGTAAACAGGGATAACGAGTATCTTCAGGAAATCTGAATTCTACCCTAGCCAATCCCAATGTATGCCCTTTAAAATCATTCACATTCGTTGTTTGAAAATATCCATCATAATTTAGAGGATGAATATTGATTAAAGCAGTGGTATAGGCACTCGGCAAATCATAATCATACCAAGTTTCTATTGGGGTATAACCACAACAAAAAGCCTCATTACGTCCACCGTGATAGCACTCAATAGCAAAGCGTTCTAATGTTAAAGCCCCTCCAGATAAACTTTTAATTTTCATTCGCTTATACTTACCAGTATTGGTATTAAAAGTAAGCTTTGACTCTTCACTCATACCTAAAAAACTAGAGGATTTGATGCCTTGTATCTTTAATTCGTCAAGAAATTGACTTACACCGATAGAAGCAAGGGTTACAGGTAAATAAGCTCTATTAAACTCACTTTCTGTAAAATCAAGTAATTTCATCGCATATAGAAAGACGATTTCAGCATCCCGTAGTGCATAAGCTTCAAATCCTTGCTTATCCTCTTTCAGGTATTCCTCCATTCGCTCAATACTATAAGGCTCTGGAATACTGAGTTTTTCTAATCCAACAATTTCCCCTAGTGTAGCTAATCCCTGCTGGGCTGGCGTTAATAATTGTGTATCAATAAAACGAATACTTATTTGCTTCATATTGTTGTTATTATCACTTAGATTTACTAATTCTTTGTGATGGCTCTTACCCAATAACTCATCAACATCAACGCCATAAGTATCTGTAATAGAAGCTAATGTTTTACGAATTCCTTGAACAATCGTCTTTTCCTGAAAAAAATCAAGAAAACTACTTAAGTCAGCTCTGAGGAAATGAGCAACCACATAAACCGTTTTGGGAAATTGAGTAATTACATTTTTTTGTAAGGCATCTAGAATTACCTTTCTTAAAAAGCTTTTTAATCGTAGCCGTATCTCTTCGCCATTTTTTCTTCTTCGGGTGTAAATAATCCCCTTAATTGGTGAATGTTGATTATCTCTAGTTGCCGCAACATATTGATAAGATAGAATAATATTACGTTTGCCATCCTCGGCTAACTGATATTCGCTATCTAAAGCAATAATAAAAGGTTGTTTACCTTCATCTTCATTTTCCTCATCACCCACATTGTGCGAAAAATGGTCTAAAACATTAGGAAGTATATCGAGCAAAGGATTATCACTTAGAGAGATATCCCCTCTAAGGGGGATATCTTTTTTTAAAGATGAAACATTATTCGGTAACATGCTCATCTCCTTCATTTAGTTCATCAACATCATCTGAATCATCAAGCTCAGAGGGGAAACCAAATAATTTAGAGGTTAATTCCACAATATCATCTTTACTTGAACTCTCACTGACAGGCAACCAGAAAACATTATGTCCTCGAGAGTTGGTGATGAATACCCCTGACTCCCTTGTAAGTCGGCTTCCAACACTCGTTTTCCTAATGAGACCATGTCCTTTTAACTCAATAAATTGAGAGCTCCTTTTTAACGGCTTACAAATTTCTGTAAGCAATTGCTGTTGCTCTACATCGTTCTTGTCAGATATATCAATCGTCATCAATGCCTTACGAGTATCATCATTTGAAATAACGATATAGTAGTCTGGAATTAAGCTAATAGAATTGATCAATCTATGAGAAATAAACCCATTTTCAGTGCATAAATAGCTTGAATCTTTAAAGACTTTTTCTCTAAGAATCTTAATCGCACGCAAATAAGATGCTTCCTTCGCAAACGTAAAAACGACTTTTTCGCTCTTTTGTTTGTAATTTTTAATAGAGATTGAGTATTTTTCATGGGAAAAATAAACCAGATTTTGGTTACTATAAGTAAAAATTGCCCCTTCAGGTAAAGCAACAACATTATTTTTCATAAAAATCTCCTTTGGTATTAAGTTTTTGGATATTCTCAAATTCAATCACGTCAACTAAAGCATAACGGTAACGACCTGCTAGCTTTACTGATTTTGGTAATAAATGAGGTTTAACAACCGCATATTTATTGATTGTAGAAAGGCTGACTCGCCAACGATGGGCGAGCTCTAATCGAGTAAGATATTGCATATCCACTCCTTAATTGAATAATATTGCATATACATTCCTTAATTGAATAATAGAGCCGTATTTAATCGTTGTTGCAATACTTGTGGACGATAATGAGCATAACGTCGTGTTGTATTCAACGAACGATGGTTTAACGCTTGTGCTACAAGCTGAAGATTGTCCGTCTTTTCAAGTAATAAAGAACCGAAAGAACGTCTTAAATCATGAATCCTAAATCCCTCTAATTGCATTTCGCCCATTAAAGCTTTAAATAGCCCTTTAGGTGGGGAAATATGTCCTGTAACAGTACGATCAGATGGGAATAGATAATGGGATAATGGATTAGCTTTCATACAACAAATAAGTACATCATAGACTTTATCTGTTATTGGAAGATGATGACTAGAACCATTTTTAGTATGAGTAAGTGTAATACTCTTATCGGCAAAATCGATAACATCAGAAGTTAAGCTTATAACTTCACCGATACGCATACCTGTTAGTAAAGAAAGGGCAAGAGCTAACGCACTTTTAGTATTACGTTTTTGACATAATGTTAAAAACTGCTTACATTGCGCTTCATTTAACACTTTTTTACGTATATTACACTCTGGATATTGCTTAATATATTCGGCTGGAGACTTATTAAGTAATCCATTTTCCACCGCCAAACGGAAAAATTTCCTATAAATAGCAATAATACGATTAGTTGTAGCACTTGATAGTTTTTCATGTAGCCGATGAAAATATCGGCTCAACTCTTGATGAGAAAAAGAAAGTAAGGTTCTTTCTGAATATGGTTTTAGCAAATACAGCCTACATTTTGAAAGCTCTGATATATAATTTCTCTGATGTGCTTGCACACTCACGATATAAACTTCATCAAAAAATTGCCCTACTGTCATCTTTCTCTTGTGGACATAGCTATTCGCTTCAATTTGACTCAATCGCTCTAAAACGAGAGATTTTGCATCCGCAATTTTCAACTGTGGATATGACCCCAGCTTTTCACGTATATCTCTGTAATGAAAACAGCCTTTGAAATACCATGTCATTTTCGTTTTATAACGATAGAGTCGAAGATGTGGAATAGACTCATCCTTAACTTCATACACATCCGACTCAGGGATAGGCAATGAAGCTAAATTTTTTGCAGTAAAAGATCGCTTTAATACCTTCAATGAACACTCCTTATTGTTAAAGAACAAGATGTCAGATATCTGTATCTAACATTACCTACAGCTATCTACTGAATGATATTTTATAGAGTGCCATAAAAAAAACTTGATACTTACGCGGGGATGCAAAATGCAACGTCAGTGAAATGTGAACATAGATGTTGTATGAGAAGGGCATAAAAAAAGATATTGATAAAAAAAATCAATATCTCTTTAAAAAATTCTTTTTTTAAGAATCATTATTGGACATTAAACTGTCTGTATACTTTTCTATGAAAAGTTTTTTTTCACGGCAATACGCCTCTTCAGAAAATTCCTTTTCCTCATAAGCACGAGATAAATTAGTAATTAACTCCGGTTTTATTCCCAAAAGAGTCGGTTCCTCATTCAATCTAGCAATTAAATTATCTAACTCCTTGATATGACAATAGACGAATAAACTATAAACATCAATTACATCATAGCTAAACCAACTCTTGGTTTTATTAAAAAAAGTATTATTGATTGTGGTATAAAATGGATGAGTTGATGTTAGCCGTTCATTCCCTTTAAAAAACTTTTCTATACAACAAGTATCCTCATTTCTAGCTAAAAGAAGCATATCACAAGGAAAATTCTCCCTTAAAAGGGTTGCAACTTCATGACGTTTCCTATCATAAATCGGAATTTGTAAATAATAGTTCCAAGACTTAACCAACATTTTATAAATAATTATATAAAAATCGTTGTATCCACTAAAACGCGGTGAACTATTTTTCCCTCTCAATAAACCATCAGAAAGATCAATATACCTAAATGAGTCTATTATTTTTCGTATATCCACCTTCTCCGTAGTATTCAAAGCGATTTCAGGAATAGGAGCCAACGAGGTAGCCAAAACTCGACCACCATATAAGTAACGGATAAAAAATTGACTTAAGGTTTCTTTATTCTTAATATGATTCATTTCCCTCTGCATTTTTTCAATAAAAACTAAAAAAGGATATAAAACAGCATAACTAGAGTTAGCTCCCACAGCCAAATTGAAATCCCGTTTCATCCCCTTTCCCTTAAGCTTTAGGGTAAAATCCTTACCAAATCTCTTGAAATACGCAAAATCTCGGTCATCCACAGTATGACCATTTACAGCATTAAATTTTATTCTATCCAGCATGCTGAAATAACTTTTCCAATTATCGAAAAAATTTTTATTCATCTGATACAAGCAATAAAAAACTGATGAATACAACAAAGTGCTACTGATAATAGAATTTTTTAAATCATAAATTTCTTTCAAGGTTTGAATGTAATCATCAACAAACTGTTCAACTGCCTTTGTATACGCAAAAATTTCATCTCGCTGACACAAAATGTCATAAAGAAAAGAGAGAGGATCATCAGTCTCAGGTAAACTCAAATCAATATCAACGGTTGGCAAAGGTAAGTCTGATAAATGTTCAAAAATATCAAGGATTTTTATACTTTCTAATTGATTACAAATATCGTCAGTCGCCTTTTTTTTACAAAATAAATTTAATTTATGTGCAACATCGTACAGATACGCCGACAAAAAATATCTATCACTTAAATAAGATGAGAAACCCAAGACATTAGAAGAAAGTATACATGTAGAAATGTTCATTTCATTGAAAGATCGCATTTTTCCATCACTTCCAACAAAACAAGCTCTTAAGCCGTCTTTTTGATGGGCATATGTCTTAATAGCCTGAAAGTGAACCTTTCCAGCTTTTAGCTTACGTCCATAAATATATTTAGCTATCAACTCTATATCATTAGGAGGCTGTACAAGCTCCTTAATTTTTCTTGCCTCTAGCATAGAATAACTCCTTATATTTAGTGTAAATTTAGATTATACATTACCCCAAACACAAAACTACACTTTAAACATAACACATTGTTTTATATGATAAAAATTCATATAACACTTACGAATTAAAAGCGTCTTTCAATTTTAATAAAAAGTAAAAAGTAGAAAAAGTAAGACAAGTAAGATACAAGAAATAAAAGCATGCAGTTAATAACTAATAGGATAATGTATCAGACTAATTCTGACAGGATTTTGACAGGAATAAAAAGAGGATATAAAAAAAGCACCTTATGGTGCTATCAATTTAAGCCTAACTTAATGATTACAAAGGCTTATTTATCATTTTACTAAAATTTAGATATAAAAAAATCGGTTATATCAAGGTCTTTTAAATCCCTTGCGTCTACCGATTCCGCCACTCGGGCATCAATATAATATTGAATTTTTGCTTGATACTTAGCAGCACCAAACAACGAGATATATGATATTTGTTCTGATAGAATTCTGCAAGAACTTTTTTAATCACACTACATTGATTGAATAAATCTTATCTATAAAGGTTATAATTTACACAGCTCCATAAAAAATAACCCCTTAACTGTATAAGGGGTTATAGGAATCTAAGATAAAAGAAGCTCTCTTTATTTCGGATAGAATTGGATATCACTCTCTTTAACGCTAAAGTGATACATAACATTTTTACCCGAAAATTTTTTATCAATTAAAGTAAAATGTTTCATATCAATATGTCCATCAACTTTACTAGACATCTTTATATACTTTAACAGTTGAGATTTAGCTCTCAAAAAAGACAATCGATTATCCTGTACCTGCCCTTTACTCTCAAAAACTACCTTAATATGGTAAATATTACCTGTAGCCTCTTTTTCTAGTCTAATATTAGATGTATTCGAATATAGACTATTACTAGAGACTAGTAATATTAGCCCTAATAAACTAGAAATTATCGTAGTTTTTAGCTTTTCGAATTTCACGAACATTATCATTACTGTCATTACCAGAACCTAGATTTGACATTCCTTGATTATTTGTATCTTGAGTGCTATCCGTACGCAACACTTTATTTAATTGATCTGCCCCAGCAGCAGTTTTAGGACTAACGCCAACCATAACAGTTACAATCTTTTCAGCTTTATTAACATCTGTTTTTAATACGATAACTCCTTTTAAGAGTGCATCGGCTGTATTTTGTATTCTTTCCACTTGTGATGTAATCGTCTCACGAGTAGCACTCATTTGATTATTCGTATTTTTTGTAATTTCATTGACAATTTCCTCTATTGTCTCTTCTGTATTCACTCGCTCATTTAAGTATTTTGTGAGATTCGCTTTAGCTCTTAACGTCGCTTTTTGAGTCGCTAACCTAATATCTTTACTATCACCAAACACTAGATCAGCTTGACCTACTGCTCTAAGACGTAATATATTACCATTTTCATCAAATTCAGCATTTGCACCTATGTTGGGTTCTTCTATTTCCATAACATTAGATGTAGTCTGGCTGATGTTGGTTGGTTGTGGTTGTTCTGCAAAAGATACCGTAGGTAATAATGCAAGATTTAACGCACTTAAAGCAAAAATAATTTTTTTCATTTAATAACTCCTATTAATCAAATTTTTATTGAATCCCTGCATGAGAAAAGATCAAATCAAGTCCTTTAATTTCAGAAATAATTTCTTTTTTAATCGGAAAGATTAGGTTGATCTTGGCTTTTCCTGATGCAAATTGACAAATAATGTTACCCTCACACTTTGGTAATAAAAGCTGTGGGTTGAATGGCTTATCATTCTGGTATCTCACTTCAAGTTTTACATTTTTATTTATAACATCTCTTGAAGTTTTAAAGAAATAGCTATCTAATTCATTTTCATCTTGATCTAATAATGTCAATAAAATACCCGTTTTATGTGAACCGCTTAAATTATTGCCATAATACTTAGATAACTCAGTAATCCATTTATAGTTATCAATATACTGCTTATTTAGCAATTCTATATCAGCTTGGTAATATATAATGCTTTTAGATAAATTAAGTTCAACCACTTTCGTTGCTTTTGTATTATTCACTAAAGACTGCTTTAATAGACGTTTAAAAATTTGGAGGAACTCTTTATTTGGAGTAGCAGTAATAGGAAGAGATACCGTTGCATATTCTTCACTACTATCCGCATCTAAAATTCTTAGCTTCCCATCAATAGCTAAGTCAACTAACACTTTATCGCCATTTTGTAGAGGCTTTAACAACGTTTCTTCAAAGACTTCTTGAAAATCTTGTTTAGTTTCTTTATTTGCATTTAACTTTGCTAAATCAGCAAACAATTCATCATTCTGAATATCTTTTACTCTTACTTTTTGTGAGTCTTTCAAAGCTTTTAATAAAACTTGACTTTCGATATCAACAGCGACTTCTACTCGATACTCATCAGAGTTAATTTTCTTTTGAGAAATCACATCAACTTTTTTAACGTAAGCATTAGAATGACTAACAAGGAACTGATTAAAGTCATCATTATTCAGTTCTTCTTTAGCTGATACAAATTCCCCCACACTTTCTTTAATAGCATTACTCACAGCAACTCGTCTAGCCATCTCAGGCGTATCACCTTCACCAACAGCTTCAAAAACTTTTCCAAAAGTTAACGGGCTAACACTTAAAAGCATTAAATAAATTAAGGATTTCTTAAACATAAATAACTTCTGTATAAAAATAAATCTGATAAAAAAATGATTCAAATT
>NZ_ACQL01000042.1 GCF_000175195.1 Actinobacillus minor NM305 | reverse complement strand
TAAAATGGTGCCCGAGGCCAGACTTGAACTGGCACGCCCCGAAAGGCGAGGGATTTTAAATCCCTTGCGTCTACCGATTCCGCCACTCGGGCATCAATATAATATTGAATTTTTGCTTGATACTTAGCAGCACCAAACAACGAGATATATGATATTTGTTCTGATAGAATTCTGCAAGAACTTTTTTCTTAACCTTTGATTGATTGAATAAAAATCATCTACATAGAACACAAATCAAGCAACCCCACCTTTAGTATTTAATAAATAAAATAGGAAGATATAAATCATCTTCCTATTCCCCAAAGCTAACTAATCATCAATAGTAAAAGAAACCTTATCTGAAGACCACACTTCTTCATTTTTTTCATTAAATAGTGTTACTTTGATTTGTTCAGGTTTCATTTTTAAACAAATTCCTACATAAGGGCTGATCTTGCAAGATTCTTCAATGCCATTCCCTTTCCCAATACCTTGCAAAACATATAGATACCTTTCATTAGGGTTACTACCCCATAATTTTTCTGCAACATCAATAGGCATATGTACATAAGGACATCCTTTAATATCTAGTTTAATAAAATTAGAAGCTCGTAGGACTTCTTTTCGCCCTGCGACGCTAGCCAAATGTTGGCAAGGTCTAAAAGAATCATCATCCTCTTGCCCCAAAGATAAAATTTCTTTATCCATATCATAGTAGCTTAGATTTACATCAGCAATATATCCCGTATTTTTAGCAGGCTCTCCCGCAAAAAAATTAGCATATACAAAATCTTGAAGTAAAAATTTTAAATCAACATCTAATTCAGAGTAATAAGTAGGATTGCGTTTTTCTTCAAATGGAGTAATCGCTTTGACCAATCCAGCTCTAGCCCAATTTCTGATTAAATTTTCTGAATCCCCATTCTCTTGATAAATTTTAGACGCATACAGTACTTCCTGAAATGGTATGTTACTAAATTTATCATTAAAGTATATCCCTTGCCGATAAGCAGCCCCAAAGATATTGATAGTTTCTGCATTACCATCAATCAATGCACTATTTGACATTTGGTTACTATTATTGGCATTTACAGGTAAAGCTAAAGCACCAAATAACAAGGCTACAGCCAATTTTTTCATACGTTTACTCCTCTATAGACGATTTCTGATTATATTCTGTTTTTATACGACGTTTTAGCGAAGCTAATTCATCCGTATAATTGTCAATGGCTTGAAATTCTGTATTATCTTTCGCAATCAGACCGACATAACTATCAAGTAAAATAGCCGCAAAAAAGCCAGCGTTATTGTTATCCTTCGATTGAAATAATGCCCCCAAAGCGTTAGTTTGAAATGAATTTATACCTTGTTGAGCCAGAAATTGCTCTATCTGAGAGAAACTAATCCATTCAGATGAATAAGTTCCTTTCTCCTCATTCTCTGCAATACGTACCGCAAAATCATTGTCATTTTTGCCAAAGTCAAAAAAAATCCTACTGTCAGATTTCAGCTTTTTAGCTGATTTTGTCAGTAGAACAATATAGTCTTGAGAGTTGTTAGCCCCATCCATATGTAACTCCTGATAGAAAAGATATTCCCTATTCAATACATTACCTTGATGATAAATAACAAGAAAACAATCTCACTATTTATAACCAAGGCTCTCGTACTAAAAAAATGATTCAA
>NZ_ACQL01000043.1 GCF_000175195.1 Actinobacillus minor NM305 | reverse complement strand
CCTTTGAAGAATGGAGTATGACGACCACCTTCTTCTTTTGATAATACGTAAACTTCTGATTCGAAGTCTGTGTGTGGTGTGATTGTACCTGGTTTCGCTAATACTTGACCACGTTCGATTTCTTCACGTTTTGTACCACGTAATAACGCACCTACGTTCTCACCCGCACGACCTTCGTCTAATAATTTACGGAACATCTCAACACCAGTTACTGTTGTTTTCGTAGTTTCTTTGATACCTACGATTTCAACTTCTTCACCTGCTTTGATGATACCACGCTCAACACGACCTGTTACTACTGTACCACGACCTGAAATTGAGAATACGTCTTCGATTGGTAATAAGAATGGTTTATCAATCGCACGCTCTGGCTCTGGAATGTATGTATCTAAGTGGTTTGCTAACTCAAGAATTTTCTCTTCCCACTCTGCTACGCCGTTTAACGCTTGTAACGCTGAACCACGTACGATTGGAGTGTCATCACCCGGGAAGTCATATTGTGAAAGAAGTTCACGAACTTCCATCTCAACTAATTCTAATAACTCTTCGTCATCTACCATGTCGCATTTGTTTAAGAATACGATGATGTATGGTACACCTACTTGGCGACCTAATAAGATGTGCTCACGAGTTTGTGGCATTGGACCATCTGTTGCTGCTACTACTAAGATAGCACCGTCCATTTGCGCCGCACCGGTGATCATGTTTTTAACATAGTCCGCGTGTCCCGGGCAGTCAACGTGTGCGTAGTGACGTGTTGCTGTATCGTACTCAACGTGTGAAGTGTTGATGGTGATACCACGCGCTTTTTCTTCCGGCGCGTTATCGATTTGGTCGAATGCACGAGCTGCACCACCGAAGTGTTTCGCTAATACAGTTGTGATCGCTGCTGTTAAAGTTGTTTTACCATGGTCAACGTG
>NZ_ACQL01000044.1 GCF_000175195.1 Actinobacillus minor NM305 | reverse complement strand
GGCTGAAGCAGACCTAAGCAAAGACGGCTTAACCGTAAAAGGCGATAAAGGCGAAGCGAGCTATGGACAAGACGGCTTAACTGTAAAAGGTAAAGACGGCAAAGACGCTA
>NZ_ACQL01000045.1 GCF_000175195.1 Actinobacillus minor NM305 | reverse complement strand
TAGCGGATAACATCTTAAATTCAGCAGCAACAGTTCGTGATTTAACGAATATGGGCTGGGTGGTTTCTACTGAAACCGGCGAATACAAAGACACGGTGAAAAATGCAAATGAAGTGAAATTCGTTGCAGGTAGTGACCGTGTATCAGTAACAGGTGAGACGGTAAACGATGTTCGTAAAATCACTATCGATCTTGCTAAAGTGAATGTAGGTGAGGTAACAGATCCAACTACGCCACCAACAGATAAAGATGGCGATATTAACTTTGCAGATACAGCAACAACAGATGTAAAAGTGAATCCAAACACTGGCGTTGTTACAGTAGATGTTAAGACAACTGAGCTTGTACCTACAGATAAAGGCAACATCACAGAACCTGCTGATGCGGTAGAAGGTGCGAAGTTAGTTAATGCAACC
>NZ_ACQL01000046.1 GCF_000175195.1 Actinobacillus minor NM305 | reverse complement strand
AAAAAGTGAGGCGGTATAAACCGCCTTATTTTTTCTTCACATTCTTACTTTTCTTAAAAATCTCTTACCTTTTATTTCTCCAAATAGCTATTTGGCTTTCCAAGCATCTTAAAGCCCATTATTTTCAAGATTATACCTGCCTCAAAACCTTCTCTTTTCGCATAAACAAAAAGGCTCATCTTTCGATGAGCCTTCTTTCGCTTTTATTGCGTCAAATAATCAATTCAATTATTTGATGATTTTCGCTACAACGCCCGCACCTACTGTACGACCACCTTCACGAATCGCAAAACGTAAACCTTCGTCCATTGCGATTG
>NZ_ACQL01000047.1 GCF_000175195.1 Actinobacillus minor NM305 | reverse complement strand
AACGTTGCACTTGGTTTGACAATTCAAGAGTTAAAAAGTTGTGTATTTGCGACATAATATCGAAAAATCCTACTGCAACTTTGAAGACATCTTAAAGAATAAATTATTTTCTCACTCGAATAACTACACCAATTTGCTCATTTGGATGTAATAATTGGCTAAGACGTGCAGTTTCAACACAAACCATCGTTCGGTAACCCTGCTCGTTCATTCCGCTCATTGCTTTATACCACGGGTTCCAAACAACGATTTCGCTCGCATGTTGGTGCGCAACCTCAATTTGTCGCTGATTCCCGATATCTTCAATATAGCTATCGCCTTGTGCAAGGTAAATTTCATCGACTAACTCTGCAATTTTTCTTGGAGAATCAACCGCTTGCTGCTGTTGCGTTAAGGCATTAAAGACTGTATTAGGTAAACCAAAAAGTTCGGTCTTTTCAATATCTTGAACATGGAAATAACTATGCAACGCTACTTGAGCAGGTTCTTTACCAAGGTGGGTAAAGCAGAGTTCGCAGGTCTCGCCCAATGTCATGTCCATTTTCGCTTCTAGGTTTTTGTTTTCATCAAACAAAGAAAATGTAAGTTGAACATGCTCTTCTTGCTCTACATAATCGGTAAGTTCCCATAAGCGATTGCGAGCAGTACCATGTGCTGGTTGTTTGGTTGCTCCAAACCAAGGATAACAAATCGGCACGCCACCTCGAATCGCTTGACCAAGGCTAAAAGGCTCAACCTCACTTAACCAGAACACATCTTGGTTAGCGTGAGTTGGCTTCCAGCTTAATAATTGCGCGCCTTGTAGCGAAATTTTTGCGCTCATTAAAGCATGCTTAATTTCAAGGACAGGAATACTGTTGTAGTTTACCAGTTGCCATGTTGGCGGTAATGTTTTCATAAAATGTCTCCTTTAAATGATTAGAACTTATTCCTGTATTATGTAACAGTTGCTACTATATTCTTCTTAATGATTTATCACTTTCTACGTAATGCGACTAATTTTGCACAAATCAGTAAAAAAACATCTCTGTTTTAAAAGCAAATTTAGCTAGGTATTATGCTAACATGGAAAGAAATGAGCTTCTATGATAGAAAGCTGGATCTGTGAAGTGTGTCAAAATATTAAAATAAACCCGCTTTTTTATTAAGATAAAAGCGGGTTTACATCATATTACTCTGCGGTTGGTGCAATCTCTTCTGTCGGAACAGCTTGCTGTTCTTCCGGCACCTCAGCTTTAGTATTTTCAGTTTGAGGTTTACTTAAAGAAAGTGCTTCCAATACCGTTGGTTTTTCAGCTTCAATAACAGCACCTGCGGAAGTGCAATAACGCTGTCCTCGGTCTCGCCACATTGGGATTTGGCGGCTATTATCGCAGTTAATACTGCCATAGCTGTTAATCCCCACCCATTGAATATTCTTCGATTTTGGTAGACTGAATTTTGTTGGAGATGCGCGTTTCAAGTACTCTTTATAAACATACAATGCACCACTTGAGCCTGTTAAGTAGGTATCAGAGTTATTATCTTTCCCTAGCCACACGGTAGTCACATTTTCGCCATCAATACCCGCAAACCATGTATCACGTGCATTATTAGTCGTCCCCGTTTTACCGGCAAGACGTAAATGAGCAAACTCATTTTGTAAGCTACGTGCCGTTCCTCGCTCAACCACCTGTTGCATTGCATACAATGTTTGAATGGTTGCCTCTTCAGGTAATACTTGTTCACTTACTGCGTCAAGGTTACGCTGATAAAGAGGTTTACCATCATGCCCTGTAATGGATTCAATCGTAGTTAAAGGCACTTTTAAGCCATTATTTGCCAATACTTGGTAAGATTTTGTCACATCATAAGGCGAAATAGAGTACGAACCAAGCAACATTGCTGGGTAGGCAGGGATCTCAACTTTATCCCACCCCATTTCTTTTTGTTTTTCAATGACCTTTTTCAAGCCATATTTCATACCAATATTTACCGTTGGGATGTTCAATGAACGTACTAAGGCATCCATCAACATAACCGAGCCACTAAAACGCTTATCGTAGTTTTTTGGCGACCAAGGTGCGGAGCCTTTGACGTGAATCGTAATAGGCTTATTTTCAATCGGTGTGTTTAAGCGGAAATTTTTAGGATCGGATAACGCAATCGCATAAATGGATGGTTTGACTAAAGAACCAATTTGTCGCTTCGTTTGAATCGCACGGTTAAAGCCGGCAAACTGTGTTAGACGGTCGCCCACGATCGCACGCACTTTCCCCGTTTTATATTCAGCTACAACAATCGCCGATTGTAAGTCTTTGATTTTTTTATCGGTATTTTCAAGATCTTCTAATCCTGTAATAACCGCCTGTTCTGCGGAACGTTGTTGCTTACGATCTAAGGTCGTAAAAATCTTCGCCCCCGATAATAATGCAATACGATTCTCACCTAACTCATTTTTGAGGTCTAAATTTAAGGCTTGCATAAAGGCTGGCTGTTGGCGATAAATCGTACCTTTTTCTTTAACCCCAAGCGGTTGCTTAATTAAAAATTCGTAATCGCTTTGCGTAATCGCATTATTTTCTTGGAGCAATTTTAGTACCACATTACGGCGCTCAATCGCTGCCTGTGGGTGTCGCCATGGGTTATACAACGAAGGACCTTTTACCATTCCAACTAACAACGCCATTTGCGAGGGCGTAATTTCTTGAATTGGACGGCCAAAATAGAATTGACTCGCAAGCGCAAAACCGTGAATTTGATAGCTTCCGTTTTGACCTAAATAAATTTCATTGAGGTAAGTTTCTAAAATCTTATTTTTATCGTAACGTGCATCTAAAATTAGCGACATTAACGCTTCATTCACTTTCCGGCTTAGTGACTTTTCACTGCTTAAAAAGAGATTTTTAACCAACTGTTGGGTTAAAGTACTCGCGCCTTGCACCGTTCTACCGGCTTGGTAGTTTGCTACCAAAGCACGAGCAATCCCCATTGGGCTGATACCATCATGCTGATAAAAACGTTTATCTTCCGTTAAAAGTAACGCTTGAATTAAAAAATAAGGATATTGCTGTAAACGAAGTGCTTGGCGTTCTTCATCACTTTCAGAATGGATCATTGCAATCAATTTTGGGTCAAGACGGAATTCATCAACCAATTTGCGTTGCACTAAATCTTCAATGTAAGTTAAACGATCATTTTGAAAGCGAAGTCTTAATACTCGCTGTGCTTCCGGCGTTTCAGGAAACGGGAAAGCTCGGCGCAACATCACAATATTATTTTCTTCGATTTTGAAGTCGCCAGGTGTTGCGATTTGAGAAACTTGACGATAGCCGTTATCTAATAATGCGGTTTTTGTTTGTTCAAGCGTTAGATTATCTTCAATCCGGATACTTTCAATACGTGCATAAACCTCCGCAGGCAGTTGCCACACTTGCCCGTCCATTTTCGTTCGTATCTTACCGTCTAGATAAATGGCGTAAAATGCCATAAAGCTGGCACAAACCAGCCCGACTTTTAAACCTGTCGCCATAAAGCTCGAAAATACCGATCTTTTTTCAGGCGCTTTTTCTTGTTGTTCCAATTCAGGATTTGACATGATTTCAAACCAAAAAGTAAAAGCGGTGAAATTTTGCAAAAGATTTACGAAATATCACCGCTTGCTTCGTTATGGATTATGGATTGCGTTTAAACTTACTGAAGTCTGGAGCGCGTTTTTCGTTAAATGCGTTACGACCTTCTTGGCCTTCTTCTGTCATATAGAACAACATCGTTGCATTACCTGCGAGTTCTTGAAGACCTGCTTGTCCGTCACAGTCCGCATTTAACGCCGCTTTTAAGCAACGTAATGCAATCGGGCTGTTGCGTAACATTTCACGACACCAACGCACTGTTTCTTTTTCCAAATCTGCATAAGGCACAACGGTATTCACCAAGCCCATTTCTAAAGCTTCTTTCGCATCGTATTGACGACATAAGAACCAAATTTCACGCGCTTTTTTCTGCCCAACGATACGTGCCATATAGCTTGCACCCCAGCCACCATCAAATGAACCTACTTTCGGACCTGTTTGACCGAAGATCGCATTTTCTGCGGCAATGGTTAAATCACAAAGCATATGTAAAACGTGACCGCCACCAATCGCATAACCAGCTACCATTGCCACCACAGGTTTCGGACAGCTACGAATATCACGTTGGAAATCCAATACGTTTAAGTGATGTACGCCGCTATCGTCTTTATAACCGCCGTAGTCGCCACGTACTTTTTGATCACCACCAGAACAAAATGCTTTTTCACCTTGACCGGTTAAAACAATCACACCGATTTTTTCGTCAAAACGCGCATCAGAGAAAGCTTGGATCATCTCTTTCACTGTTTGCGGACGGAATGCATTACGCACTTCAGGACGGTTAATGGTAATTTTTGCGATACCATCTGTCGATTTGTGATAAAGAATATCAGTATAACCTTCGCTATGATCCACCCACTCAACAGGGGCGTAAAGTACATCATCTTTTGGGTTTTGCATTTTTTGTTCCTTTTTAATCAAAAATAAAAAATTCGATCAATTATAGCCGAATTCAGTTTGATGAGAAGAAAAAGCGGTCAAATTTGCAAAATATTTTACAAACTTGACCGCTTATTACGATGATTTGGCTAATTTTTAGTAACCTTCACAACACCATTTAATTTCATTAAACGCTGAATAACAACATAAAGATGTGCATTATCCGTCACTGAAATTTGCAATTTGACTTGGTAATTTCCATTGTCTTTTGGCTGGCTATGTACAGAACCAATGTTGCTATTTAAGGCGGCAATGGTATTCGTAAGACTTGCTAAAACACCCGGTTGGTTCTTAATTTCAAGTTCAATATCTACATCTTGATTTTCCGGTTTTTCTTCTTCAACCAAAACCTCATCGAGACTTTCAAGATGTTTTAGTGCCTGTTTGATTTTAGAACGGGCTTTTGCGCTCACAACAAAGCTGAGCCAAGAAGGGCTTGGGCGTTTCCCTTCTTCTATTAAAATTTCAATGGTTTGCCCGGATTGTAACGGTTGTGAAATCGGATAAGGTTGTCTATCAACAATTGCCCCCACACAACGATCGCCAATATCAGAGTGAACCGCATAGGCAAAGTCAATCGGTGTTGCCTTAGCCGGTAACTCAACAATACGTCCTTTCGGAGTAAAGACATAAATATCGTTTGAGAAAAGATCCGATTTGACATTCTCAATAAATTCTTCGGAATTGCCAGCGCTTTGTTGCAACTCAATGATGCTTTGTAACCATTTTTGTGCTTTTTGTTGCACGCTGGTTGTTTTAAGTGGTTCATCGGTATAACGCCAAAATGCTGCCACACCTAATTCTGCCATTTGATCCATTTCTTCTGTACGGATTTTCACTTCAATCGGCAAACCTTTATGCCCAATCATTGAAGTGTGAAGAGATTGATAGCCGTTAGTTTTTGGCACGGCAATATAATCTCGTACTTGGTAAGGGCGAGGTTTATATAACGCATGAACTTGCCCTAACGCACGATAGCAGTTATCGACATTTTCAACCACCACGCAAAAAGCATAAATATCTAAAATGGAACGAAAACGCTGATCACGCTGACGTAATTTGTGGTAAAGGGAATAAAGATGCTTCTCACGACCGTAAATACGAGCTTTAATGCCAAATTCCATTAAACGGCTTTCGATTTCATGAGGAATTTTCGCTAATAGATCCTGACGTGTTCCTCGTGCCATATCAATTGCCATACGAAGTACGTTATAACGGTGTGGATACATCGCTTTAAAGCAAAGATCTTCTAATTCATTTTTAAGGTGAGTAATGCCTAAACGATGCGCAAGTGGGCTATAAATCTCAAGGGTTTCTTTCGCAATTCGCATCCGTTTATCTGGGCGTAAAGCACCCAGTGTACGCATATTGTGAGTACGGTCGGCTAATTTGATTAAAACAACACGAATATCTTTGGTCATCGCCAAAATCATTTTGCGGAAATTTTCCACCTGTGCTTCTTGGCGAGTGCGGAATTTTAATTTATCTAACTTAGAAACACCTTGCACAATTTCTGCCACATTTGAACCAAATTCAGCAGCAAGTTGTTCTTCCGTATAGGGGGTATCTTCAATAACATCGTGCAATAATGCTGCCATAACAGCTTCATGATCGAGCTTCATCTCTGCAATAATGCCGGCAACAGCCACCGGATGCGTAATATAGGGTTCGCCACTTGAACGGGTTTGCCCTTCATGAGCATCTCGTGCGATGACAAAAGCACGTTTGACTAACTCTATTTTATCTGCCGGTAAGTAAGTTTGAATAATGCGATCTAAAGGTTCAAAAAGATACACGATACCCCCCACAAAAGATAAAAAAACGGATAACGAACAATTTGCAATATTTTCGGTTAATGTAACCGCTTGCATTTAAATTGTCCATTATCCATTCAAAAGATAATAAATTAAGCTTTAGCTTGAACGTCTGCTAAGAAAGAAATGGCTTCTTTTTCTGCAATATCTTGTTGAGCCGCTTGATGATTATCAAATTGATCCATAATTTCGCTGTTGATTAAACCTTCTTCGATTTCACGTAATGCAATCACTGTTGGTTTATCGCCTTCTTCCGGCACTAACGGTTCACGAGTGTGAAGTTGGATTTGTCTTGCACGACGTGCAGCAGTTAAAATTAAATCAAAACGGTTGCCGATTTTTTCTGCGGCAGCTTGAACGGTTACACGAGCCATTTTATTACTCCAAAGGATTTTGCAAAATTCATTCTAAAAGATCAGAGATTATACAAAAAATCCCCCTCGCTGACAATGAAAAGCAAGCGGTCTGTTTTGCAAAACTTTTTACAAATCAGACCGCTTTCAAATTATTGTACAATATCGAATGTTAAAGTCGCATAATGTTTAGCTTTTTGACATTGTGTCGGATCTTTAAATGGTACATCGTAAACGACAGATGCCTTCCAAAAACCTGCTTTCAATGGAATAATATCCACTGTGCCATCTTCGCCTGTTACATCAGAAAACGCTTGAGCTTCAACTTTATGAGAATGATGGTTATCGCTATTATCAAAACCTTTGAAGGTTGCTGTGAGCGTAGCATCCGCAAGTGGTTCGCCTTGATATAACACAACCACTTTAAAGCGTTCTCCCACTTTGATATTAGCAGGGTTTTCCATTGGCACAATTTCCAATTCGTGCCCAACCACTTCTGCAACAGAGGCTTTATCCGCTACATTTCCGATATTAATGATATTTTTGCCGTACATTGCCGTTTGTTCACAATAACTGGCGTTCGGCGTATTTTTCATATCTGCTTGTTTCCAACCTTCTGCATTTTTAGACCAAAATGTCGGTTTATATTCTGCGGCTAAAACATAGCTTCCTTCTTTTATGGGGGCATTGCTTTCAAAGTGATAATTTTTATCGCCTTTTTGCGCAAGTTGTTGCTTTCCTTCGCTATTTACCAACACCATTCCTTTATCAAAGAAGTGAAGGCGTTTTTCAGAAATTTGCTCTAATGTTGGAAATTCTCCATAGCCAATATCTGCTTTTAAAATTTCATTCGGTTTTGTCGGTTCACTCTGTACCCAAACACGATGAGCTTGTGCCGAAAGCGCGACAGAACAAATTGCTGTTGCCAGTAGTAGTTTTTTCATGACTTTCCTTATCTTTGACGAGCTTTAAAACGTGGATTACTTTTGCAAATCACATAAAGTTTACCTTTACGGCGAACGACTTTACAATCTTGATGGCGTGTTTTTGCACTTTTTAATGAATTTAGAATTTTCACATTGTCTCCTTTTATTTGCGAGTAACGAGACTCGCCATACCTTTAAATTTATCACTGAACTTACTTGCTCGCCCTTCGGTATTCGCTTCACGGCGTTTACCGGTATAAACCGGATGAGAAGCCGAAGAGGTATCTAACGGGTAAAATGGGTATTCTTTCCCATCTGTCCACACCATTGTTTTTGTTGTTGCTGCACAAGAGCGAATAACCCAGCCTTGCTGAACTGAGCCGTCATAAAATAGTACCTCACGATAATTTTCAGGATGAATACCCTTTTTCATTTTGTCTCCTAAATAATAACCATTATTAAATTATGGAAATATCATACAGGAAACATTTTTAATTTCAATAATTTTTTTATGGTTTTATAAAAGATTTTAATTTTGAGAGGTGGATCGCGTTATTCTATGCATTTTTGTGTTAGGCTATGCCTACTTAATTGGTAATAAGGAAAACTTTATGGCTCAACAACCTTTTCTCATTGCACCTTCGATTTTATCTGCAAATTTAGCCAAGTTAGGCGAAGATGTAAAAAACGTTCTCGAGGCTGGAGGAGATATTATTCATTTTGATGTAATGGATAATCACTTTGTTCCTAATTTAACCTTTGGACCGGCAATTTGTCAGGCATTACGTGATTATGGTATTACCGCTCCGATTGATGTTCATTTAATGGTTAAACCAATTGAACGTCTTATTCCTGAATTTGCTAAAGCAGGGGCGAATTACATTACATTCCACCCTGAAGCAACGGATCATATCGACCGTAATTTACAACTGATTCGTGAATTAGGCTGTAAAGCAGGATTAGTATTCAACCCTGCAACACCACTACATTATCTTGATTATGTGATGGATAAAGTGGATATGATCTTGTTAATGGGCGTAAATCCCGGTTTTGGTGGACAAAAATTCATTCCGGCAACACTAAATAAATTACGTGAAGTTCGTAAGCGTATTGATGCCAGTGGTTTAAATATTCGTCTAGAAGTTGATGGCGGTGTAAAAATTGAGAATATTGCTGAAATCGCAGAAGCCGGCGCAGATACTTTTGTTGCTGGTTCAGCTATCTTTGATTTACCGGATTATAAAGCTGTCATTGATAAAATGCGTGCAAAATTAGCAACAATCTAACCCATTTTTGATTAAATTCTAGAAAATTTTAGTCTTTCAAACGGCTTTTAATGGATAAACCGCAGACATAATGGTAGAATACTAAGGCTTTTTGCTTACACCCTGTAAGTAAACCTTTTAACTAGTGTATTTTAAAATTGCCTGGTTTGACCTTATTTATTAGGCTTGAATTTCGCAAAATTTAGATTACACTAATTAACTCTCGCATTAAGCGATTTTATATAGGAAACAAAACATGAGCATTGAAGAACGCGTAAAAAAAATTATCGTTGATCAATTAGGTGCAGACGCTGCACAAGTTAAACCTGAAGCTTCATTCATCGAAGATTTAGGCGCTGACTCTTTAGACACAGTTGAGTTAGTAATGGCTTTAGAAGAAGAATTCGATATCGAAATTCCAGATGAAGAAGCTGAAAAAATCACAACTGTTCAATCAGCGATTGACTACGTGACAAAAGCTAACG
>NZ_ACQL01000048.1 GCF_000175195.1 Actinobacillus minor NM305 | reverse complement strand
AAAAAACCCCGCCCCTGGAGGGGCGGTTTTATTCGGTCACCGTGGGGGTTAGCCCACGGTATTTTAGGCGGATATTTCGGGAATTAAATCACTTCAATACCATTTTCAACCCAAACTTGGATTTTGCTGTTATTGTCGTAAGTATAAACGTCGTAGGTGACGCCGTTTTCCTCTACAGAAGATTGAGATTTTTCCCAATATGTCTGACCAATATCCGCATATTTTTTGTTTCCGCCTTGGTCTTGATTTTGACCAGACTCGTGGTCACCTGCGCCTGCCAAACCAAAGTCTACTTTGTTGCCGTTTTTGCCATCTGCTTGGGTGACTTTCAACGGTGTGCCTAAGCCATCGATTTCAATTGCACGAATATTGATAGTGCTGTCGTCTTGCATAAAGCCGACTTCTTCAAAGTTTTTGAAGTTAGTGGTGGAGATAATTGCACCGCTCACATCAAACAACAAGAAGTCGCTGCCGTTACCACCATCAATAATGCTGTTGTCGCTGGCATTGAGTTTCGCACCGAGTTTAAATACATCATTGCCATCTCCAAGGTAGACCTTCGAGTTCGAACCGATTTCAGCTCCGATACTGCGCATGTCAATGACTTCCATCCAGTCATTGCCATCACCAAGATCAACGGTAGAATCTTCAATTTTACCGACAATCACCTCGTCATCGCCGCCGCCCAATCGGATACTGGTTCCCTCTACAAATCCCCCAGCTTTAACCACATCTATGCCACTACCTGCGGTAATCTCCGATTTCGCGATAGATTTATAAAGGTCAATTTCTTGTGACATGACTAAACGGTTATTACCTTCACCCAGGTTAATAATCGCACCATAAGCACCACGGTCATCTCGGTTACCCGAGTTCAATGCCATCAACAGGACAGTATCATCACCATCTCCCATATCCACTTGGGTATGACGAATTTGTCCACCGTATTTCCAACCGGTATAAAGTCCGGCATCTTCCCAACCTTGCTCTTTAAACTTCTCCATATCATCAATATGAGCAATATCAAAGGTACCATATTCTTTATGGCGAACTACACGGAAGTAGTCATTATGTGCACCGACTACAAAGACATCATTACCAGCCCCCATATTGATTTTGGAGACATAACGTCCTCCATTGATATAGGCGGTTCCCACATCGTGGCCTACCACAAGAAGATCGTTACCATCCTTGAAGTCGAAATCCAAGTCAAAGTTATACGGCGATTTCCAACGCGGATAACTGGTATAGTTGATGGATTTATCCAATTTCACCACATCGTTACCATCAGTAAATTCAAGGTTACGACCGTTTTGGCTATGTTCAGCATTCAAATATGGTGTCGGTTTTGTATTATTTTTCTCGCCATTCAACAATTGTTTTAATCCGCGGTAATAACCGCCATTGTCGATATACACATAATCCAAACCACCCACATCTTCAACTTTCGTGGCACTGGTATCATCCAAATAAGTCATCAATTTATCCACCGCACTTTGCACAGATTTCGCTGCTCCACCGGCAAGCGTGCCGCGTTTACTGTATGGTGTAATGGTGACGGTCGATTTATCGCCAATCGCATCTTTGTCGAAAGTAACCTGTCCGCTGTTGGTATCTAACTTGATCGTCGTATTATCGGCTTGAGAAAGATCTTTCTCTTCGCCGTTAATAGTGATTTTCTTGTTGTTGCTATCGCCGTCAACACTCACCAATTCCCAATGACTGCCTTTTTTCTCGTAAACCAACACGTGATCTTTCGGCTCGGTTGAGGTGTTGTTACGGCCTTCGTCTGTGAAGTTTAATTGGAATTTCGTCACACCCTCTTTTGGCGTTGCAACAACACCTCCGATATTGGTGTTAGTCTCATCTTGTTTAATCTCCACAACAGGCAATTCATCTTGTGCAATGACTGATGCGGCTGCTCGTGGCTTATCTTTACTGTCATAAGCCGTGATAGTCACACGTCCACCATCTGCAACCGCTTCAGGTGCAAAGGTTAATTCGCCTGAGCTTGCATCAAGTTTGATTTTAGTGCCATCAATCGCGCCACTTGAACCATTGCTTTCAAACTGCCATTGACCGTTATCGCCTTTTTTCACCATAATGACTTTGGCGTCTGTACTATCTTCACCCAAATAATCTACACGATATTTCGTGCCGCTATTTGGAGTGGCAGGTTTAACTTTTACCCCACCTTTATGTTGATCATCAACTAATGCGGTTGGTGTATCCACTTTCTCCGCCGCGTCAGTTGGATTTTCGACTTTTGGTGGATTTGGCAAGGTATATTTCTGATCTTCTTTTGATAGATCAACGTTTGGTAACGCAATTGTCTTACCATTTTGGCCCCAGTCGTCTGCCCCGAAGAAATCTTTCATCTTGATATTGCTATCATCTTTGTTGACGTTATATACAATGTCCGTCACATTTTTATCTGATCCATCAACATCATATTGGAACTTAACATTGTCAGTCGGACGAACAAACACCACATTGTTATTGTTAGGATCCATAGTCACCATATAGCTTCTATTGCCATCCTCATCAGAGAAATATGCCCCTTTCCCGGATTCGTTATTAATATTTTTCTCAATATGAAGACCATTGTCCTCATTATTACCATTAACATTAAATCCTGCATAGAACGACATCGCATAGGTATCCGGATCAAAAGTGATTTTTAACTTCGTTGATGTCTGATCACCTTGAACGTCTTTCACTACTTCAATAATCGGTGACGTTAATGCCTCACCATTTGATAACACATGATGATACAACGGTGCTTTAATAGCCGTATTGGTTTCTGTTTTATGATTTGTCATCATAGTGAAACCATCAATATCTGCTTTAGATAAGGTTTCTTCTCCTTCCCTTGCAAGATGAATATCAAAGATTTTGTATTCGATATCTTTTGGATTCACTTTGCTATCTAAGGCTGAAGATAAACGCGCCCCATCCGCACTGTCCTTCAAGGTAAAGTAACCCTTATCCTTGTCATAGCTTAATAACGCCAAAGCTTCCGGTGACTGCTCAAGAATAGCAAAATCATCATTGTCGTCATCCAAGCGTCCGTCCCCATCTTTATCTGTGACTTTCGCGGCAACGGCAACCCATTCACCATAGTCATCTTTCGTTAACCAATAGTTAATATATTCTACAGGTTCCGCACTATTAGGTAGTTTTACCCCCACATTAAATTTAATGCTATCTACCCCTTTACCTGGGATAATTCTCACTTCACCAACATCCACATTTTGGAACAAGGTTGGCGTTTCCGCCTCAACCGGTCTTTCTACATCAGGTTGTTGATCTTCAGGTAATTTTTCGTTTTCAACAGGATCATTAGCCGCGTTCGCTGTCGCCTCATTCGTATTACCTTTCACATCTTTCGCCACTGCTTTTACGGTTTTGCCGTCTTGTAGCTCATTCGCCATTAACGTGATTTCGCCGGTGACTTTGTCGATAACCGCTCTGCTTGGTGGAATAGGTTCTTTAGTGGTAACCATTTCCCCGTTTTTCTCTTCGGTTTTCACCGCTGGTGCCAAGCTCCATTCCCCTGTTTGCGGATCGCGCACAGCAGTAATGCTACTGGTGTTGCCTTGTTCATCCGTGTAAGTCACTTTCACTTCAACATGGTCACCTTTCGGTTTCACCGTCATCGCACCTTGTTTTTCACCGCTTTCAATCGGTGTAAGCTCTGGGGCTTCTGTGGAGTTTGCTGTATTGTCGACCACAAACGGTTTCACCGGCTTGCCGTTGTTGGATTCTTTCGTGTTTGGCGTTGGCTCATAACCATCCGTTGCCTCAGCAACAATACCGCCTTGACCGATCTTGTCGTTGTTAATAGTGACTTTACCGGTTTTCTCATCTAAGGTAATACCGTCCGGATTGGTATTGCCCTCAAATTTCCATTCGCCATTATCGCCTTTGACAATGGTGACCAGGTCATTGGTTGTACCGGTAATTTTCACTTTTTCTGAATCCGCCCCCGGTGTAACGACCACTTTATCGCCATCTACCACCGCTTGCGGCGCATCGGCAAATGGTGTTGGGTCTTTTAATACCGGTTGGCTCACCAGATCGCTATCGTAGCCATCCTTGTTGGTTCCTACCGCCGTCATCTCCGTTTTCACATCCACGGTGCCTTTCGGGAAGACTAATTTACCCGTGTTTTTATCCAATGTAACGCCCTGAGGTAATTCTGCATTATCCTTAACTTTCCATTCTACCGTGCTATCAGGGCCTGTTTCGGCTTTCTCAATTTCCACTGTTTGTGGTTGCCCCTCTTTGGTGTAGGTCACTTTCATACGTTGGTTATCTGCCCCTGGGGTGACATGCATTGAACCATCACGGAAGGTTTCAGGTATGGATGGCTCATCTGCATCCACATCTTTATTTGCTGGCTCAGCCCCAACATTTTCTTTTGCCTCTTCAGATGGTATCAATTTCGCGTTATAACCTTTAGCTTTAACCTCTGTGTCATTTTGCAAGGCTTTTGGTTTTAAGGTGATATTGCCATCCTTATCAACGCTTGCAACGTCACTAGACACAGGACTCCAAACCGAATCTTTCTTAGCTTGAAGAACCTCTTTTTGTTGCTCATCCGTCAAACCTTGTTTTTCTTCATCCGTTAAACTTTGAGCTTTATCGTAATCCTCTTTACTTGCCGCCACTAACTCCCATTTGCCCGTTGTTAAATCTTTTTGAGCTTTAATGAGAATATCTTTCGACTCAACACTAACACTGTCATCAGGTTGTACTGTCGGGGATAGAGGCTCAGTGGTTAAGCTAGATGTTCGTTTTACACCATCTTTATCCGTGACCACTTCCACATAACCTTTCGCCTCAATCAATACTTCCACATTATCCTTACCACCTTTCACAGTAGCACCGCCTTTTAACGGTTGGTCTTTTCCGTCTTTTTGCTCCGTATAAACAGTGATAGTCGGTGTGTCAGCCTGATTAGGCGTATCATCATCAGCGTTTGTTGTCACCGTAACATGAACTTCTGTTGGAAGATTGTTAGCATCATTAAATTCAGCTGTTGACGGTTTGTCGCCTTTGTGACCAATCGCTTCCGCCTCTGAGCCATCTTTGACTTTATTAGCCGGAACAGTAATCGTACCCGTGGTTTCATCTAGGGTGGCCCCTGTTGGGTTTTCGCCCTTGATTTTCCATTCGCCGGCAATCGGATCTTTCACAATGGTGATAGTTTGGTCTTGACCTTGGTCATCCACAAATTTCAATTCCAATTTGTCGTTATCCGCGCCTGGTGTGGCGACTAAATCGCCTGCGTTTTGTTCAGAACCTGCCACTAAAGTTGGTAAGTCTGTACGGTCTGGAATATCATCACCTGCCGGCTCATTCAAGGTTGCAGTTGCTGCTGGTGAGCTATTACCTGCGTAGTCTTTCGTTACCACGCTAACGGTATTCGCTGTATTACCTGTTTTTGCACTCACTTGTTCTGCCGGTAAGTGTGCCACCCATTTGCCATCTGCATTGACTGCTGTTGGTGCAGCAATTACATCAGGTTTGTCTGATGACCATGTTGTACCATTCCACGTCAATACCACAGTTTCATCTGCACCATCTTCATTTTTGTAGCTTACGCTTACTTCAAGCAAGCTTTCGCCTTCTGTTGATGGTAATGTGATGTTTGCGCCACCAAAGCCTTCAGGCAATGCAGTTACTGTCGCTGCTTTATCTGCTGCGATTGGGTCTTTGTCATTCGGGTGAATTTCAGCACGGTTTTCATCGGTACCACGAGGCACTTCTACCGCTTTTAAGTCACGGGCTGCGCTGTCTTGCTGACCATCTTTCGTTGCTTTAAGTACGATTTCCGTTGCCGCGTCATCTAAGCTGTAGCTGTCTAAACCATCAATTTCTGCTAATGGTTTGGTTGTTAGTGTGAATGCGTCTCCGTTTGTTACTTTAACAGAACCGATTTCGACTAAGTCGCCATTTGCTAATTTCGCGTATGCCGTTACCGTTGCACCTTCTTCAGATGTCCCTGAAATTTTGAATAATTCCGGTGTGCGATCTGATTTTTCGTCAGTACTGATACCTACAATTGTTGGATTTTCCGCTAATTTGGTTACAGCCGGAACTTCTACCGGAGCATCCGCACTTACGTCTTTGCTTGGCACGCCATTTTCTTGTTCAATTGCACTTACTGTAAGTGTTTCTTTAGATACAAGGCCGTTCGCCGGGACATCGCCTTCGCCTTCGGTTAGAGTAATAGTGTACTCGCCTTTTTCGTCCGTTGTCGTTGTGCCGATCACGTTGCCGTTTTTGTCTTTCACAGAGATTAGTGCGCCAGCGATTGGTTCGCCAGTTTCATCATCTGTCAATGCGCCCGTTATCGTTACGCTTTCCGGATCGCCATTGTTATCAGTATCCGTAGAGCCTGTAATGCTAGCCGTTGGCGTACGAGAAACTTCATCAAATCCTGCTGTTGCTTTTGATGTCTCTGTCGCCGGCGATTCATTACCTGCCACGTCTTTTAAGGTTGCACTCACTTCTGACTTATCTTGAACTTTGTCTTCAGGAATCGTCGTACTTGTGCTACCTGCTGGGATAGAAGGTACGTTCGGATCATCCGATACCCAGTTGCCTTTACCGTCATGGGTTAGGGTTGCTGTTTTATCAGTACCCGTTGTTTCATCGGTATACTTGATGATTAACTGATCTCCTTTCACGAACGGATCCGCTGGGTCTTCTGCTGGTAATGAGATAGTTACATCCCCTTCACCTTTAGCTGAATCTTCAGTAACGGTTGGTGATGCTGGTTCGCTTTGATCGTTAAATTCGGTCACAGCCGGTACTGTACCTGGTGCTGGATCGCTCACATCTTTGTTTGGTGCTTTAGCAACAACAGAGATTTCGTCATCAGTTTTAATTGCACCCATGGTTTCATCAACAACAATAGTAAAGTTTGTTTCGTCTGCACCTAATTGGACACGACCAATTTCTTGACCATTTTTGTCGTAAACCACGACTAAGCTACCTGCTTCTGCTTCACCTGTTACTTTGATTTGATCCACTTCGCCGTCTGCTTGCGCTGCGGTATCCACTGAAACAATCTCAAAGGTTGGTGTTGCAGTTTTCGCATCTGTACCTGCTGTTACAGGTGTCGCTGGTTTTTCTGCATCTGGAATCAACGCATCAATTGACTTCGCATTCACTTCTGAACCGTCTTCGATGCTGTTTTCAGGGATAATCACCTGTGGATTGCTGAGGTTGTCTTTCACGCTCGGCAATTCTGCTTCGTTAGATGATGTCCATGTACCGTCAGGCTGTTTAGTAAAGGTTACCGTTGTTGGAGCTGTTTCGCCCTCTTTCGTGTAACTCACTTCCACTTTATCGCCTGGGTTTGCATCTTTAGGGAATGTGACTGCGACAGCGCCTGTACCTGCAACTGTTGCAAGTTCTGGAGCTGACGGACCTGTTGGATCATTTGGATGACCTTCTGCAGTTGGATCGATTGCCGGTACATCTGTATTTGCACCATTTAAGCCGGTACCTGCATCGCTTGGCGTTTTTCCACCTGCTTTATCTTCTGCGATAACATTTAATTTATCGCCTTCGGTTAACGGATTTGCCGGATCGTTTGGTACAACAATCTCGAAGTTACCCTCTGCATCAGTTTTACCGAGACCAATCACATTGCCTTTATCGTCTTCAACGCGAACTTCTGTGCCTTCCGGTACATCATCCACTTTACCTTTCACGATAATTTCTTCCGCAATAGTATCTGCCGGATTAGATTTATCCACCGCTGTGATTTCAATATCTTTAGGCGTCGGTGTTTTTTCCGGTGGCGTTGTGACGGTTTCTTGATCTGTCGTGCTTTCGTTACCTGCGATATCTACCGTTTTCGCATCGACAATATCACCGTTATCAGCAGGAACGGTGACTGTACCTTCGTCATTGTTGATCTGAGCGCTAATGCCAAGGCCGTCTTGACCATCTACTCTCCAATTACCGTCTTCACCTTTTACTACGGTTGTGGTGCTTGGGGTATCCTGTTCATCCACATTGCCGTCACCATTGGTGTCTGTCGTTTTACTGATCACCACTTTATCGCCCGGTTGTGCGTCTTCTGGGAGTTTAACGATAATATCATTACCCTCTTGTACTACATCCGGTGCTGTTGGAGGGGTTGTATCGTTCGGATGCAATGTCTTATCACCCGCTGGCACTTCTTCTACTGTTGTTGGTGCTCCATCAGATTTCGTTGCTGGATTACTTTCAAGCTTGTTTGGCGCTTGTGCGGTAACAGTAATATTATCACCCACCACTAGGTCTTTACCTGTTAACTCAACGCCAGTAATTTCAAAGTTACCTTCTGCATCGGCTGTTCCTTGACCAATGATGTTGCCATCTTTGTCTTTAATAAAGACTTCGGCATTTGGCTCGGTTTTACCTTTGACAACAACGCTATCTGGTGTGGTATTCGCAGGAGAATCGGTATCCACAAACTTCGGATAACCCTCCTCAAGTGTTGGTGTCGCTGTTTTTTCTGTTGGTGCCACAGGCGGTGTTGGTGTTTCGCCAACAGTGCTAGTTGCTGGATCACTTTCGTTACCCGCATTGTCTTTCACTACCACTTCGATGTCAGTGCCTTCCGGTGCTTTATTTGCCGGAATCGCTGCTACATTACCTTCGATTGGGTCTTTCACTAATGTAGTATCGCCATCAACCGGTTTCCATGTGCCATCTTCTTGTTTTTCAACGATGACGCTACTTGGTGTACCATCTGGTTGTGTGACAGTAATTTCTGCTTGATCGCCTTTCACTGCATCTTCCGGTAATGTCACTGGAATATCGCCTGTTACTGGATCTGGTGTACCAATCACTGGCGTGCTTGGTGGAACAGTATCATCAAAATCTACTTTTGGATTCAGTTCAGGTACGGTTAATGGATCACCTGAAGCTAGCGTTGTCGCAGGTTCGCTTTCGGTTTTTGCAGGATGTTGTGCAGTTACCGTCAATGCATTACCCACTTTGATGTCTGTGCCAGGGACTTCAGTCGCTTTAATCGTAAATTTACCTGTGGTGGCATCTGCTACGCCTGTGCCAATCACATTACCATCTGGGTCTTTGACAGTTACCATTGCATTTGGCTCGGCTGTACCTGTGATAATCACATAGTCAGGATTACCGTCCGCCGGATTGTTTGCATCTTTTGCTTGGATGCTTTCAATCACTGGCGTTGCTGTTTGCTCTAGTTTGTCAATTGGTTTTTCTGTGCTTGAGGTATTGCCCGCTTGATCTTTGCTTTCGACTTCGATAACAGAACCGTTTGGTGCTTTCTCATCAGGAATAATAGCGATATTGCCCTCAATTGGATCTTTCACCAATGTGGTGTCGCCATCAACCGGTTTCCATTTACCGTCAGGTTGTTTTTCAACCGTTACAGTGCTATCGACTTCATTATCATCTAATGTGCCGTTGCCATTATCGTCATTACCCACTTTGATGGTAACTTGATCGCCTTTCACCGCGTCTTCCGGTAATTTCACCGGAATATCACCGTTATTTTCCGGTTCAAGAATTTCCGGTTTTTGGGTTGGAATAACATCAGAGAATTTTTCCGGTGCTGAAACGTCTTTTTGAACCGGGCGGCTTTCTGCTGCGGTTGGGTTGCCTTGCGCATCAATTTCTTGGGCAACGACTGTGATGTTGTCGCCTGTTTTGATGTCGTTGTTTGGATTTTCATAGGCACCCGTGATGGTATAAGTACCGTCTTCATTTGCAATGGTAGAACCAATCACATTACCTTGACTATCTTTTGCCGTAACTTTTGAACCTGCAGGCGCTTTACCCGAAATAGTAAACTCTTCCGGGTTGCCATCTGCTTTTGGTGACGTATCTTTTGATACGATGCTGTCAATCGTTGGATCGGTTGTGACGTTATCAAAGCCTGTGTTTTTAATAGCCGGATCGCTGGTGTTACCCGCTAAATCTTTTGCCGTTACGCTGATAGGGGTATTGTCTTTGATTTGTGTGCGATCAAGTGTAATCGTGCCATCCGGATTGACCGTTAATGCAGGTTTATCTGCATTGTCCGGACTTGGTGTTAATGTGCCATCTTCACCTACGGTCACGGTTAATTCAACATCCTTGCCTTCGTTATCTTTAACAGCAATGGTAATCACATCACCTGGTTTTGGATCTTTTGGTGTGATAGTCACATCGTTAGAGCCATCATTACCCACAACAAGACGTGGCGTTTCCGGCGCAACACGGTCACCAATAAAGCCTGTTCCGTCTTGTGCAATCGCTGGAATTTCACCTTCTTTAGCCTCGCTCGGGAGTTTGTTTGGTGCTGTTGCAACCACAGTCAGTTTTTCTGTTGGTTGGAAGTCCGAACCAGTAGGTTCGTTAAATTCAATACGGAATTTACCGCTTGCATCCGCCACGCCTTCTGCAACAACGACATCGCCATCTTTAATTTGTACTTTAGCGTTTGGCTCGGTTTGTCCTTCCACTAAGACTTTGGTGATGTCGTTTTTCGCCGGGTTGCTATCGTTGTAAGAAGTAATTTTGATATCATCTTCTAATGTCGTCACATTATCAGGTAACACTTTAGCTTGGCTTGTTGCGCTCTTCTGATCAGGTGTGTCGTCTTTACCTTGTGAGTAAGCCGTTACAATAGAGCCGTCCGCCACACTTGTTTCAGGAATGGTTACTGTATCACCACTAATTTCTACTAAATCGTTTAAACCCGCTGGCTCTGTTGAATCTACAACCCAACCCGTCGGTGTTTTCACTAAGGTGACAGTAACTGGCTCATTAGTGCCTTCTTTGTTAAACTCAAGCACTGCTTTATCGCCCTCTACAGCTGCAGGAGGAAGCGCAGCGGTAACAGAACCGCCTGGATTCGCTGTTAATACAGGGGCATCAGGGGTTGTTGCTGATGGGTTTGCAGGCTCAGTCACTTCTGCCACCGCTTTGTCACTTTCGTTACCCGCTTTGTCTTCACCTGTCGCTTCGATTTCTGTACCTGTTTCTAAGGCACCGTCTTTGATAATCACATTACCGTTGTTATCAACTTCAACACCTTCAGGTAATTGATCTTTACCGCCAATCACGTTGCCATCTTGGTCTTTGACTTCAACCGTGATATTGCCGTCTTTGTCTTTCGATACTTCAACGGTAATCGGATCTTCACCTTTTGGCGTCATATCAACATTAAGTTGTTCTGTATCGCCATCTTTCGGGAATTCAACCGTGTTATCGCCTGTTGTTGGATCGGTAGTAATCACAGGTGGGTTTTGAGGGCCGACTTTATCGCCTGTGTAATTGATCGGTGTATCTGGGCTAATTGTTGCTTTTTCTTCAGAAGGATTGTAGCCGTCTGCTTTGGTAATGACCGTTAAGTCTTCACCACTTACGATATCGTGTTTATCGCTTTCTGATACATTGATTTTGTAGTTACCGTTTTCGTCTGCCTTGCCTTTACCAACGATATTGCCTTCTTTGTCTTTGATCACCACATCAGCATTTGAACGTGTTTTACCCTCTACCACAAAGGTTTCTGGATTATCATCTGCTGGATTCGATTTGTCCGTCATTGAGGTGACTTTTGGTGCCTCATGAGCAGGCGTATCCTTGATACCATCAATCGTACCGCTAATTTGGTCTTCGCCAGCAGTCGTTGTTTGTGGCTCACTCTCTTGACCATTATTGATGATAACAACATCAACAGGTGTGTTGTCTTTGATATAATCTTCAGGGATCGTAACAACGCCTGTATTTGGATCTACTTTAACATTTGGATCGTTTGAGACATATTTACCGTCTGCATCTTTGGTGATTTCTGCTGTCACAGGGGTGTCAGAATCACTCGGAGTGTAAGTTACCTTAGCACCATCTGCGCCATCTAAATCAAATTTTACTGAACCATCTCCATCTACTGGATTGGTTTCGTTCGTAAATGTTAGAGCATCTTTACCCGCTTCTGTTGTTGCAGGATCACTTGCTAATCCATCTTTTGTCACTACTACAGTTACCGTTGTATTATCTGCTACTTTGTCTTCCGGAATAGTTACTTTACCTGTGGTTGGGTCAACGATAACATTTGGATCGTTAGAGACGTATTTGCCGTCTGCACCTTTTGTGATGGTTGCTGTTACTGGTGTCGTTTTACCTGTAGGGGTATAACTAACAACCGCTGAATCCACACCATTTAGGTCGAAAGATACTGAGCCGTCTAATGGTTTTTTCGGGTCAAATGTAACTGGGTTTGGCTTCACTGGGCTTGGTGTTGTGCCACCGTTATTCGTTGTACCACCGTTGTTCG
>NZ_ACQL01000049.1 GCF_000175195.1 Actinobacillus minor NM305 | reverse complement strand
CAGAAAGCCTGTAAAGGTGGGTTTGTCAGAGGTCTGAAGCGAAAAATATTTTGCCCCTACCATGTTGTTTTTTCATCCATCCTACGCCGTTTTTGCGCTCTCGGACAGGGATAAACCCTGTCCCTACGACGTATGACGATTACACCGATAACACCTATGACGTAATTGATTAGACGTGAACCGTAGGGGCGAAATATTTTTCGCCCCAAAACATTCGCGATAAATCAAGGGCAAAAAATATTTTGCCCCTACAATAA
>NZ_ACQL01000050.1 GCF_000175195.1 Actinobacillus minor NM305 | reverse complement strand
AAGACGGCTTAACCGTAAAAGGCAAAGACGGTAAAGACGCAATTTCTTTGGTGAACAAAGAAAAAGACGGCACAAACACGCCAACGCTTGAGTTTGGTAAAGATCC
>NZ_ACQL01000051.1 GCF_000175195.1 Actinobacillus minor NM305 | reverse complement strand
CCTCAAATTTGCCGGTAAGCAACCACGCCACACCCGCACAACTGCCCATTGCGGCTGTCGTTACGGCACAGAGTGCGGAAAGTTTTGGTAATTTGCTGTGAATATAAA
>NZ_ACQL01000052.1 GCF_000175195.1 Actinobacillus minor NM305 | reverse complement strand
GGTGCTCTCCCAACTGAGCTAATCGCCCACTTAAGATAAGCATTTAAACTAATGGGAAGTTTGAAAGGTTGGTACTTTAAAAAAGTGGTGGGCGATACCGGTCTCGAACCAGTGACCCCCTCCTTGTAAGGGAGGTGCTCTCCCAACTGAGCTAATCGCCC
>NZ_ACQL01000053.1 GCF_000175195.1 Actinobacillus minor NM305 | reverse complement strand
AATTTTGTGCAACTGCTACATAATACCGCTTCTTTTTTCTGATAAAATTTCCCTACGTTTCATTTTACCTTTTAAATACAATGTCAAAATTAAATATTATTTTTGCCGGCACGCCTGATTTTGCTGCGCAACACTTACAAGCCCTTTTAAATTCCGAACACAATGTAATTGCCGTTTACACCCAGCCGGATAAACCAGCCGGACGAGGTAAAAAACTGCAAGCAAGTCCGGTCAAGCAGCTTGCCGAAGCCCACCAAATTCCTGTTTATCAGCCTAAATCTCTCCGTAAAGAAGAGGCGCAAGCTGAACTTAAAGCATTAAATGCCGATGTGATGGTTGTGGTCGCTTATGGTTTGATTTTGCCGGAAGCGGTCTTAAATGCACCGAAATACGGTTGCTTAAACGTACACGGTTCACTTCTCCCTCGCTGGCGAGGTGCTGCGCCAATTCAACGTTCGATCTGGGCAGGCGATCAAGAAACCGGTGTAACGATTATGCAAATGGACATAGGGTTAGATACCGGCGATATGCTGCACAAAGTAACCACTGCTATCGATCCGCAAGAAACCTCTGCCTCTCTTTATGCTAAATTAGCAGAATTAGCGCCACCGGCACTACTTGAGGTTTTAGACGGTTTAAGTGAGCAACGCTTTAAGCCGGAAAAACAAGAGGAAGCGTTGGCAAACTATGCAGAAAAGCTCACGAAGGAAGAAGCAAAACTCGACTGGAATTTAACCGCTTGCCAGCTTGAACGTAACATTCGAGCGTTCAACCCTGCGCCTATTGCGTATTTAACGCTACCCGTAAATGGTGTGGAAGAGCGCATTAAAGTTTATCAAGCGGATGTTTTACCACATCAAGCTAAAGAGGCCGGCACCGTTCTTGCGGTGGAGAAAAAAGGTATTCAAATTGCCACTCATGAAGGCGTGTTAAACATTACCCAGCTACAACCACAAGGCAAAAAACCGATGTCTGTTCAAGATTTCTTGAACGGTCGTGCAGATTGGTTCATGGTCGGAGAAAAACTCTAAATGTTATCCATTCATCAGGCGCAATTTTCGTTATACCAACATCGCAAGCTGATTATTGACCAACTTACCATTCGCTCAGCCGAATTTTGGATCGTAGTAGGTGGCAATGGTTCAGGCAAAAGCGCATTGGCACAAGCCCTTGCCGGAGAAATCCCTTGCTATATCGGCGAATACCAAAATACATTTTCACGGATTGCGCTGCTCTCTTTTGAACAACAGCAAAAAATCATCACGCAGATTTTCAAAGACCGTAATAACGATACCGTTTCGCCTGATGACTTCGGTTTAACCGCACGCCAAGTGATCTTAAATGGCAGTGAAAAAACACAATTATGCGAACAATATGCACGAAAATTACATATTGAGGCATTTTTAGATCGCCCGTTTATCCACCTTTCCACGGGCGAAAGCCGCAAAGTACTTTTTTGCAAAATGTTGGTCAGTGAGCCAGATCTCTTAATTTTAGATGAACCCTTTGAAGGGCTTGATCAACAATCCGTTACCTACTGGAAAACGCTGTTGGCAGAACTTGTGGGCAAAATGGCGATAGTCCTGATTTCAAACCGATTTAATGATATTCCGGCTTGTGCAACACACCTTGCTCTTTTGGATAATCTCCAGTTGGTTTTACAAGGCACTCGCTCAGCCATAGAACAACAAGCGGTCTATTCTCAATTACAATTTGCAGAAAATCATCTTCATACGCCATTACCGAGTCGAGCAACGCCAGTGATTGCCCTTGAGCCAAACATCAACCCCTTTGAACTAAAAGAGGTGACCATTCAATATGGTGAGAAAATCATTTTGGACAAATTAAGCTGGACGGTCGAACCTCATCAACATTGGTGGATAAAAGGTCCAAACGGCGCAGGGAAATCAACCTTGCTTTCGCTGATTACCGGTGATCACCCTCAAGCCTATGCCAATAAAGTCCGTTTATTCGGGCAGCAACGAGGATCGGGGGAAACGATTTGGGATATTAAGAAAAACATCGGCTATGTCAGCAGCCAATTACATATGGATTATCGGGTAAATAGCTCGGTGCTTGATGTGATTATTTCCGGTTTCTTCGATTCCATTGGGATTTACCAACAAATTCCCACAGCGATCAAACTCAAAGCGATGGAATGGCTGGCTCGCGTTAATTTAGATCATATGGTAAATAAACCGTTTCGCACACTCTCGTGGGGGCAACAACGTTTACTGCTGATTGTTCGTGCAATGGTTAAACATCCACCGATTTTGATTTTAGATGAACCACTACAGGGGCTAGACGGTCTCCATCGTAAATTAGTTAAACAATTTATTGAGCAACTGGTTGAGAATAGCCAAACGCAACTGTTGTTTGTTTCCCACCAAGATAGCGATGCGCCAAATTGTATTACGCATTTGTTTGAGTTTGTGGAAATAGATAAAGGATATCGCTATCAGCAAACCCAAATTAAACCTTAAATTGCAAAATAAGCGGTCATTTTAGACCGCTTTTTTACAAATGCTACCAATCTCATCAAACAACTGCTGAATCTGCTCTGCACGGTGTCCTAACACTCGTACCATCAATCCACCTTCATTGAGTTGTGAAAGTCCGATCAACAGATTTTCACTGCTGGTAAACGTCTCTTGAAGTTGCTTCAACATCGCTTTGATTTCCAGCGCACTTTTGGATAAATTCAAATACGTCAGCGAACCCTGATGGCTATAATCCTCCATTTGGCTTAAGGCGGTTAGCGTCATTTTGCTTGGTAACCACTGAATACAGTCAGAAACAAACGGTCGTTTTTCGCCATTTTTTTGCAACGCATAAATTTTCAAATGGGAAGAAAACTGGCGGAACGCAAAACGTTCATCATTAAGCACACGCCCAATCGCCACAATTTCGCCATAAATCAGTTCGCTGTTCTCCGCCATTTCGATGGTCGTTTTTTGCTTTAATGCCGAGTCTTTATGCAACACCAGCGGGTGCGGCAAATAAAATAAACGGCTGGCTTCTGCCAGCTGAATTTGTGTGATTTGCTCGGCAAATTCGCCTTCATTCATCGCTTGCACACGGGTAAATGCCTGTGTAGTAAGTGTAAGTGCAGTCGATTTTCGCAATGAAATTTTAATATCCAAACTGTCGCCACCAAGCAAGCCGGGCGATGAAGACATCTGCATTGCATTCAAACCCTTTTGCCATGCCTCTGCTTTGTTTGTGGAATAATCCGGCAACGTCATCAATTTAAACGGAGGCGAAACAAAATAGTCATCAAGCTGGGTATTGCCGCTTGGGGTGAGTTTGGTTGAGATTAAAAGTTTACTATTCATTTTATGTAGGGGCGGGGTTTATCCCCGC
>NZ_ACQL01000054.1 GCF_000175195.1 Actinobacillus minor NM305 | reverse complement strand
CACTTCAATGGTATTGCCTAATGATTGATTTACCGTCTTACCATCTTCAGCTTTCAACCCAAAACCTTTGGTCGTTAAGTTGGTCGCAGTCTTGTTAATGATATCAGCCACAT
>NZ_ACQL01000055.1 GCF_000175195.1 Actinobacillus minor NM305 | reverse complement strand
TTCCATCGCTTGCCACACAAACGCACAGAGTCAACAGCAGGACGACCGTTATCTTGGCAATAAAGATGGGCGACCTCATCACGGATAAATTCAAAATCAATGGCTTTGGCGACCTTGCGAACAAGATGGTCTTTGGGAACCAGCTACTCAAGACTTATCATCTCGAGCTCATATTGGGGAGAAGGGGGATTTTTAAGCATAGGCATTTCCTTTTTTCGATATGCCTATTAGATCAAACCTCTAGAGAGATGTCCAGAGGTTTGTCAGCGGTCTGAGCACTCCTCGGAGTGCTTTTTGTTTGAGCCCTTTACGAACGTTTCATAATCTCAAAAAACTCATCGTTCGTTTTTGCAACGCCCAGTTTATCAATTAACCATTCGATCGCTTCAACTTCGCCCATTGGGTTAAGTACTTTACGTAGCATCCATGTTTTTTGATGCTCTTCCGGTGTCATGAGTAAGTCATCTTTACGTGTACCAGAACGATTAAACTCAATTGCAGGGAAAATACGGCGTTCAGAAATTTTACGAGAAAGGTGTAACTCCATATTACCTGTTCCTTTAAACTCTTCAAAAATGACTTCGTCCATTTTTGAACCCGTATCGACTAATGCTGTTGCAATAATGGTTAAACTACCGCCTTCTTCCACATTACGAGCCGCACCAAAGAAACGTTTAGGACGATGTAAAGCATTTGCATCCACACCACCGGAAAGAATTTTACCTGATACAGGTGTTACAGTATTGTAAGCACGAGCTAAACGCGTAATAGAGTCTAATAAAATCACGACATCTTTCTTATGTTCAACAGAACGTTTGGCTTTTTCGATAACCATTTCTGCAACTTGAACATGGCGAGTTGCCGGTTCATCAAAGGTGGAAGCAATCACTTCGCCACGAACAGTACGTTGCATCTCTGTTACCTCTTCAGGACGCTCATCGATTAGAAGAACAATCAATTCACATTCTGGGTGGTTGTGAGTAATGCTTTGCGCAATATTTTGTAGAAGTACCGTTTTACCCGCTTTTGGTGGCGCTACGATTAACGCACGTTGCCCTTTACCGATTGGTGCTGCTAAGTCTAAGATACGAGCGGTTAAATCTTCGGTGGAGCCATTGCCACGTTCCATACGTAGACGAGAATTTGCATGAAGAGGGGTTAAGTTTTCAAAGAGAATTTTACTGCGAGAAACTTCAGGTTTATCGTCATTGACTAAATCGACTTTCAGTAACGCAAAATAACGTTCACCTTCTTTTGGTGGGCGGATTTTACCTTCGATTTTGTCACCAGTTTGAAGATTGAAACGACGGATTTGACTTGGGGAAACATAGATATCATCAGGGCCTGCAAGGTAAGAACTATCGGCAGAACGGAGGAAACCAAAACCATCAGGTAAGATTTCTAACACGCCTTGACCGAAAATGTCTTCACCACTTTTTGCGTGTTGTTTCAAAATGGCAAAGATAATATCTTGTTTGCGTAAACGAGCTAAGTTTTCTAGCCCCATTTGTTCTTCACCGATACGGACAAGTTCCGATACGGGTGTATTTTTTAACTCTGTAAGATGCATAGAAATAATAATTGTGTTATTTAAAGATTGGATTAAAACAGGTTAATTCAGATTTGTTTGTATGAATTGTGATGGCGAAGAATACAGCGAAAAGGAAAATTTTGCAAATTTTTTCTGCCTTATTACCGCTTGTTTGTGTGAAAAAGGGTAAAATAGTTGAAAAAAGGGGAAAAAATGGCTGATAATATCAATGAAGTTCGCTTGGATAAGTGGCTATGGGCGGCATGCTTTTACAAAACTCGTTCAATTGCAAAGGCGATGATTGAAGGTGGTAAAGTTCATTACAATGGGCAACGGGCTAAAACCAGTAAAATTGTCGAAGTCGGGCAATAATTAAATTACGTCAAAGCAACGATGAAAAAGAAGTTGTTGTCACTGTGTTGAGCGATCAACGACGTGGTGCGCCTGAAGCACAACTGCTTTATCACGAAACAGAAAAAAGTATTCAAGAACGAGAAAAATCGCCTTTGCCCGTAAAGCAAATGCGTTATCGATGCCACACCCCGATCGTCGCCCAAATAAAAAAGAGCGATGGGATTTGATTAAATTCCAAACTCTTTGGGACCTAAATAACCCTAATCAATAAATTGTTTTCTTTTTATTCAAACTATGTTCTAATACACCCCAACAACATCTCCGTAACATTTGTATTAAGGTTTAATCAATGTTTAGTGGTCTTTTTATCGGGATACTTCTCGGCTTTTTCTTACAACGCGGGCAATTTTGCTTCGTGTCTGGTTTTCGCAACATTTATACCCAGCGAAACTTCCGTTTTTTTACCGCATTGTTAATTGCGGTGTCTATCTGTAGTGATCAGCTAATTCAACAGTCCCCGATAAGTTTTTTCAGCTAAAATCGGGGGCAAACCTTGATTATAGCTATGTGGGCGAATGTGGTTGTAGTACATCACATAATCTTTCACATCATTGACCGCACTTTCAAAATCAACATAACCACCATATGCCATCCACTCATATTTAAAACTTCTAAACCAACGCTCCATCGGGGCATTATCCCAGCAGTTGCCCCGTCGGCTCATACTTTGTGTTAACTTGTGGTTTTGTACACATTGGGTAAATTGCTTACTCCCATAAATACTGCCTTGGTCTGAGTGAAACAGCATCGTTTTCGTACGTTTGGTCTGCAACATCGCGTGATTTAACGCATCGATAACCAATTGCGCACGTGGTGTCAACTCAGTTTCCAACCAACCACTTGGCGATTTAACAGGTTAATCACCACCGCTAAATAGCACCAAATGCCATTTACTTTGACGTACATCGTATCGCCACAAAGTACCGTGGTTTGTGCATTTGGCGTAAATGCTCGGTTTAAGTGATTGTCAAAAATTTGCCCTGTCTCTTTATTTCGGTTACGCCATTTTTGTGGTTGTTTGCTAAATAACCCCTGTTGAATCATTAGCTTGCGAATTAATGGCAAACCGGCCCGAATGCCTTTTTGTCTCAAACCTGATTGAACGGTTCGCTTACCAGCAGATTGACGGCTTGCATCAAAAATGACCTTGATTTCAATCGCAAGTGCGGTGTGTTTTTCGACCGCTTGTCGCCGTTTCAAACGCGCATAATAGGCACTTTCTGACACACCAAATAAGGCACACAAACGCTTGATGCCGTGCGATTTTAACGTCGTGACCGCTTGGTATCGTTGCTCTCGAGAGACATTAAAATCGCCGTAGCCTTTTTTAGAATTTCTTTATCCTCTTCCAGCTCTTTGATACGGTTTTCTAACTCTCGAATGCGTTGTTGTTCAGGGCTGATTGGCTTTGAGCCAAGCAACACATAGCCCAGACATTCCGCTTGAACTTGACTTACCCAGCGACGCAACGCTGTTTCACCGATGTCTAGCTCTTTGCAAGCTTGTGTAATAGAATATCCACGCTCGGTAATCAATTTTACCGCTTCGGCTTTAAATTCCGCACTAAAGGTTCTTCTAGGTCTTCGCATTTTTGTATCCTCATTTTGGTTAAATTTTACCACTTATTGAGGACTGCGGGATTAGTGTACCACTACAGGTGTCCATTTACACTTAAACTATAATAAGTCGCAATTCCTTCACTAAGCCCTAAAAAATTTTTCTTTTGAAGGGAAGAATTTGATACTTTATTATTTATAGCTAATGTTGGTTGCGATACTTTAGAGCTTTTAGCATTTGCGCTTGTGCAACCCGTAAGTAACGCCATTGTACCGATACTAAGTAATACGTAAGAAAATAATTTCATATCAAAGTAATATAGTAAAAGGATAAAATACGCATATTTTATACATTTAGATCATGTATATGACAATAATTTCGCTAGCGCTTGCGACTTTCGTTCAATTTCTTGCCATTCGGAAAGCGGTTCGGAATCTTGCACGATCCCAGCTCCGGCATAAAGGGTTACTTGATTTTGCTTAATTTGGGCAGAACGAAGGGTGACACAAAATTCAGCTTCGTCTTCTCCCAAAATACCCAGCGTACCGGCATACCACCCACGTGTGAAAGGTTCATTTTCAGCGATAAACTGTTTCGCTTTCGCTCGAGGCAAACCGGCAACGGCAGCTGTTGGGTGAATACGAATTAAACATTCACTATCCGAAATTGTTGGCTTTAAAACGGCCTGAATTTTACGGCGTAGGTGTTGTACATTGTGCAGGCGTTTGATTTCAGCTTTGCCGATCTCTATTTGTTCCACGCAATCTTCAAGATGGCGAGTAATATCGTCCACCACTAGCTGATTTTCATAGACATTTTTCGTGTCATTTAAAAGCCATTGGGCATTTTGTTCCGTTTGGGCTAAATCTTCCGTCACGGCAACAGTGCCGGCTAAGGCTTCCGTATAAAGATTTCTAGCTTGGCGTAAATATAATCGTTCCGGTGTTGAGCCAACAAAGGCGGTTTCGCTATTTTCTGCCCATAAGAAATGGTAGCAACCTAAGTTAATTTTTTGGCTTTGCTCTAATAATTCATAAGCGGAAATCGGTTTATCAAACGTTAAGCAAATTGCATTTGCCAGCACAACTTTACTAAAGTGCTGCGCCTGAATTTCATTGATAGCTTTATTGATATTTGCTTGCCAGCCTTCAAAATCACAAGCGGTTTTACGATCAATAAGTTTGTTTGCAAACGGTCTTGATGGTGGAGCTAGTTCATTTTGTTCTGCTAAAAATGGTGCAAAATAATCATCAAAATTAACCGCTTGAGAGGTTTCAGCGGATAAATCAAGATAAAAATAAGCGGTGAGATTTTGTTGTTCTTTTACCAATTTTAATCGAGGTAACACAAAGCAACATTCGCCTTCAAATTGTAATCCTCCGATGAGGGAAAAGTGCGTCTGTTGAATAAAAGCTTGCGCTGTTTCTAATTGTTGAAAGGTTTTTACTGCCCCTAGTGCAGTGATGGTTTGATCACGATCTCGATTTTTAAGGAAAAAATGCGGATAGATGTTTTTTTGTGCATTTAAGCCAGCTAAAAAAGCAACATTCTCATCAGATAAGCAAACAGAGGCTTGAAGTTCGATCAATCCTTGTTGAGATGCTTGTTTGGCAAGCTGTTCGCTAAGTTGTTGTTTTAATTGACTAAAAATTGACATAATCGGCATTTCTAAAAAATTAAAAAGTTATTTTTAAAAAAGGTCATTATTTTAGCCTATTTCCCCTTTTTTTTCCTCTAAAATCGGAGTAAAGTTCAACAATTCGTTAATGAAATGATAACAGGAAGAAAAAATGGAACGTTTCCCGAAGTCCGATAAATTAGCGCAAGTTCGCTATGATATTCGTGGCCCTATTCATAAAGAAGCCCTCCGTCTTGAAGAAGAGGGGAATAAAATTTTAAAGTTAAATATTGGTAATCCTGCTCCTTTTGGTTTTGAAGCGCCAGATGAAATTTTAGTCGATGTTATTCGTAACCTACCAACGGCACAGGGCTATTGCGACTCAAAAGGTTTATATTCTGCACGTAAAGCGATTGTCCAATACTATCAGTCTAAAGGAATGCGAGGTATGGATGTCAATGATGTTTATATCGGTAATGGTGTTTCAGAGCTGATTACGATGTCAATGCAAGCCTTATTAAATGAAGGTGATGAAATTTTAATCCCGATGCCGGATTATCCTCTTTGGACAGCAGCGGCAACTCTCGCAGGTGGTAAAGCGGTGCATTATCTTTGCGATGAAGAAAATGAATGGTTCCCAGATGTGGAGGACATCAAAGCCAAAATTACACCAAGAACTAAAGCGATTTTAGTTATCAACCCAAATAACCCAACGGGGGCGGTATATAGTCGAGCGGTGTTATTAGAAATTGCAGAATTGGCACGTAAACATAATTTGATAATTTTTGCCGATGAAATTTACGAGAAGATTATTTACGATGGTGCTGTTCATCATCATATTGCTGCTTTAGCGCCAGATGTTTTAACCGTTACTTACAATGGGTTATCAAAGGCTTATCGTGTGGCAGGCTTCCGTCAAGGTTGGATGGTATTAAGTGGTCCTAAGGCACTGGCAAAAGGTTTTATTGAAGGCTTAGATATGCTTTCTTCTATGCGTTTATGTGCAAATACGCCAATGCAGCACGCTATTCAAACTGCATTAGGTGGTTACCAAAGTATCAATGAATTTATTTTACCGGGCGGACGTTTACTCGAGCAACGTAATAAAGCATGGGAATTATTAGTGCAAATTCCGGGGATCAGCTGTGTGAAACCGAAAGGGGCGATGTATATGTTCCCGAAAATCGATACAGAAATGTATGGCATTAAAGATGATGCAAAATTTATTTATGATTTGCTTCAAGCGGAAAAAGTGTTATTAGTACAAGGTTCCGGTTTTAACTGGCATAAACCGGATCACTTCCGCGTGGTGACTTTACCTTATGTTCATCAGTTGGAAGAAGCCATCGGAAGACTGGCGAATTTCTTAAAAACATATCGTCAAGAGTAATCTCTTTTTTCATACAAAGCCCTATATTGTCTTATAGGGCTTTACTTATTTTCTTATCATATTGATATGCTTGGTGTATTTTGTTCTCTACTGGCTTCACTATTATTTGGTGGGCTTTACTATCTAGCAACTTGGCTACGCCCTTTGGAAGGGCAAGAAATCTTCGGATTTCGAATGTTGGTGACATTACCTTTTTTGTTTTTAGCGGTTTTTGTTCTTAAAAAACTGGCTGAATTTATCGCTTTTCTAAAACGGATCAGACAAGAACCTTACTTGATTTTAGTGCTGATTTTTACCGCTTTTTTTGTTGGGCTACAAATGTGGCTTTTCCTTTGGGCACCGAATAGCGGTAGAGCCATTGAAGTGTCTATCGGCTATTTATTGATGCCAATTATGATGGTAATTGCCGGAAAGTGGCTATATAAAGAATATCTCTCGGTTTGGAAATGGATTGCCATTATTTTAGCCAGCATAGGTGTGTTAAGTAATGTTATTCAGACAGGGGCTTTTTCTTGGGCGAGTGCTTTGGTATTAACGGGGTTCCCATTTTATTTTATGGTGCGCCGCAAATTTAATATAGCCCACATTCATAGTTTTATTTTAGAGGTCGTCATTTTAATACCGGTATCGCTTTATTTTATTTCGCCTGTCGATTTAAAACAGATTGAAACGGTAAATGAGTATATTTATTTTGCCTTATTTTTACTCGGTTTACTCAGCGGTGTTGCATTAATTTCCTACACAATGGCGAGTTATTTAGTCCCTTTTAATGTATTAGGGCTATTAGGTTATTTAGAACCGGTTACAATGATGGCAATTTCATTTTTTATTGGCGAAACGTTAAAGCCGGAAAGCTATATTTTGTTAATTTGTTTATCTTTTGCTATCTTATTTTTAATCATTGATGGAATATTGAATATTCTTAAACAGCAGAAAAAACGGAAGATGAAGCGATGTTAAAGGGTATTCTCTGTTGTATGGGGGCGAACTTTCTTTTTGGCATAGGGTATTACTTTGCTATTTTATTACGCCCATTAAATGGCGAAAGTATGTTTGGCTACCGCATTTTTGTGTTAGCGCCTTTTATTTTATTGGCAATTTTTTTATTTAAACAGACGGGGAAATTTACCGAACTTTGGCAAAAAATTAAGCAAAAACCATCGCTTGTATTTATTTTATTATTACTTGCATTGAATACAGGCGTTCAACTTTGGTTATTTCTTTGGGCACCTAATCACGGTCAAGCGTTAGAGGTTTCCATTGGTTACTTATTACTTCCAATTACAGCCGTGACCTTAGGAAAAATCGTATTTAAAGAGCAGTTTACAAGGTTAAAATGGCTGGCGGTCTTTTTTGCAGTTATCGGTGTTTTTTCAAATGTATTGCTAAGCGGAACATTCTCCTGGGCAACCCTTGTTGCAGGGCTAGGTTATCCGATCTACATTACACTTCGCCGCTATTTTGGTATTAACCACCTTGCCTCTTTTTTTGTTGAGCTTATTTTGGTTATGCCTTTTGCGCTTTATTTTATTTTGCAAACAGATATGCAACCGATTTTGGCGGAAAATCAATGGATCTATTATTTTCTTACTTTATTTGGTTTAGTTAATGGTGCAGCATTTATTCTTTATATCGCTTCAAGTAATTTATTACCCGTTAATGTATTAGGGCTTCTAGGTTATGTTGAGCCGCTTGTTATGTTATTTATTTCCTTTGCTATTGGTGAAGTTTTAGAAGCCAAATCATATTTATTGATGATTTGTTTAACCATTGCAATTTTATTATTGACCTTAGATAGTTTTAAGCAGAAGAAAAATAGTATTATGTAACTATTTGCAAATAATGAGGAATATTACCTCTCTCCCACAAGGAGCGAGGGTTAAGCTCTAGTACTGAGATAAAAAATAAATGAAATTCGTTCGAGTGGCTCTTCCAGTGCCGTTATACCGTTATTTTGATTACCTTTTACCCTCGACATTTTCTGTTTTGCAAGGGGCAAGAGTTGTTGTGCCTTTTGGGAAGCAAAAGAAAGTTGGAATTGTGGTTGATTTTCCGGAGCAGAGTGAGATTGCCCTTGAAAAATTAAAACCGATTGAAGCGGTTTTAGATCAAGAAGTCATTTTTAATGAGGAAATGTGGCAACTGCTTTTATGGGCTGCTCGTTATTATCACGAACCGATTGGAGAAGTTCTTAATTCAGCCCTACCTGTAAAATTACGCAATGGCGAAGCGGCGGAGATTAGCGTGCCTGATTATTTTGTGGTTAGCGAAAAAGGGCGTATGGCTTTACAACAAGGGGAATTAAGACGCGCGAAAAAACAAGAAATGCTACTACAAGCGGTCATTTCTTTTGAATTTTTTACCAAACCGGCAGACTGCACGCCCGTAACCTGGAAAGCGCTATTAGATAAAGGTTTTATTCAAAAGCAAGCAAGCTCTTACATTGCGCAAGATTGGCAAAAAAAATTGCAAAATCAACCGCTTGTCAATCAAAGCAACCGCCTTGTATTGAATAAACAACAAACGCTTGTGGTGAGCCGACTAAATGCTCAAAAAGACTTTGGTTGTTTTTTATTGAATGGCGTAACAGGCTCGGGGAAAACGGAAGTCTATCTCCAATTTATTGAAGAGGTATTGCAACGAGGTAAACAAGTTCTAGTCCTCGTACCAGAAATTGGCTTAACGCCTCAAACTATTCAACGCTTTCAAGCTCGTTTTAATGTTGAGATTGATGCTCTACATTCTCACCTTAATGAAACGGAGCGCCTCAACGTCTGGCTTCGTGCAAAATATGGCGAAAGTGCGATTGTTATCGGTACGCGTTCGGCGTTGTTTACCCAATTTAAAGATCTCGGTGCGATTATTATTGATGAAGAGCACGATCCTTCTTTTAAACAGCAAGAAGGCTGGCGTTATCACGCTCGGGATCTTGCTGTTATTCGAGCGAAATACCTTGATATTCCGATTGTATTAGGTTCGGCAACACCAAGTTTGGAGAGTATCCAAAATGTGAAGAATGGTAAGTTTTTCCCTTTAACCCTTTCTGCCCGAGCCGGTAATGCACAAAATGCGCAACAGCAAATCATTGATTTAAGAACACAACGAGTAAACGCAGGTTTATCTGAAAAACTTCTGGCAATGATGAAAAAGCATTTAGAACAAGGTAATCAGGTAATGCTGTTTTTAAATCGGCGAGGATTTGCCCCTGTTCTGCTATGTCATGAATGTGGTTGGGTTTGTGAGTGCGAAGCCTGTGATAAGCCTTATACTTACCATCAAAAACAGCGAGTTTTACGTTGTCATCACTGTGCTTCACAACGGGTTATTCCTCGCCAGTGTGGGCATTGTGGTTCAACGCACCTACTTACGACGGGGCTTGGTACGGAGCAGCTAGAACAGGTATTAAGTGAGCATTTTCCAAACTACCAAATTAGCCGTATCGACCGAGACTCAACGGCAAGAAAAGGTACGTTAGAAAAGCATTTAACTGATATTCAACAAGGAAAAAGCCAAATTTTGATCGGTACACAAATGTTGGCAAAAGGACATCATTTTCCTAATGTAACCTTAGTTGCCATTGTGAATGTTGATTCTGCGCTGTTTTCTACTGATTTTCGAGCTGAAGAACGACTGGCACAGCTTTATCTGCAAGTGTCGGGCAGAGCAGGACGAGCAGAGAAGCAGGGCGAAGTCGTGCTACAAACGCATTATCCGGAGCATCCATTACTGAAAACGTTGGTTGAACAAGGATATGAAGCATTTTCTGAAGAAGCCTTATCGATCAGACGACTAATGGCTCTGCCGCCTTTTTCTGCACAAGTGCTTTTTAAAGCGACAGGGAAAAATAGCGAACAAACCCAACAATTCTTGCAAAACCTAATGAGCTATTTAAAAGAAAAAGTGAATGAATTAGGCATGACGAATATGCAAATTCTACCGCCTTTTTCAGCACCTCTCGCGAAGAAAGCAGGGCATTACCGTTGGTTGCTTTTAATTCAACATGCTTCACGAGCCTCAATTCAAGCCTTGATGAACGCTTTTGATCAAGATCGCGATCAATATTGGAATCCTTCACAAATCCGCCTTGCGATTGATATAGATCCGTTGGAGATTGGGTAGAAATAAGGGACACATTGTGCCCCTTTTATCATTTAGAATTTATAACTTACTGTCGCATTTACTTTACGTTCTGCGCCGTAATAGCAGTAGTAATCGCATGCCGCAACATATTTACGATTGCCTACGTTATCCACATTAAGTTGTGCGCTCCAGTTTTGGTTGATTTGGTAACGAGCCATTAAATCGACTAACGTCACTGACGGTAAACGTGCATGTGAGTAAAGTGAACCTTTTGATGTTACGCTATGCCCTACATAACGAATACCTGCACCTACGGTTAAGCCGTTTAACATACCATTGCTAAACGTATAAGCTGTTTTTGCTGCAAGGGTATTTGTTGGAATTAACGGGCGGCGTGTTTTGGTTCCGGTTGAGTCCTTGCTTTCTGCTTTTGTGTAAGTGTAAGCTAAGGTTCCTGTCCAATTTTCGGTTAAGTTTACATCTGCCTGAAGCTCGAAGCCTTTACGATAAATTGGATCTTCATCACTCTCTGTTGAAACAGTGCCATTAGGTTGTAATTTACTTACTAAAGCATCGGTATCTTTCGCTCGGAAGCCTGCGATAGTAATCACACCATCTAGCCATGTTGGAAGGTATTTTACACCCACTTCATATTGGCGTGTGATGTTTGGATCATAAAGCGATTGGTTACCACTGATTCCAACAGGTACGGTAAAGGATTCACTGTAACTGAAATATGGATTAAAGCCGTAAGGTGCTTCATACATTATTGAGCCGGAATATGAAGTATGGTTATCTTTAACCGTTTGGGTTGAGGTATATTCATTTTGTTTTGCGCGATCGTGGCGAATACCTAACCCTACAATGAATTTATCCGCAATACGAGATTGGTTTTGTAAATATAAACCAAGTTGGCGAGATTTGATTGTTTGGTGATTACCAACTGGTGTTCCTGTTTGGTTCCATGTCGCTTGGTAGTTACGTAAGTTTTCAGTGAAGCCTAGCGCATAGAGATTATACATAGCATCAACTTTGTTGTGGCGATAATCGGTACCAACGACTAAGGTATTTTTTAACCAATCATTTTGGTAGTCCCAACTGAGGCGGTTATCTAAGGCGTGTGAAATCGCAGTCCCGTTATTATAAACGGTATTTGCCGTAACAAGATATCCTGCCGCACTCGGCGCTAATGGCGACCAATCTACCGCATAAGCTGACGGATAAATATAAGCACCACGGTGGTAGTTTTCTACATGGCTATAACGATAGCTTGAATTTGCACGCAAGCCGTTGCCAAAATCGTGACTTAATTCATAACCAAGACTGTATTGCTTGTTGGTTTCGTGATCGTTTACCGGATCGCCGAAATTCACATTACGGCTATAATAGCTACCATCTGGCAATGCACGTAATGTTCCTTCTTGAGGATAGAAGTTTGAACTCGGCGTACCGTAATCTTTTTGATAGCTGGTTAAAATGCTTAAGCGAGTACGATCTGAAATATCCCATTCTAAGGTTGGTGCAAGGTAGATCGTTTTATTTTCGGTATCTTTCCATTCGCCATCGGCGTGATTTAATGAGGCGACAATGCGATAACGTACGCTTTCATCATCGGTCATTTTTCCTGTGTAATCTGCGCCAAAACCATACAAGCGATTTGTACCGAAATTCGTTTTGAATTCGCCTTTACTGATTTGATCACGGTGTGCACGTTTGGTCACATAGTTAATTAAGCCACCTGATTGTGCTGCACCAAAAGTCATTGAGTCTGCACCTTTTGTTACTTCAACAGCTTCTAAGCCAAAACTTTCTACATAAGGCGTAAAGAAGCCATAACTGAAGGTCGGCAAGCCGTTTACTGCTTGTGAAACTTCTGCTCCACGCACACGGAACCAGTTTGTGTTGGTGTCGTTACCAAATACTTGATTCGCAAAACCTGCTTGGTAGCGACCGATTTCATCGACTTTTTTCACGTCTTGTTTATCTAACTCATCACGAGAAATAGCTAGCACTGATTTTGCTTGGTGTACAGGTACTTCACCCATTTTATACATCGAGCCACCACCAACAACCGCAACTTCATCTAACGCTGCAACATCATTTTTTGCAGGCTCATTTGCCATTGCATTACTTGCAATGGCAAGTAGTACTACTTGAGAAATTGTTGAATAAACAAATGTTTTTTTCATTTTAAAGTCCTTTGTGTTAATACCAAATTGTAGGGTGGGTCTTGACCCACCATCAGTTATATTCGTAAGTGGTGGGTCAAGACCCACCCTACAAATTTCTACACCCTTCTCACCATCAGTAAGAAATAAGTCCCCCCAATAAGCGTTGCCACTAAACCAGCCGGCACTTCATAAGGGAATAACATCTGTCTGCCGAGCCAGTCGGCAAACACCATAATCACACTGCCGAGAAGGGCAGAGATTAAAATCTGGGAACTCGCTCGATTTACGCCTAAAAAACGGGCGATATGTGGGACGAGCAAGCCGATAAAACTGAGCGGTCCAATAATCAATGTCGCTAACGCCGTCAGTAATGCGGTAAATAAAATCAAAATCCAACGAGTGCGTTTGAGGTTTAGCCCTAAGGCTTGTGCCATCGGGGCTTGTAGTGCCAGTAATTCAAGCCAACGGCTGAAAATCAGGCTAATCCCTAATAGAACAAGGCTTACAAAGAAAAACGGCACGGCAAGATCCGCCCCGATTTGTTGGGTTGAACCCGATGTCCACGCAATCAGTTGGTTCGCTCTTGGATCGCCACTGGCGATAGCAATACGTTGCAAAGTGTCAAACAGTGCTGATAAGCTGATCCCTGTGAGTAGTATTTTTTCGGGCAACATTCCGTTGCGTTGGTTGATTGCCATTAGCACCAATAAAGCCACAATCGCTCCAGCGATCCCTGCTAACCAATACCATTCTGTTTGAGCCGAGCTAGCAAGGAACAGTACAGCCAAAATCCCCATACTTGTACCAGATGACACACCAAGCAGTTCAGGGCTTGCCATCGGGTTGAGCGTTAAGCGTTGCAATAACACGCCAGCCACCGCTAATAAAATTCCGACAGAAAGTGCGGTCAAAATTCGAGGATAACGTAGCTCCACAAGCGGTGCGAAAAAGTCGTTAAATTCCAATAAAACCCAACCGCTTGTGCCTTTGCCTAGAGCAAGTGCGAGCCATAGCACGAGTGCAAAAACAAGCACAATCGGCAGTAAGGTGTAACGATGAAAACGGCGAGATAAGCGAGTAGAGGTTTCGGTCAAACGCCCTGTATTTGACAGCGAGCGGAACATCAGCCACAGCAGTAACGCTGTACCAAGCAGAGCCGTTACCGCTCCGGTCGGCAAGTTAATTCCTTTAAAATGAGCAAGCAGTTGGAGTAATAAATCCGTCATAGCAAGCAATAACGCGCCGACCGCAAATGCACCGAGCAACTGCCCTTTCAGCGTTCGTACACCAAGTTGGCGGATAATGGTGGCGGACGCTAGCCCGATAAAACCGAGCATACCGACACAACTGACCACCGCCGAAATCATATAAGCACTGATAAACACCCCGAAAAAACGCAGGCGATTAACCGGCACCCCAAGGCTTTGGGCATTGCTGTCGTTTAATGCAAGTATGGTAAGCGGACGAAGCAACATTGCAATTAATCCGCCACAAATGACCGCTTGTATTGCCAAGAATTGCGGATCTCGCCAGCTCTCTTGAGCCAAAGAGCCTGCTCCCCATTGTGCCAAGCCCCGAGCTTCTTCAGGGTAAAACAACATCATCAAAGCAGAGAATGAACCAAAATAGAGATTAACCACCAAACCGGCCAAAATCAGCAACAACGGTGATATTGTTTTTCGCATTGCCAAAGTTAAAACAAGGATCAGGCTCAAGCTTGCCCCAACTAATGCAATGGCACTTGAGCTTATATCTAACCAATTCGGCATAAAAATAGCAGTGATAAACAGGGCAAACTGCGAACCGGCACTGATCCCTAGCGTATTATCGGAAGCCAATGGATTTGCCATCACTTGTTGCAATAATAAACTCGCTAAACCGAGCATTCCACCTGCCAATAGGGCAATGGCAATGCGTGGTAGGGTGTAGCTTTGAATTAACAAAATATCCAGATTGTTACTGGCTTGAAATAGGCTAACGAGGGATTGCTGTTCAGGCAGTTGCACGCCGAGTAACCACATCATCAGCCCGATAAAACACGCAGACAGTAGAACAAACAACATCTGTGGACGATTTACCATTGTTCTCCCCCGTGAATTAAGCCGTTTGCCAACACTTCCGCAAAGCGTTGAGCCGATGGAATAGCCCCGAACGTCCAGACTTCAGGCAAAATCAGCGGATCTTTCGCCATTGCTAATTTTTGCCATAAGGTGTTGTATTTCAAAGCAGAACGGATATTTGACGGGTAAGGTTTAACCACCACAAAACGGCTCTCAGGCGGTAATTTCGCCAGTTGGGTCACTTCGATAACTTCAAAGCCCCAGATGTTATGCTTGCCTTGCCAGCTGTTTTTAAACCCCAGTTGCGACAGCACCGCACCAAACGGACTATTTTCTGCATAAACTCGCAGATGGCGTGTGTCGATAAACTGTACCAACAGCACTGGGCGCTCGGTAAAAGGTTGGACAAGCGGTCGGATTTCGGCAATTTTTTGCCAATACTTATCCAATAAACGATCCGCCTGTTCAGGCTTTTCAATAATGTCTGCAATTTGCTTGGTGGCATCAACCACGTTTTGCCACGCTTCGCCTTCTTTATAGAAATCGACCAAATGCACCTTACCGAATTTTTCCAACATCGGCGTGGCAGACGCATAAAACGAAGAGTTGATAAACAGCAGAGGTTGTGCGTCTCGTTGTGTCGAAAGTTGCCAAAGCTGTTCAGGGTTCGGTTGTAAACGGATACCAAGATCGAGTGTATGTTCAGGTAGTTTTGGTTCCGATACCCAAACTTTGTAATTTTTTGCATCGCCAACGGCTTTGGGGTGTTCATCAAGAGCAATCAAGGTTTCCGCTACCGTCCAATCCAATGTTGCCAAACTGCGTTGCGGTTCGCCTGCGAATAGGGGATTTGCAAAAAAGAGGGAGGAAATGATCGCTTGTAGCCATTTTCCCCTCTCCCGCAAGCGGGAGAGGGTGGAGAAAATTCTACGAATTTTCGGAGGGAGAGGGCAATTTCCCCTCTCTCTGATTTCCGCAAAGCCGTTACTTTGCGGAAATCTGTCTCTCTCCCGTAAACGGGCGAGAGGGTTATTTATCAATATCTTCATACTAATAAAAACTCACTGGTCTGCCCGTTTCGGGGTGGTTGATCACATTCAGCTCAATGCCATAAATCGCCTTCAAAGACGGGGTATTGATGATTTGTTGAGAATTGCCTTCGGCAAGCAATTTACCACTATGCAAGGCGACAAGATGATCGCAGTAGCGAGAAGCAAGGTTAATATCGTGGATCACAATAATCACACCCAAATGAAGCTCTCGGCTCAATGTGTGGATCAGCTCCATCACTTCCACTTGATGAGCAATATCTAACGCTGCCAAAGGTTCGTCTAGCAGTAAAAATTGACTTTGCTGTGCCAACAACATTGCCAGCCAAATGCGAGAACGCTCGCCACCCGATAGTACATCGACCAACTGATCGGCAAATTTTTCCGTATGGGTTAAAGCCAAAGCTCGCTCAATCGCCAGCTTGTCTTGAGCCGTTTGACGACCAAAAAGCCCATTCCACGCATAACGCCCCATTGCGATCAGCTCTTTGGCGGTTAGGTTAGTGGCTTGGGGAAGATGTTGCGGAAGATAAGCGACACGTTTGGCAAACTCACGGTTTGACCAAGCGTCAAGCGGTTGGTTATCAAAAAGAATTTCACCCGATGAAAGCGGTTGCTGTTTGGCAAGCAATTTGATTAACGTGGATTTGCCCGAACCGTTATGCCCGATCAATCCATACACTTTTCCTTGTTCAAATTGCACCGAAATCGGCTGTAACAACGTACGATTTGGAATGGCAAAACTTGCCTGTTTAACCACAAACATAAAAACCCGAGTGAAATGTAAAACCTAAATAGAGAAGCATTCTAATTGTAAATTATTCTCATTAAAATAGATTTTACATTTCTTTTGCGATTTTATGATGAGTTTGTTGTTTTATTATGCAATTTTATCGAGCTATTTTTCTTTCCAATAGCCGAGCCATTCTTTTAGGAACAGCATTATATTATCCATTGCACCCGATTGTGGCACAAAGTACATAAAATTAATATATTCAGAAGGTGTTTTACCATAGCCAACCCCAGCAGGTAATACGTGAAAACCTTGTTGTTCAAATAACAGTTTGGCGCGCTGCATATGCCAATTTTGAGTGACAAGAACAATGGTGTTGATACCTTCTTTTTTTAAGATATCTTTCGTATATAAAGCATTTTCTTTTGTCGTTTTTGCTTGGCTTTCAATCCATTTTGTCGGGACATCAAAAAACTGTTTAAATTCCTTGGCAATGATTTCAGCTTCTGAATTTCCGTTTGGCGCAGAGCCTGTCGCTAAAATGGGTAATTGTGTTTCTTTATGTAAATAAGCGGCATAACGCATACGCTCTAGCTCATTATTCGTGACAGTTAATTTTCCGTATAACTCGTTGCTATCTCGCAAGCCACCACCTAACACAACAATGGCTTGTGCTTGTCGATAATCTTGTAATGTTAAAGTGTTTTCTTTAACTAAAGAGTTACTTAGAAGTGTTGCCATAAACGGCGTACTAAAGAGATAAAGCAATGTAATGCCGAGAATAGTTAAACTTCGGCTGATTTTTTTGTAGTGCAAGCGGTAAAAAATCAGAGATAAAATCCAAATTACCGCAATGTTAAAGGGCGGAAGAACCATTGCAGTGAGAATTTTTGTGAGATAAAAAAGCATAGAGATCCTTTTAATTTTTTAGCGTATTTTGCGTGATTTATTGCTAAAATGCACCATTATTTTTTACCCCTTGATTAAGGGAACAGTTTTGACTCGGGTTTGTCTTATAGACGTTTACTTTTTTAGGATTTTATTAACATATGAACTCAGTACTTTTATCTTTAAAACAAGAATTAAAACAGATTGAAGAGTGCATCATTGATAAAAATGACGTGCTGTATTTCGATTATCCCTTACACCTCAATGTTGGTGATTTACTGATTTATGCCGGCACAGAGCAGTTTTTCAAAGATTATCAAATCAATATTCGTTTACGCCGTTGCTTACAAGCATTTGATTTAGCCGAAGCCAAAAAATTCGTTAATAAAAATACAACGATTTTGTGTCATGGTGGCGGCAATTTTGGCGATCTTTATCCAAGTATTCAAAAAATGCGTGAAGATATTGTGCGTGAATTTCCTAATAATCGGGTGATTTTATTACCTCAAACGGCGCATTTTTCAAATGATGAAGCGATGAAAAAATCAGCGGCAATTTTTGCCAAACACCCTGATTTACATCTGTTTTCTCGTGATACAAAAACGTTTGAACTCATGAAAATGCATTTTTCGGATAAGGTTAAATTATCGCCGGATATGGCTCATCAACTTTATGGAGCGCTACCTCAAAAAGATTTAAGCCAAGTTAATGGACAAACACTCTATTTTTTACGTAAAGATATCGAGAAGAGCCATATTGAATCTGAAATCCAAGCGACTTTACCAAATTTAGATAATGTAAAAGATTGGGAAGATATTTTATTACCACGTGATATGAAATTTGAGCTTTGGTGTAGCCGTATTTCAAAATTAGCAAACCGTTTCCATTTAGCGTTCTTGAAAAATAAAATTAACGATTTATGGTATCAGCATTCAATGCAAGTAATTCAACGCTGCCAAACGATTTTTTTAAGTTATGATCGTGTCGTAACAAGCCGTTTACATGGGCATATTTTCTCTTGCTTGTTAGGATTACCAAATGAAGTATGTGATAACTCATATGGTAAAAATACAGGTTATTATAATCAATGGGCGAAAGAAATTTCTTATACGAAATTATATGAAAAATAATCGACAACTTATTACGCTTATTGCAGTAACTATATTGAGTATGGGGCTGACGGTCGTTAGCTCCTTTATACTTGCACGTTTTCTTTCTGTTGATGATCGTGGTGCGCATCAGCTCTTTATTACAACAGTATCTTATGTTGTAACCCTTTCAACAGGGGGCGTAGGATTTGCTTGTGCATTATCTATGCGCAATAAGCAGTATTTAGGTTGGCGATTTTATTTTCTTTGTTTTTTGATTTTAAGTGCCGTTGTTGCAGCATTAAGTTGTTTATTATTTGATTTTACGGCATTTGAATTTCTCTTTATTCTCAATGTATTACTGACGGCAACTTTAACGATTACGCTTGAAAAAAGTAAAATTGAACCGACATTAAAGGTTTATCGAGCCCTGACTTTTCAGCAACCCGTGTTGTTGGTGTTGGTTTATGGTTTAGGTTATTTGTTTTTAGGTGAGCAACCACTTGAAGTAGCTATTTATCTTTTAACGCTTTTCAGCGCTATTCAAGCCATCGCTTGTTTATTTTATCTAACCAGATTAGAAAGCCAATTTGTAAAAACGCATGACGTCACTGAAATTGATCGGAAATTCTTTCTTAAAACGTGGTTTAAGCAGAATTTATATCAAACTTTTGGGGCAACGACTTCCAGTATTGATAAATTTTTAATTGTGTCTTTATTAGGAAATTATGTTTTAGGGCTTTATACAGTTTGTATTATTTTTGATGCATTGGTCACGAAATTTATTAATATGTTAAGTGACTATTATTACTCAGGCTTATTAAATCATGTAAATCGACTTAAATCAGTACTCATTATTGTCTTTTTAATGAGCGTTGCAGCAATTGTTTTAGTGCCATTATTAGCGGAACCTGTGATTCGCTTTTTCTTTAGTACGAAATATGTTGAAGTTGCCCCGGTGTTAATTTGGTTTATTCTAAATTCTATTATTGCAGGCTTGTCGTGGATCTTGTCGCAAAATATGTTATTACAGGGTAAACAAATTCTATTAGCAACAAGGCAAGTTATCTCCTTAGTGATTTTTGTCGGATTATTCTTCTATTTAAAAGAATACCAGTTATATGGTGTAGCCTATGCCTTTATTGGGGCGAGCATGACCCGTTTAATTATTTCAATCGTATATTATTTTAAATATCCGGTGAAATTATCAAAAGCAGAGTAAAAATGAAAAAATATTTAATTTCTTTAGAAAAAGATGTACAAAGACGTGAGCTCTTTTTCTCTCAACCCGATACGCAAGATTTCCAAATCTTCAGTGCAATCAATACTATGAGTTTATCATCAGAAGAATTGGCAAAAATGTTTGATGTTACTCAATTTGAGCAACATTACCACCGCGCCGTGACCAAAGGTGAAATTGGTTGTACCATGAGCCATTTAAAGGTTTACCAATGGATTGTTGATGATGAAAGCATTGCAGAAGAGGATTATGCTTTGGTTTGTGAGGATGATGTTCTCTTTTCGGCAAATTTTAATGAAAATTTGACCGCTTTATTAAATGAAAAACTGACAGCAGATATTGTATTAGTCGGGCAATCTAAAATCCCCACTTTTGATGATGTCGAGTTAAGTATCAATTACCCAACAACCTTTAAATGGATGCAGAAAAAGATTGGGCAAACAGACTATTGTTACGCCTATCCTTATAAGAATTATTTTGCCGGCACAGTGGCTTATTTAATTAAAAAATCAGCAGCACGCCGTTTCTTAATGGAACAACAAAAAGCATTACCTTTTTGGTTGGCTGATGATTTTATTTGGTTTGGCGAAAAATTTGATATGGATATTTTGGTGGTACGTCCATTAATGGCAATTGAAAATCCAACATTAGTGAGTAATTTAGAAACATTACGTGGTTCGCTCAATAATAATATGTTGAAAAAATTATTGAAATTTCCATTGAAAAAGCTTCTTGCAATTAAGAGAAATTTATAATGTCTGCTTTAGTCAATTTATTTTATTTATACGATCCTTGGTTTTTCCATGTGATACGTATGAGCTTGCTATTCGGCGTTCTTGCCATGTTATGGTTCGGTTATAAGTGGTATAACAAAACACAAACGCAATTTGTGATTCCGGTCGATAGCTTAATTGTTAGCCTTGCATTAATCGTTTTATCGATTATTCCTCTTCTCATCAATGGTACTCGAGAATTAGGCGTCATTAGTATGTATGTAAAATCCTTTATCGTCTTTTGCTTCGGTATTGTGATTTACAACGTGTTTTATTTAAATACTGAAAATAAGCCACAACTTCTTCGTGATTTGAATATTGGCATTTCCATTCAAGGTGTTGTTGGTATTTTAGCGTTACTTGGTGTGCCATTTGTGGTGGATTTAGCGATTAACACAAACTCTGTAATGGGGGGGCATTTGCCTCGTTTTATTGGCTCGGAGCAAGAATACCGCCTTTATAATTTAACTTCATCGGCATTTTTCCCATTAAGTGCTTTTTATTTAATGTTGTTACATTTTATTTTAGCGGTGCATGCAAAAGCTAAGCCACTCGGTAATGTGTATCTCTTTTTATTGCTGTGTATCGGATTAATTTCAGGGCGTACATTTTTAATTTTTTCTGCTGTAAGTATTTTTATTTATTTTCGTATTCGTTATCTTCCGGCACTTGTTGCATTTGGATTATTATGTTTGGGTCTAGCTTATTTTTACCCAACGCATCCTTATGTTGAACATGCCTTAGAACCATTGATTAATTTATTTTATGGTAATAATTTAAGCTCCTCAACAGACACACTATTAAATAAGCATTTATTTATGCCGGAATTAAAACAGTTAATGATGGGAGATGGCTTATATTATCAACCAAATGGTTGGAGTTATTATGGTGGCTCTGATTCAGGCTTTATTCGTCAAGCATTATATGGTGGTGTAGGCTATATTGTTGTTTGTTTCTTATTTACGGCTTATTTTGTGAAACGTGTAGCCGATAATTGGTTTAATGGCAGTTGGATTTATATTTTATCAACACTGTTTTTATTGAGCGTATTGAATATAAAAGCAGATACTTATGCTTATCCCGGGCTAATGACGACCTTTTTAATGTTTATTTCTTTATTTGGAAATAACGGAAAATTAAAAATCTTTGAGAGAAAATAATGTTTAGTATTATTGTGCCTTCTTATAATCGTAATGCAGAAATTCCTGCATTATTGGACAGTTTAACGAAGCAAACGGTTAAAAATTTTGAAGTTATCATTGTTGATGATTGTTCGCCTCAACCGCTCAAGGTCGATCAAGCGTATGATTTTGAGGTAAAAGTCATTCGTAATGAAAAGAATAAAGGCGCAGCAGGAAGCCGTAATGTTGGGGCTGAAAATGCTTCGGGAGAATGGTTACTTTTTCTTGATGACGATGATCGCTTTGCGGATAACAAATGTGAGTTATTGGCGAAAGCCATTACGGCACAACCAGACGGCAATTTTATTTATCATCCGGCGAAATGCGAGATGGTTAATGAAGGTTTTAGCTATATCACAAAGCCGATTACACCGGAATACTTAACACTAGATAATATTCTCTTAGCGAATAAAGTGGGCGGAATGCCGATGATTGGCATTAAAAAAGCTTTTTTTGAACAGCTGGGTGGATTAGCGACAGATTTAAAATCGTTGGAAGATTATGAATTTGTGTTGAAAGTTGTTTCAAATGCGGAATTGAAAGCGATTTTTGTAGATCAAGCACTCAGTATTTGCGGATTCCATACAAAACGATCCAGTGTTTCAACCAATACAACAAATACAGAAAAAGCGATTGAGCAAATTCAGCAAAAATATGTCAAAACACCAGAACAGCAGAAGTGTTTTGCGCTTAATTCGCTTTATATGTTGGCTTATCCGTGTGCGATGAATTTATCACGCCAAGCGGCAAGTTATTATTTCAAGATGTTTAAACTAAGTCATAGTTTCAAACATCTGATTATTGCGTTGGTGACATTTATTTCACCTAAGTTAGCAATCAATATGAAAAGGTTTATTTAATGAAATTTTCGGTCTTAATGTCGTTATATACGAAAGAAAATCCTCAGTTCTTACGTGAATGTTTTGATAGCTTGAAAGCACAAACAGTACAAGCAGATGAAATTGTTGTGCTGTTTGATGGACCTATTACTCCAGAACTGGATGCAGTTGTGAAAGAATATGAAACACAATTACCAATTAAAGCGGTTCGTTTTCCTCAAAACCGAGGTTTAGGAAAAACACTCAATGATGGATTAAACTATTGCTCACATGAGTGGGTTTTCAGAATGGATACGGATGATATTTGTGTGCCGGAACGTTTTGAAAAACAAGTGGCTTTTATTGAACAAAATCCTGAGACCATTATTTTTAGCGGGCAAATTGCAGAATTTGGTAAGCATATTCAAGATATTGTAGCTTATCGCCATGTACCGACCGATAGCAAAGAAATCATTAAATTTACCCGCTTGCGTTGTCCATTTAACCATATGACCGTAGCTTATCAAAAATCGAAAGTATTAGAATGTGGTGGTTATCAAGGGCTACAAGAAGACTATACGCTCTGGATCAAAATGGTGGCGACAGGGCTAAAAGTGGCTAACTTACCGGATATTCTTGTGTATGCACGAGTAGGAAACGGTATGGTTGGTCGCCGCCGTGGTATGGGACAATTTAAATATGAGTGGGAGCTTTACAAACTCAAAAATCAATTGCATATCCATGATCCGCTAAGTGGCTTTGCAATCTTCTTAATGAGAGCTATCCCAAGAATTTTACCATTAGGTATGCTAAAAGCGGTTTATGGATTGTTAAGAAAATAAAGTAAAGTTACTGATTTAAAAGGGCATAATAGACAAAGTATTGATAAAAACTATCTTAAAGCATTTATAAAGCAAGGAATCAAGCTGATATCTACTATGCCCGCTAAATTGAGAACTTACATCTCGTTTAACACTGCTCTCAACACTGATACACCCTGCTCAATTTGTGCATCGCTGATGATTAACGGTGGTAATAAGCGCAACTTTGTTTTTGCGGTTAAAAATAAAACGCCTTTTTCAATTGATTTTGCCACCACATCTGCGGCTTTGATGTTTTCTTCAAATTCAATGCCGAGCATCAAACCTAGACCCGAGACCGATTTTACATGAGGTAAATCTACCAACGCTTGACGTAACTTTTCGCCTTTACGGCTCACTTCTGCTAAAAAGTGATTATCTATTTTAGCCAACACCGCATTTGCCGCCGCACAGCTTACCGGATTTGCGCCAAAGGTTGAGCCGTGGTCGCTTTTTCCAAGTGTATTTGCCACTTTTTCGCCTAACACAAACGCCCCTATTGGCAAGCCGCCCCCTAAGCCTTTTGCTAAGGTAATAATATCAGGTTGCAACCCAAATTGTTGGTAAGCAAATAAAGTGCCGGTACGCCCAATCCCTGTTTGAACTTCATCAATAATAAAAACGATATCTTGCGATTGGCATAGTTTTTGCACTGCTTGCATATAATCTGCCTCTAACGCACAAACGCCACCTTCTCCCTGTACCACTTCTAAGATAATGGCACAAACATCATTTTCTTTTAAACGTTGTTCAAGCGCTTGAATATCATTTGCCGGTGTATGCTCAAATCCTTGTGTGAATGGGAAGAAATGTTGATGGAAAACATCTTGCCCTGTTGCCGCTAAGGTTGAAATTGTTCGTCCGTGAAAAGAATTGACTAAACTTAAAACCGTTGCTCTGCCTTTGCCATATTTATCATGACTATATTTACGAGCTGTTTTGATTGCACCTTCATTCGCTTCCGCCCCGGAATTAGCAAAAAATACACGTTTTAAACCGCTTGCATTGACCAATGTTTTAGCAAGCTGTGCCGAAGGCTCAGTAAAAAAGAGGTTAGAAGTATGCGCTAATTTACCGGCTTGATTAACAACAGCCGACAACCAATCTTCATCTGCCCAACCTAAGCTATTTACCCCAATACCGCTAGTAAAATCGAGATATTGCTTTCCGTCAAAATCCCATACATCACAACCTTTACCGTGTGAAAGAGCTAAATCAAAACGCCCATAAGTTTGGGCAATATAATCGTGATCTAATTGTTTGATGTCGTTATTTGTCATTTTCTTTTTTCCTTATTGCGTCTAAAGGCTTTTTTCTGTTATTTGTTACACAAGTATTCTTTCGTTTTGTTTTTTTCCGTTTACGGATGAAGCAAAAGTTTAGATGAAATTGCTTTTATCTAACCGTTCCATAATCACTCTTTTTTATAAAACCTTGTGCCGTTTTTACCACCAAATAATGCCACAAGAATGGCGTGTTCGATACGTCCGTCAATAATATTGGCTTCAATACCACCAGCATTGATGAAGTCGGTACAGCAAGCAATTTTCGGGATCATTCCACCTGCAATAATGCCTTGTTCGATCAGACCTTGTACCTCGCTTACTTCCACTTCAGGAATAAGAGTTGCTTCATCGTAGCGATCTCGCAATAAACCGGCAATATCAGTCATATTTACCAATTTCTCTGCTTTTAAAGCAATAGCAATTTTGCTTGCGGCTGTATCTGCATTGATGTTATAAACGACTCCGTTTTCATCGACACCTACCGTAGAAACCACGGGGATAAAGCCATTTTCCAATGCCATTTTCAATGTATCAGTATTTACGTGCGTAATTTCGCCAACAAAACCATAATCAACTTCATCTTGGAGCTTTTCACACAGCAACATATTGCCATCAATGCCACAAAGCCCAATCCCTTTCCCTCTTAATAAGGCAACGAGGCTTTTATTCACTTTTCCGGCTAGCATCTGTAATACGACATTGATTGTATCTTGATCGGTAACTCGTAACCCATTGATAAATTGTGGCTCTTTCCCTAACAGTTTAACCCCTTGAGAAATTTCAGGTCCACCACCGTGAACCAGTACAACTTTTACTCCCAGTTGGTTAAGTAAGAAAATATCTTGCATTACGGCTTTTTTTAAAGCTTCGTTAATCATCGCATTACCGCCGTACTTCACGACAATCGTTTTATCCTGCCATTGATTTAAATAAGCGGTCGATTTTTCTAATAAATTTGCAAGTTGATGGATTTCGTTGGTTTGCATATTTTCCTCGAATAAAATTTCAAATTAAAGGGCTAATCCTGCCGTTTCTTCACGCCCTAACATAATATTCATACATTGCACCGCCGCACCTGAGGCCCCCTTGCCCAAGTTATCAAAACGTGCAGCTAAAAGAACTTGGGTTTCATTGCCATAAACAAAGATTTCTAAATTATCTTTGCCCGTTAGTTGATTTGCGGCAAGCATACCGTCTTCAGGTAATGTCGCAAATGGATGTACGTGAATGAGTTTACTGCCTTGATAATACTCCGCAAAGCAATTTGCAATTTCTTCGCCGGATTTGACCGCTTGTAACGCTGACATCGGGAGCGGAACCGTAACCAACATACCGCTATAATAATCGGCAACGACCGGCGTAAAAATCGGTGGCTGTTGCGTGCCAGTGAGCGCTTGCATTTCAGGTAAATGTTTATGTTTAAGGGCTAAGCCATAAACACGTGGTGCAGCATATTTTTCTGCACGCTGTTCATCTTCATATTCGGCAATCATTGATTTTCCACCACCGGAATAACCCGTTAAAGAGTGACAAGAGAGTGGATAATCTGCCGGTAGAAGCCCTTTCTCAACCAATGGTCGCACCAATGCGATATAACCCGTTGCGTGGCAACCGGGAACAGCAACACGATGAGCGTTTTTGATTTTTTTTGCTTGTCCGCTCAATTCCGCAAAGCCATACACCCAATCCGGATTAACACGATGAGCTGTTGATGTATCACAAATTTTAGCGTGGCTTGGGGCGTGAGCGACCAATTCTTTTGACGCCTCGTCCGGCAAGCAGAGAAAAGTTAAATCCGCTTCTGCCACTTTTGCAACACGAGCATTGAGGTCTTTACGTTGCTCTTCAGGTAAGGTTAAAAGTTCAATATCTTCAGCATCAGCTAAGCGATCAAAAATGCGTAGTCCTGTTGTTCCCACTGCACCATCGACAAAAATTTTATATTTGCTCATTGTTCTTCCTTTTGTTTGTTTATACGAGCGTAGTTTATGCCTATTTTTTCTTAAACTCAAGCAAAATGAATAATTATTCATTTTTTATGAATTTTAATTCCAATGCAAGTGAAAAAAATCCCCTAGCCTAAGCTAAGGGATTATAGACTGATGACACCCCCTATACGAGCCGTATAGGGTTACCAATCTGAGCCGCTCTGCGGCTCTTCCTTTCAGCCCCAGCGGGGCTGGGTTTAATGAACCTAGCACGGCTCGTGCTAGGTTATGTATCTTATTCAGCTTTATCGCCGATCAATACCGACTCTAACGCCACTTCAATCATATCATTGAAGGTTAATTGACGCTCTTCAGCTGTTGTTTGTTCGTGAGTGCGAATATGGTCTGAAACAGTACAGATTGCTAATGCTTTTGCACCAAACTCTGCTGCAACACCATAGATACCCGCAGCTTCCATTTCAACACCTAAAATGCCGTATTTTTCCATTACATCAAACATAGATGGATCCGGAGTATAGAAAAGATCAGCAGAGAATAAGTTACCCACACGGATATTCACGCCTTTTTCTTTCGCTGCTTGAACAGCTGCGGCGGTCATATCAAAATCTGCGATTGCAGCAAAATCGTGATCTTTAAAACGCATACGGTTTACTTTAGAATCTGTACACGCACCTAAGCCGATAACTACATCACGTAATTTCACATCTTCACGAACCGCACCGCAAGAACCGACACGAATGATTTTTTTCACGCCATATTCAGTAATTAACTCTTTTGCATAGATTGAGCAAGATGGGATACCCATACCGTGTCCCATCACAGAAATACGGCGACCTTTGTAAGTACCGGTATAACCGAACATATTACGAACGTTTGTTACTTGTTCTGCATTTTCTAAGAAAGTTTCTGCGATGTATTTTGCACGAAGTGGATCGCCCGGCATAATTACAACATCTGCAAATGCACCAGCCGGTGCGTTAATATGTGGAGTCATTTTTTGTTCCTCTGTTTGTTTTATAAAATGAGATTTTCCCCCTCTCCCTGATTTTGCTTCTAAACGAAGCAAAATCTTTCCCTCTCCCACAAGGGGCGAGGGTTTTAATCTACCATTATTCTGGTAATAGCATTTTACTCTCTCCCCTTGTGGGAGAGAGACAGCCATAGGCTTCGTTCAGAAGTCTATGGCAGAGAGAGGGGAATTTACCTTAATACCCTGCAACCACTTTAGCCTGTTGGTCATTCAACGTCGCTAAAAGATTTGCCAATAAACTTGAAGCACCAAAACGGAAATGCGCTGGGTTAATCCAATCTTTTCCTAAAATTTCAGACGCTAGGGCAAGATATTGTTCTGCTTCTTCACTGGTTTTTACACCACCGGCGGCTTTAAAGCCCACTTTATCAGCGACATTTAAATCACGGATAGTTTCTAACATAATACGTGCCGATTCAAGTGTTGCGTTTACCAGCACTTTACCAGTTGAGGTTTTAATAAAATCAGCACCAGCTTGAATTGAAATTTCGCTCGCTTTACGAATTAGCGCTTCCGTTTTTAATTCGCCGCTTTCAATAATCACTTTTAATGCAACATTTTGAGCAAAACAAACCGCTTTACATTGTTTAACCAGCTCAAAGCCAACCTCTTCATTCCCTGCCATCAATGCTCGATATGGGAAAACCACATCGACTTCATCAGCCCCGTAAGCAACAGCGGCTTTCGTTTCAGCCACTGCAATATCAATATCATCATTCCCGTGAGGGAAGTTGGTTACCGTGGCAATTTTTACCTGTGCAATCCCAGCTTCTTTTAATGCTTTACGGGCAATCGGTACAAAGCGAGGATAAACACAAACCGCTGCCGGTATACCAAAAGTGGTGTTCGCTTGTTGGCAAAGGGCAATCACTTTTTCATCCGTGTCGTTATCGTTTAAGGTGGTTAAGTCCATCAATGACAACGCTGTTTTCGCTGAATCTTTTAAGCTCATGATGAGCCTCCTATTATAATCAGGCACAATCAAGCAAACGTTTCCGTGCCTCAGATACAACAACACCACTGTTACCAGTGGTGTTTTATCTTGTTAAGTTCGATTAAAGAACCGAACCGCCTAAACCAATGAATAAACCTGCAATGGTCGCACTCATTAAGTTTGCAAGCGAACCTGCGATAACCGCTTTAATCCCTAATTTTGCAATATCGCCACGGCGATTTGGTGCCATACCACCTAAACCACCGATTAAAATTGCAATTGAACTAAAGTTTGCAAAGCCGCAAAGTGCGAAGGTAATAATCGCTTTGGTTTTATCGGTTAATTGGATTGCCGATTCAGGGCTTAGATATTTAGAGAACTCTAAGTATCCCACAAATTCGTTAATCGCTAATTTTGTTCCGATCATTTGACCTGCGATATGTGCTTCTTCCCAAGGCACACCAATTACCCAAGCAAGCGGTCTAAATACCCAACCGAAAACCATACCTAATGATAATTCAGGCATACCGAACCAAGCACCCCAAGCACTGATACCGCCAAGCATACCGTTTAATAATGCAATTAACGCAACGAATGCAATTAACATTGCGCCTACGTTTAATGCAAGTTGCATACCAGAACCTGCACCAGCAGCCGCTGCGTCTAAGATGTTTGCCGGCTGTTCTAATTCAACTTTCGTCATATCATCGTTGAATTGCTCGGTTTGTGGTAATAAGATTTTCGCAAATAATAAACCTGCCGGAGCCGCCATAAATGAAGCTGCGATTAAGTAAGTTAATGGCACGCCCATACCTGCATAACCCGCCATTACAGAACCTGCGATAGAGGCTAAACCACCTGACATTACTGCAAATAATTCAGATTGCGTCATTTTGCCGATATAAGGTTTAACGATAAGAGGAGCTTCAGTTTGACCAACGAAAATGTTAGCTGCTGCAGACATTGATTCTGCTTTTGAAGTACCAAGGAGTTTTTGTAATGCACCGCCGATAATTTTAATTAACACTTGCATTACGCCGATGTAATAAAGAAGAGAAATAAGAGCAGAGAAGAAAACAATAGAAGGAAGAACACGTACAGCGAAAATAAAACCATCTCCGCCCATTACTTCAAAAATTTTATCGCTGGCTAAGCCACCGAATACAAATTTAATCCCTTCAAAACCATAACCTATGACATTGTTCACGCCATCTGCTAACGCTTGTAAAGCTTGGCGACCGATTGGCACATAAAGCACCAATGCTCCTAAACCGATTTGTAAACCCAATGCACCAAACACGGTACGGTAGTTAATTGCTTTTTTATTATTTGAAAGCACAAAGGCAATCGCTAAAAGCACAATAATACCTAATAGGCTGTTTAACGTACTCATAAAATAACCTCAAAAGAAAAAGTTAATCGTTTTTTACTCAAAAAACGAGCCTAGAAAAAAGTTCCGTAACTATACAGATTTTTACAAAAAAAATCTTGTGCTTTTTATGTATTTTGAGAGATATATCTCAAAAATTTTCTGTTCGTTTTCACCAATTCACTTTATCAACTTATGCTCCTTCTATAACTTAGATGAAAATGTTATAACAGTTTAAAAAGAGTATGTTATATTGCTTGCATGATTTTCCATTATAGCCAAATACCTTATGTCGAAAAAAACACCAATTCCCCTCATGCCTTGGGCTGCCTCTCATCAATGGGAAGTGAAATGGCTCAATCTCGCCATCATCTCTATTGCGATGGCAAGCATGGGGATTGGCGAAGGGTTATTAGTGTTAGCACAATTTGGTAATGCACCTTGGACGGTACTTTCACAAGGGATTGCACTACAAGTCGGCATCTCATTAGGTGTTTCTATTGCGCTCATTAGCGTTGTTGTCCTTTTACTTTGGATTCCGTTCAAATTGCGTTTTGGGCTTGGCACTATACTCAATATCTTAATTATCGCTTTTTTTGCTGATCTCACCACCCGTATTCTCTCTTCACCAGAAGCCATATTTACTCGGATCAGTTTTATGCTTCTCGGTATTTTCATTTTTGGGGTGGGTACGGCATTTTACCTTTCTTGTAAATTAGGAGCGGGGCCTCGTGATGGATTGATGGTAGGGATTTGCCAAAGATACGGCTGGAACGTAGGGAAAGTAAGAACAGCAATTGAAGTGAGTGTCTGCGGTTTTGGTGTATTTCTAGGCGGTACGTTTGGCGTGAGTACACTACTCTTTGCTGTTAGCGTAGGCTGGATTATTCAAGGCACTTATATGTTATTAGAAAAACGTTTTACTGCTTCAGAAAGCGGTCAAATTTAATTTATTTTTTACCAACGAGGAAACTATGTCAAATATCCATGAGATTTATTTAGCAGGTGGCTGCTTTTGGGGAACCGAAGCCTTTATGCAACGTATCAATGGTGTGATTGATGCTCAATCGGGCTACGCCAATGGCAATACCGATAATCCGAGCTATCAAGATGTTTGTGCCGGTAGCGGTCATGCTGAAGTGGTTAAAGTTACCTACGATGCAAATAAAATTTCTTTAGCTAAATTATTGGATTATTATTTCAAAGTCATCGATCCAGTGAGTGTGAATCAACAGGGGGAAGATAAAGGGATTCAATATCGCACAGGGATTTACTATGTTGATCCGCAAGATATTCCCGTCATCAATCACGCTCTCGCAGAGTTACAAAAACAGTATACTGAGCCTCTTGCAGTTGAAAATGAGATGTTGGAACATTACTTTCCGGCAGAAGAATATCATCAAGATTATTTAGATAAAAATCCAAATGGTTATTGCCATATTGATATTCAATTGATGAATGAGATTTTGAAGAATCAATAAGAAATTAAGGTAATTTATTTGCACCAAATAATTTTGTTCTTTCTATAATAAATAAAGGAAAATTAAAGAAAAAATCCAGTGAATAATGATATCTTTAGAAAACAGTAAATAATATTTGAGATATTGATTGTATTACTGAGAGCTGTGTAATATGGGGTTTGATTAAATAATTGAGAAAACAAGATGGAATATATTGTTAATGTAAATGAAGCTAATTTTAGCGAAGTTTGGGCTGCGGCTTCACAAGTACCGATGGTGTTTAATTTTATTTCACCACGTGAAATGGCTTCACTGGAGATGGATGGTTTGTTGCGCCGACTTGCAGATGAACATTCAGGGCAATTTATTTTGGCAACGGTAAATTGTGATGAGCAACGAGAGCTCGCCACACAATTTCGTATTCAAACGATTCCAACCATGTACCTTTTTGCTGATGGGCAGCCGATTGATATGATTCAAGGCGCAGTAAGCGAACCTGAATTACGTGTTCGTTTAGCAAACATTTTACCCAAAGAAGAAGATATTAAATTTAATCAAGCGCTTGAATTGTTACAAGATCAGCGTTATGAAGAAGCTTTGCCTTTATTAAAAAATGCTTGGGAGCTATCTGATAAGAAAAATAGTGATTTTGCGTTGTTATACGCAGAAACTTATATCGTGATGAAAAAAACAACAGAAGCTAGAGAGATTCTAAAACAGATCCCTATTCAAGATCGAGATAGCCGTTGGAATGGGCTACAAGCGCAAATCGAACTGTTGGAACAAGCTTCTGAATCGCCTGAATTACAACAGTTGCAGCAAGATTATGCTATGCAAAAAACACCTGAGATCGCAATGAAATTGGCAAATCAGCTTCATCAAGCACATAAAAATGAAGAAGCATTAGCGCTCTTATTTGACTGGCTTAAATCTGATCTTAATGTTTCAAACGGCGAACTTAAAGCGCAATTTCTTGCCATTCTGGCTGCACTTGGTAATGATCCTATTGTGCCTAAATTTAGACGCCAACTTTACTCTTTACTCTATTAGCCACACAGGCATGCTAAAATAGTCAGAAAAGGCTACTTTTATTAAGGAAAAAACATGACAACAAGACACGTAAAATTATTGATTCTCGGCTCTGGCCCAGCGGGATATACCGCTGCAGTTTATGCCGCTCGTGCGAACTTAAAACCGGTTCTCGTAACAGGGATGCAACAAGGTGGTCAGCTTACCACAACCGATGAAATTGAAAACTGGCCGGGCGAATATGAACAAATTACTGGCTCGGGTTTAATGGATAAGATGTTAAAACACGCCGAAAAATTTGAAACAGAGATTGTGTTTGATCATATTCATAGCGTTGATCTTTCAAAACGTCCTTTTACATTAAAGGGCGATATTAATACATTTACCTGCGATGCGTTGATTATTGCAACGGGAGCTTCTGCCAAATATTTAGGTTTACCTTCAGAAGAAACCTTTAAAGGTCGTGGCGTTTCGGCTTGTGCAACTTGTGATGGCTTTTTCTACCGTAATAAACCGGTTGCGGTTATTGGCGGTGGGAATACCGCTGTGGAAGAGGCGCTTTATTTAGCGAATATTGCAAGTGAAGTTCACCTTGTTCATCGCCGTGATACCTTCCGTGCGGAAAAGATCTTATTAGGGCGTTTAGCCAAACGTGTTGAGGAAGGCAAAATTATTTTACATACCGATCGCACGGTTCAAGAAGTCTTGGGCGACAATATGGGCGTAACAGGAATGCGTTTAGCTTCAACAAAAGATGAAACACTTGAAGAGATTAACGTTGATGGCTTTTTTGTGGCGATTGGACACGCACCGAATACAGCGATTTTTGACGGTCAATTAGAACTCGAAAATGGCTATATTAAAGTTAAATCAGGCTTAGAAGGCAATGCGACAGCGACTTCGGTTGAAGGCGTATTTGCCGCAGGTGATGTAATGGATCATAACTATCGCCAAGCGATCACTTCAGCCGGAACAGGTTGTATGGCGGCGCTTGATGCAGAACGTTTCTTAGATGCTTTAGAAGGCTAGGAGTAAAAAATGAATTTTACCGTAATTATTCCGGCTCGTTATGCTTCAAGTCGCTTACCTCGTAAGCCTTTAGCGGATATTGTTGGGAAACCGATGATCCAACACGTTTGGGAAAAAGCACAACAAGCGGGCGCAAATCGCGTGATTATTGCAACAGATCATCCTGAAATAGAAAGCGTTGCTCGCCAATTTGGTGCAGAAGTGTGTATGACTTCGGATAAGCATAATTCCGGTACAGAGCGTTTAGCCGAAGTTGTGGAAAAAATGCAAATTGCAGACGATGAGATTATTGTGAACATTCAAGGTGATGAACCTTTAATTCCACCAAGTATTGTTGAGCAAGTTGCACGCAATTTGGCTGAAAATCAGGTTAATATGGCAACACTTGCGGTAAAATTAACAACCCGTGAGGAACTTTTTAATCCAAATGTGGTTAAAACGTTGAACGATAAAAACGGAATGGCACTCTATTTCTCACGTGCGCCCATTCCGTTTGGACGTGATAATTTCCCACATTGTGATGATGCTTTTGTCCAACAGCAGAATTATTTACGCCATATTGGTATCTATGCTTATCGAGCGAGTTTTATTAAACAGTATGTTGCGTGGCAACCAACAGCCCTTGAGCAGTTAGAGTCGCTAGAGCAACTCAGAGCGTTATGGTATGGCGAGAAAATTCATCTCGCATTAGCAAAAGAAGCCCCACAAGTGGGTGTGGATACATTAGAAGATTTGGAACGAGTACGCCAAATTTTATCTGCTAAGTAGCAAGCGGTTGATTTTGGTTAATGTTTTGCAAAAAACAACCGCTTGTAGATAGCTATATTTAATAAAGGAACATAACTATGTTAGGTAACATTTTAGGATCAATTGCTTCATCTGTATTAAGTGGCAATAATAGTAATCAATCTGTTGCGATGCAATTAATCCAATCTTTACTTCAATCTGAAGGTGGCATCGAAGGATTAATTCAACGCTTTAACCAAAGTGGTTTAGATGATTTACTTAAATCATGGATTAGCCCAAATGAAGAAAATGCTCCAATCTCAAATCAACAAATCGTTGAAGTCGTGGGCGAAGATAATTTACGCTCAGCAGCAGAAACTGCTGGTGTTGATGAAAAAGATGCGGGAGATATTTTGGCGGAGTATTTACCAAAATTAGTGGATATGCTTACGCCGGACGGGCAATTACCGGATTTAAAAAATCTAAATACTAATGATTTATTAGCACAAGCGGCAAAAGGTGTGTTAGGTAAATTATTTAGTTAAGAAAAACCTAGTTGATGAGTAATCAACTAGGTTTTCTTTATTTTGTTAAACGAGCTGTGGCTTCTTGAGAGTATTCTAAAATAGTTTGGTAATCTGTAGTTGGAATACCAACCCCACCTAAAAAATGCATTTGTACATTTTCAATGCCACAAAAGTTAAATAATCCGTTGCCTAGGGTATCATCAAGAGATTTTAAAAAGCCTTTTTGTGCATATTTTTCATTAGTATTGCCCATCGTAATGAAATGTTGCATTTTCTTCCCTTTTAGCAAACCGATGCTTTCATTTTCCCCGTTTTTATAAGCAAATCCATAAGTTAAAACACGATCTAAATAGCCTTTTAATATTGCTGGAAAGCCCATCCACCAAAGAGGGTAAATAAGCGTGATGAGATCAGCTTGTTGCCAGTATTGATGCTCCTGACTAACAGCTTCTGCATAATTTCCACTAAAGGTTGCAAGGCATTCTTGCCAGCTTAGGGTTGGGTTAAATTCAAGATTATTTAAATCTCTTACGATAACACTATGTGGTTCACTGGCTTTAATCACGCTATCTAAAATTGCCCGATTAAAACTGTTTGGATTAGGGTGCGCATAAATAATTAAGTGTTTCATATTTGTCCTAAATAAAAATGGTTTGCAACATTTTACCGCCTTATCGAAATTCACGCCATTCTTCTTTGATGAGTATCAATAAATCATCATTTAGAGAGAGAAATACCCCTTTATAGTGATGAAGAAAAAAGCCAAAAAATCGGATAATGACAAAAATTTAATTCGTATTGTTTTAGGTAATGATTTGAGTGATTTTGCAGATCAAAAGCTCCCTCGGCGTGCTTTTTTACAAGGGCAATTTTTAAATACGCTCAAAAAAGAGCAAATTCGCTTACAAGGTTATGATGCAATTCTTCCACCCTGGGCAAATCTTGCAATTTTTTTAGAAAAATGCACCGCTTGTCGGCAATGTGTAGCGGTTTGTGAAACACAGATTATTAAATTCAGTGACGCTGGCTTTCCTGAAATTGATTTCAGCAAAGGCGAATGTACGTTCTGCCAGAAATGTGTAGAAATCTGTTCAGAACCGATTTTTCGAAGCACGGAAGAAGAGGCTTGGGCACATAAGGTTGAAGTTACCGAGAGCTGTTTACTTAGCCAAAAAATTGAATGCCGAGCTTGTGGTGATTATTGTGAAAGTCGGGCAATTCGTTTTAAGCCGCAGTTAGGCGGTATTGCAAAATTAGAACTGGATTTACCCGCTTGCAACGGCTGTGGCGCTTGTATTGGTGTTTGTCCTGTGAGTGCGGTGAAAATATTGAGAGAATGATGAGTAATTTTGATTTAAACAAAAACTGGTATGTCTGTAGTCTTGTGGTGCAAGCTAAACCAGCCAAACTTGAGCAAGTTCAAGCGGATATTTTGAAAATTCCGCACAGTGAAATTCACGGTGTGAAAGAAGCAGAAGGCAAGATTATCGTGACCATTGAAAGCGATAGACAACTTGCACTAGCGGATAGAATTGATGAAGTAAAAGAAATTGATGGGGTCATTGTTGTTTCATTAATTTCAAATTATATCGATGAAAAATAATTGTGGGGATTTCGATCCTCCACTGCTATCGAAACGGACACACGCAGTGTGTCCCTACAAGCGGTTCAATTTTTAACTTAAGTGGGAAACATTATGGAACTTAACCGTAGAGATTTTATGAAAGCTAATGCAGCGATTGCAGCTGCAGCGGCTGCTGGTATGGCGATCCCTGTGAAAAACGTCTATGCTGCTGATGATATGGGGATTAAGTGGGATAAAGCACCGTGCCGTTTCTGTGGTACGGGTTGTAGCGTATTAGTGGGAACAAAAGATGGTCGTGTGGTGGCAACCCAAGGCGACCCGGATGCAGAAGTTAACCGTGGTTTAAACTGTATTAAAGGCTATTTCTTATCCAAAATTATGTACGGTGCAGACCGTGTTCAAACGCCATTATTACGTATGAAAGATGGTAAATTCCATAAAGAAGGGGATTTTACGCCGGTTTCTTGGGATCAAGCCTTTACGATTATGGCAGATAAAATCAAAACGATTTTAAAAGAGAAAAAAGATCCGAATGCCATCGGTATGTTCTCTTCCGGTCAAACTACGATTTTTGAAGGTTATGCCAAAGTGAAACTTTGGAAAGGAGGCATTCGTTCTAATACTATCGATCCGAACGCTCGTCACTGTATGGCTTCAGCGGCGGTAGCCTTTATGCGTACCTTTGGTATGGATGAACCGATGGGTTGCTATAACGACATTGAAAAAACCGATGCTTTTGTGCTTTGGGGCTCAAATATGGCGGAAATGCACCCAATTTTATGGAGCCGTATTTCTGACCGCCGTTTATCTGATGACAAAGTGAAAGTGGTAGTGATGTCCACCTTTGAGCATCGTTCTTTTGAACTGGCGGATACACCAATTATTTTTAAACCGCACTCAGATTTAGCTATTCTTAACTATATCGCCAACTACATTATCCAAAACGATAAAGTGAATTGGGATTTTGTGAATAAGCATACTAAATTCAAACGTGGCGAAACGGATATTGGTTATGGTTTACGTCCGGAACATCCGTTACAAAAAGCCGCGAAAAATGTGAAAACCGCAGGCAAAATGTATGACAGCGATTTTGAAGAATTCAAGAAAATTGTTGCGCCTTATACCTTAGAAAAAGCCCACGAAATTTCAGGGGTGCCAAAAGAGCAACTTGAAACATTAGCGAAAATGTATGCGGATCCGAACCAAAAATTAGTGTCATTCTGGACAATGGGCTTTAACCAACATACTCGTGGTGTGTGGGTAAACCATATGATGTATAACGTTCACCTACTTACTGGAAAAATTTCGTTAGAAGGTTGCGGTCCGTTCTCTCTAACAGGTCAGCCGTCTGCTTGTGGGACAGCGCGTGAAGTCGGGACTTTCGTACACCGTTTACCGGCGGATATGGTGGTGACCAATCCAAAACACGTAGAAATCGTAGAAACGGCGTGGAAATTACCGAAAGGTACCATTTCAACGAAACCGGGTTATCCTGCGGTAATGCAAAGCCGTATGTTAAAAGACAGCAAGATGAATTTCTTATGGCAACTTTGTACCAACAATATGCAGGGTGGTCCAAACATTAACGAAGAGATTTTCCCGGGCTGGCGTAATCCTGACAACTTTATTGTGGTGTCTGATCCTTATCCGTCTGTAAGTGCGGTCGCGGCAGACTTAATTTTACCAACTTGTATGTGGGTAGAAAAAGAAGGGGCTTATGGTAATGCAGAACGCCGTACTCAATTCTGGCGTCAGCAAGTGAAAGGGCCGGGCGAGTCTCGTTCAGATTTATGGCAAATTGTTGAATTCTCTAAATACTTCAAAACAGAAGATGTGTGGAGCGAAGAGTTGTTAGCACAAATGCCTGAATATCGTGGAAAAACCCTTTACCAAGTACTGTACGAGAATGGCGAAGTCAATAAATTTGACACACCGAAAAATGTACCGGGTTATTTAAACGATGAAGCGGATCACTTCGGTTATTACTTACAAAAAGGCTTGTTTGAAGAATACGCACAATTTGGTCGAGGACACGGACACGATTTAGCGTCATTTGATACTTATCATCAAGTGCGTGGTTTACGTTGGCCTGTGGTAAAAGATGAAAAAACAGGCGAATTCAAAGAGACACTTTGGCGCTATCGTGAAGGCTATGATCCTTATGTGAAAGCAGGGGAAGGTGTCGCATTCTACGGTTATCCGGATAAAAAAGCGATTATCTTAGGTGTGCCTTATGAAGGTCCGGCAGAAAGCCCGGATGAAGAATATGATTTATGGTTAAGCACTGGTCGTGTATTAGAGCATTGGCATACAGGCACAATGACTCGCCGTGTGCCTGAATTACATAAAGCATTCCCGAATAACCTTTGCTGGATGCACCCAGCGGATGCGAAAAAACGCGGTTTACGTCACGGTGATAAAGTGAAATTAATTACCCGTCGTGGCGAAATGATTACGCACTTAGATACACGTGGTCGTAATAAATGTCCGGAAGGTTTAGTCTTTACAACGTTCTTTGATGCAGGGCAGTTAGCGAATAAATTAACATTAGATGCAACTGATCCAATTTCAGGCGAAACCGATTACAAAAAATGTGCGGTTAAAGTAGTGAAGGCGTAATAGCAAGTGCGGTCAAAATTGGCAAAATTTTTGAAAATTTAACCGCTTGTAGGGGCAAATCACATTTGCCCCAATGATGAAAGGGCGAAAAATGTTTCGCCCCTACAAAAATTACGCAGGATATGACGATGAAATTAGATCCAAACCGCCGCCAGTTTCTCAAAAATGCAACCAGAACAGCGGCAGGTGTCTGTGGCGTTGGTGTGATCTTAGGATTACAACAACACCAAGCGAATGCTAAAGAGGGTGTGGCACTTCGTCCCCCTGGGGCGTTGCCGGAAAGTGAATTCTTAGCTGCTTGTACACGGTGTGGTCAATGCGTACAGGCTTGTCCTTACGATATGTTGCATTTGGCAAGTTTGCTTTCACCAATGGAAGCCGGCACACCTTATTTTGTGGCTCGTGATAAGCCTTGTGAAATGTGCGAGGATATTCCTTGTATGAAGGCTTGTCCAAGTGGGGCATTAAGTGAGGAATTGAAAAACATTGATGACGCAAGAATGGGATTGGCGGTATTGCTCGACCACGAAACTTGTTTGAACTGGCAAGGCTTGCGTTGTGATGTATGTTATCGTGTTTGTCCTTTGGTGGATAAGGCGATTACCCTTGAGCGCATTCATAATGATCGCACAGGTATTCACGCCAAATTAATTCCAACCGTACATTCTGATGCTTGTACAGGTTGTGGAAAATGTGAGCAGGCCTGTGTGTTGGAAGAAGCCGCTATTAAGGTACTTCCAATGGATTTAGCCAAAGGTTTATTAGGGCGCCATTACCGACTGGGTTGGCAAGAAAAGCAAAATGCAGGCAAAGCGTTGTTGGAAGATCAACATCCGGATGGTTTACGTCCTGCCTTTGAGGCTCAAATGCCGGAAGGCAAATATGAACCGGTTTATCAGCCAATGCAAGTTCAGCCAAACCTTAAAGTGGCAACACCGAGCCGAGCAACGCAAGATTATGTGCCGAAATCAACAACGGTACCTGATGCCGAGCATTTCCCTAACTTAGACTTGAATATCAAAGGGGTGAAGTAAATGGTTGAAGTCAAAACTACGCCTAATCGCCCACAAGATGCAGGCTTAGAAGCGCGTCAGAAATTAGGCTGGTGGAGAGCTTATCGCTTTCTTATTTTACGCCGTTTAAGCCAACTAGCGATTATTGCGATGTTTTTAAGTGGGCCATTTTGGAATGTCTGGATCTTAAAAGGGAATTACAGCGCAAGTTTATTATTTGATGTTATTCCTTTAACGGATCCGCTCATTACTGCGGAAAGCCTTGCGACAGGCTATTTACCGGAATGGAGCACGATCTTAGGGGCGTTAATTATCATTGCTTTTTATGCGCTGGTGGCGACCAAAGCCTTTTGTAGTTGGGTTTGTCCAATGAATATGGTAACTGATGCGGCAGCGTGGTTACGCCGAAAATTGGGTATTCGCCAGAGTGCAAAATTACCAAGAGGGCTACGTTATGCCATTCTTGCGATGATTTTGGTGGGAAGTGCCATTTCTGGCACGCTTTTGTGGGAATGGATCAATCCTGTTGCAGCACTCGGTCGGGTCTTTGTATTCGGTTTAGGTGCAACCCTATGGTTGGCGGCAATCGTGTTCTTCTTTGATCTTTTAGTGGTCGAACACGGCTGGTGTGGACACCTTTGCCCAATCGGCGCAACTTATGCCTTAATTGGTCGTAAAGCACTGATTAAAGTGAATGTGGTTGATCGCAATCGCTGCGACCGTTGTATGGATTGCTACAATGTATGTCCTGAACCACAAGTGCTACGCTTACCATTGCACGGCAAACCCGAAGATAGCCAAATCGTGTTATCCCAAGATTGCATTAGTTGCGGACGTTGTATTGACGTCTGCCCTGAAAATGTTTTTGCCTTTGGGAGCCGATTTGAGAAAGGGATTGATGTGAAAAATATTTGAACGTGAATGTTTAATGTAGGGGCTAATCACATTAGCCCCCCAAAAATAATTTATGTGAATGGGCAAATGTGATTTGCCCCTACAAAAATAATCAAAACGGAGTGAATTCCAATGAGAAAAATTTTAACCTTAATTTTGACCGCACTTGCAGGTGTTGCTGTGGCAAATACGCAAGTTACAACGGATATAAACAGTACGGCAGAAAGTGTTGCGCCGGCATTTACTAACCCTTATAAAGATGCAGGGAATATACCGATTACCTTCCCTCATCAACCACCGCTTGTGCCGCATAGTATCCGTGGTTTGCAAGTGACCAAAAATACCAACCAATGTTTAGGTTGCCATTCGCCAGAAGTAGCTCAAACAACGGGGGCAACACGTATTCCTGAAAGCCATTTTATGGATCGTGATGGCAAACGCACAGAAGGTGCTTCGCCGCGCCGTTACTTCTGTTTACAATGCCACGTGCAACAAACAGATGTAAACCCGATTATTCAAAATAAATTTGACACAATTCGCCAAACGCAAGGTAAATAAGGAGCAAAACAATGTTTAAAAAATTTTGGAATTGGTTTCGTACACCAAGCAAAATGGCGGCTGGAACAATCATTTTAATTTCAGCAATCGGTGGTATTTTAGCCTGGGGTGGCTTTAATAAAGGGTTGGAATATACCAATACAGAACAATTTTGTTCTGACTGTCATATGAACGATGTCGTGCCTGAATATCAAGCCTCTGTTCACTTTAGCAACCGTTCAGGCGTAAAAGCAATCTGTTCCGATTGCCACGTTCCACACGAATTTTTACCAAAATGGAAACGTAAAATTCAGGCTTCAACGGAAGTTTATGCACATTTTACCGGCAAAGTGGATACCAAAGAGAAGTTTGAAGCACATCGTTTAGAAATGGCGGAACGTGAATGGGCTCGTATGAAAGCCAATAATTCACAAGAATGTCGTAACTGCCATAACTTCGATGATATGGACTTTACCCAACAAAAAACCGTGGCACAACAAATGCACGCAATGGCTCAAGAGCAAAACAAAACCTGTATTGACTGCCACAAAGGGATTGCTCACAATCTCCCACATATGGAAAAAGTTCAGAAATCATTTATTCCTGAGGATATGATTGAGAAAAAAGAATCTTCTTCAAAATAAGATTTGGTAAGAAAAGTTAAGCGGTTGAATTTAACGGATTTTTTGCAAAATGTTTGTTAAATTCAACCGCTTGTTTATTTAAGATTAGTTATATTTTTTCTTTTCAAGAGCGATAGTTTCTTCGCTTGTGATATGAATATCCATTTGATTATATGGAATAGCAATGCCCGCTTCATCAAAGGTTAATTTCACCTTTTCCATAATGCCCCAATAAGTTGCCCAATAATCAGATGTATTTACCCAAGGGCGTACAACAAGCTGAACACTATTTGCCGCTAAAGCACTAACAGCAATAACTGGTGCAGGGTCTTTTAATACACGAGAATCATTTGCTAGGATATTCGCAACAATTGCTTTTGCTTTAGCAATATCAGCATCGTAAGAAATATCAAAAATAAAGTCGATACGGCGTGTTTCATTGTCAGAATAGTTCACGATACTATCAGAGAACACTTTACCATTTGGAATAAGTACCGTTTTATTATCGCCAGTACGAAGTTCTAGCACTAATAAACCCATTTCTTCAACAGTACCACTCATGCCTCCTGTTTCGATCAAATCTCCTTTCTTGAAAGGTTTAAAGATCAATAACATGACGCCAGCTGCAAAGTTTTGCAACGAGTTTTGTAATGATAAACCGATAGCTAAACCGGCTGCACCGATAAGCGCAACAAGGGAGCTTGTATTGATCCCTAATTGAGATAATGAAGCAATCACAACAATGAGAAGTAATAAGAAGTAGCTAATTGAGCGAACGAAGCCTTGTAGCATTTCATCTTTAGTTGAAGCTAGTGCCGCTTTACCAAGTAATTTACTGATAAGTTTCGCTAACCATTTCCCAATAACAAAAATGGCAATGGCAAGTAAGACTTTTGTACCATAGGGGATAATCCAATCATTGAGCATCGTATCGAAGTTCATTGAACTTACTTTATCGATAACTTTTTCTGTTTCCGCAACAACATCAACGTGTTGCGCAGCTTCTGCTGCTTTTTCTGCCGTTTGTCCTGACATTTGATTTCCTCATTTAAATGAATAATTACCCCGAAACAGGGGCGTTTGTGTTAAAATTTAAAGCAAGATTTTACCTTAAATAATGTTGGTAATGTAATGACAACAGAAAAAGTAATTAGTGCCGGCGTGCAATTTTTTACCATCAGCGATGATGAAGCCGGACAACGTTTGGATAACTTCTTACTCACCAAGCTCAAAGGCGTGCCAAAAAGCCTGATTTACCGCATTGTGCGTAAAGGCGAAGTGCGAGTGAACAAAGGGCGGATTAAACCCGAATATAAGTTGCAAGCAGACGATATTGTACGAGTTCCGCCTGTGCGTGTGGCAGAAAAAAATGAAGCCCCGATTTCGACTAAACTCAACAAAGTCGCCGAACTTGAACATCAAATTCTTTATGAAGATGATGTGATGTTAGTGATTAACAAACCGTCCGGCATTGCTGTTCACGGTGGTAGCGGTTTGAGTTTCGGTGTGATTGAAGCCTTACGAGCGTTACGCCCACAAGCCCGTTTTTTAGAGTTGGTACACCGTATCGACCGAGATACCTCGGGGCTATTATTAGTGGCGAAAAAACGTTCCGTATTGCGTAATTTGCACGAACAATTGCGTGAGAAAGTTGTACAGAAAGATTATCTTGCACTCGTACGTGGGCAGTGGCAATCGCACGTTAAAGTGATTAAAGCACCGCTATTGAAAAACGAATTAGCCAGTGGCGAACGCATTGTACGAGTGAGCGAAGAAGGCAAACCGTCCGAAACTCGATTTGTGATTGAAGAACGTTATCCGACAGCGACTTTAGTCAAGGCTTCGCCTGTGACAGGTAGAACGCACCAAATCCGTGTACATACTCAATACGCAGGACACCCGATTGCCCTTGATGACAAATACGGCGACCGTGAATTTGACCAAAAAATGCAACAAGCGGGTTTAAACCGCCTATTTTTACACGCTCATTCCATTCGCTTTGTTCACCCGAAAACGGGCGAAGAAATGGTTGTGACAGCACCGTTGGATAAACAACTAAAGGCCGTGTTGGCGAAGCTGAGAGCGGAGAAGTAATAGAATAGAGCTGGAGAAAAATAATGAAAAAGGCTATTCCTATAATAGCTATTTCATTTTTGATTTATTTTTCATTTGTAGATCATCGTTATGAAATAGAAACAAATTATAAAATAATTTATTTCGCTATTTCTTATGTCCTTATTTTACCTATCCTTATAAAAGATGTTATTAAAGGATATAGATCTCATAAAGAGCTAGAGAAAAAAAGATATTTTTCCAAGAAAAAGCAAGAAGAGCATGAGAAAAACTTAGAGGAGTATTCTTTATTTAGTAATATTCTAGGCTCTCTTGCTGCTCCTGCTGCATTTGCTATTTTAGTTATGCCAATAATATCTTATGAGTATACTTATAGATTTGGGAAAAATGTCTTTTATACTGCAGATGTTTACGATAAAGAAATTTATCATTCATCAGGAAAACATGCAAAGACATATTATTATGTGAGTGTAAACTCTAATGAATTTGGAAAAGAAACTATAGAAAATAGAGCATTATATGAAAGAGTAAATGTTTCATCAAAAGTTTCTATTACTAAAAGACAATCTCTTCTAGGTAATTATATTCATTATAAAAGTATTAGCGTAATTACAAAGTAATACGTCAATTTTATTAAGAGATAAATAATGCAAATAAATTACAAAAATTTCCAAGGATCTGACCGCTTATTAGATCTCACTTCCCCCAAAATTATGGGGATTTTGAATTTTACCCCTGATTCATTCTCCGATTCGGGCAAATTTTTTACCCTTGATAAAGCCTTGTTTCAAGTGGAAAAAATGCTCAATGATGGGGCGGATATTATTGATATTGGTGGTGAGTCCACCCGTTCGAATGCGGAAATCGTTACTCTTGAGCAAGAGTTGGAACGGGTTGTGCCGTTAGTTGAAGCGGTTCGCAAACGGTTTGATTGTTTGATTTCGGTGGATAGCTCAAAGGCGGAAGTGTTTCGTCAATCAGCCTTAGTTGGGGCGGATATTCTCAATGATATTCGTGCGTTACAAGAGCCGAATGCCCTAGAAACTGCCGTAGAATTAGGCTTGCCTGTTTGTTTAATGCATATGCAAGGCACACCGCAAAATATGCAACAAAATCCTGAATATGATGATGTGGTGGAAGAAGTCGCAGATTTTCTCAACCAACGCATTTTTGCTTGCACAATGGCTGGCATTCCCAAAGAGCATATTATTTTAGATGTCGGCTTTGGTTTTGGTAAAACGGTGCAACATAATTATCAACTGCTAAAACATCTAAACGCCTTTGTGGCTTCAGGCTATCCTGTGTTGGCTGGGCTTTCCCGTAAGTCAATGATCGGCAATGTGATCAATAAACCTGTCGATCAACGTGTCGCAGGCAGTATCGCTGGGGCATTGCTCGCGGTGCAAAATGGAGCGAAGATCGTGCGAGTTCACGATGTGGCGGAAACCGCTGACGCGTTGAAAGTGTGGCAAGCGATGAATGAATGTGAATAAAAAGTAAAGTAAAACTTACTATCTCAGACAAGTGTCTAAGAAATGGTGGAGAGATATTGTGATGAATAGTCTTTTGGATAAGTTAAAACAGAATTTTTTTAAACATCGATTTTGTTATATCTTCCTTGGATTATTCTTATCCGTATTTCTCCAAATGATAATAGTACTTGTAGTTACACCTATTCGTTGTAAAATGTGGGAAGGCAAAGAAATAGAAGTTTTTTAACCCCTAAAGAGTGGAGAGAATTGTCGGGTGTTAGTGAATTATTAAAAGATACTAAATGGATATCTTATCCTATACTTGAAAGCAAATTTATTGATAACCCTTTTCTTATAAAAAATAGAAATTTATATCAGCCAAGAATGAATTTCTATGGAAAAGAATATAGACTAAGAGCTATAAATAATAAATACCCTAATATCAACATATATTCATATATATACCCTGAAAATATTTTAGGTCATAATACATTTATACTTTACGATAAAAACTTAGAAAAAATAATCGTTCAATACAATATGATTTTTGGCTCTTATGAAAATAATATTTTATCTGGTAATTTTTATTGTAAAGAAAATGGGGTTGCAGAAGCATACAACTTATTAGAGAACTACTTATTCTAAAAGAGAAATTTTATGTTGTTGTTAAATCTAATTATATGTTTTAGGTGCTTTAGCTATCTCTTTGAACATATTGGATTGATGTCTTTTGTCATTATACTAATAAGCTACTTACTAACTTTTTTCAAGTATAGATCCTTAGTATTTTTATTTCTTATTATAATATCTGGACTGCTATCTTATAATTATCCTATTCATCTCATCTTTTTTTCTATGTTAATCTTTATTTTTAAATTGAAAGATGATTATAGAGAATATCTAGTCAATATTTTGAGTAGCGTCTTTTTCGCTATCGTGTTATTAAGTTTGTTAGAGCCAGAGTATAGTGAGCATTTTATCATTATAATCTTATTACATTGGGTTATATGCAATATGATTTATCAGAAAAAAATGTCTTTCCCCACATTTTTTCTAGTATTTCCAATTATATGGTTTCTTATAGGGGTATTTACAGTAATTCTATTTAAAAAGGCTTCATTGATTTAGGGTATAAAATACAAAAAGAGCTGGAAAATTAATTCTTAGAATGTAACAATTTGATATTTTTCAATAAACCTGTCTAACAACGTGTTACTGGTAATGAATATGAATAAAAAAAGGAAGGTAAAATGACAAAAATCTACGGCATTAAAAATTGTGATACTGTGAAAAAAGCGATCAAATGGCTTGCAGATAACAGCCTAAACCCACAGCTTCACGACTACCGTGTTGATGGCTTAGATCCTGTTTGGCTAGCTGAAATGGCAGAGAAATTTGGCTGGGAAAACTTAGTCAATAAACGTAGCACCACTTGGCGTGGGCTTGATGATGAGATTAAAAATAATCTTAACAAAGAGCTGGCATTAAAGGTGTTAAACGAACAGCCAACCTTAATTAAGCGCCCGATTGTGATTGCTGATGATGTGGCGTTGATTGGGTTTGATGAAAAAGAATATGCTCAAGCATTTAAGTAAAAGGCTGTTTACTCTCAGCATTATTGCTTTATTTATTGCCGCTCCTTTGGCTTTTTCTGCCTCGTATTCTCCTTTCAGAGATATTGTTGATATCATCGACATTACTGGGTGTGAGACATTGGAGTTATGTGAGCAACTTTATGAAAAACCCTTTACGATTTTTCTAAAATACGATTTACCAGTTATATTTGGATTTATATTTTTTTGCCTTTTGGTATTGTATTTTTTATCAAAAGGGACAAATCAACTGTTTAATATTTTGAGAGCAATATGGAAAGACAAATCATCACATTAGCCCAAGCCCTTATCCAACGTAAATCCATCAGCCCAAATGATGAAGGTTGCCAACAGCTGATTGCTGAACGACTACAAGCGGTCGGATTTAAACTGGAATGGTTGCCTTTTGGCGACACCTTAAATTTATGGGCAACTCACGGCGAAGGCGATCCTTGTTTAGCCTTTGCAGGACATACCGATGTTGTCCCTGAAGGCGATGAAAGTCAATGGACTTATCCACCATTTTCCGCCGAGATTGTTGATGATGTACTTTACGGGCGTGGTGCGGCGGATATGAAAGGGTCTTTAGCAGCAATGGTAATCGCTTGTGAAACCTTTGTAAAAAACAACCCTAACCATCAGGGCAAAATTGCCTTGCTTATTACGTCTGACGAAGAAGCTGCCGCCAAAGACGGTACAGTGAAAGTCGTAGAAACCCTAATGCAACGCCAAGAGCCAATCCACTATTGCGTAGTGGGCGAGCCGTCCAGCACCAAACAGCTAGGCGATGTGGTGAAAAATGGTCGCCGAGGTTCGATTACCGCCAATCTTTATATTGAAGGCATTCAAGGACACGTTGCTTATCCCCATTTAGCTGAGAACCCTGTTCATACGGCTCTGCCGTTTTTAAGCGAACTGACTGCTTACCAATGGGATAACGGCAACGAATTTTTCCCACCGACAAGTCTGCAAATCGCCAATATCAAAGCAGGCACGGGCAGTAATAACGTGATCCCTGGCGAGCTTTATGTGCAGTTTAATTTACGTTATTGCACTGAAGTAAATGATGAAATTATTAAAGCTAAAGTTGCCGAAATGTTGCAAAAACACGGTTTAAAACATCGAATTGAGTGGAACTTGTCGGGAAAACCATTTTTAGCAGGCAACGGAAAACTGGTTCAAGCCACAATACAAGCGGTCGAAAACGTGACACAAATTACGCCTAAATTAGACACTGGCGGTGGTACATCAGACGGACGCTTTATCGCCTTAATGGGTGCAGAAGTGGTTGAGTTCGGTCCAATCAACCAAACCATTCATAAAGTAAATGAATGTGTGAATGTCAATGATTTGGGCAAATGTGGTGAAGTGTATTACCAGATTGCCGAAAAATTACTGTTACAAGCGGTCTAATTTATGCAAAATTTTACAAATTTACCTGAAATCCTCACGGGCAAAAGCCGTGAGCATTTAGTGCCACTGCCGAATGCATTGTCGGATAAACACGCTTTACAAGCAGAAGTCGTAGAGGCTTTTTTACAGCTACAACAAGCGGCAAAACAGGCGGGCTTTAACTTACAACCTGCCAGCACCTATCGTGATTTTGAACGGCAAAAATTGATCTGGAATGCAAAGTTTAACGGAGAGCGTAAAGTTCACGATGACAATGGTTGTGCCTTAGATTTGACTTGCTTAGACGATTGGCAAAAATGCCAAGCGATGTTACGTTGGTCTGCTGTGCCGGGGGCGAGCCGTCATCATTGGGGAACGGAAATTGATATTTTTGATCCCGATTTACTGCCAGAAGGGCAAAAACTGATGTTAGAGCCGTGGGAATATCAAACGGGTGGCTATTTCCAACGTTTAACAAATTGGCTGTTAGTCAATGCCGAACAGTTTGGTTTCTATTTTCCGTTTATGGAGGATCACGACAAACAAATTGGCTTAGAGCCTTGGCATATCAGTTATTTCCCAATTGCAGAACAGTGTGAGCGGTTACTTTCACCTGAAATTTTGCAAATAGCGTGGGAAGGTGAAGATGTGGCTGGGAAATGTAGCCTGAGCCAGCACATTGATGATGTCTTTAAACATTACATATTGTAAAAAATAATGACAAAAATCCAATTAATTAACGAAAGCGATTTTGCCGAACAATTTCAACAAACCTGTGAAAAATGGCAACTTCAACATAATCCCGATGCAATTTTAGCTTTAGTTCAAACAAATGAACGTTTGGAGCTTCGTAAACTAGATGAGCCAAAACTTGGGGCTATTGCAGTGAATTTTGTTGATGGCACAATGGCTCATCGGCGTAAATTTGGCGGCGGACGTGGTGAAGCCGTGGCAAAAGCAATTGGGATTAAAGGCGATTATTTGCCAACGGTGATTGATGCAACCGCAGGGCTTGGGCGAGATGCTTTTGTGTTGGCGGCAGTGGGTTGCCAAGTTAAATTGGTTGAGCGAAACCCTGTGGTCAGTGCGTTGTTGGAAGATGGTTTAAATCGAGCTTATCAAGATGCAGAAATTGGCGACTTTATGCGAGAGCGAATGATTTTGTTGCCCGTGCATTCTATTGCAGAGTTTGATCCAAATTGTGATTTTGCTGATGTGGTTTACCTTGACCCAATGTACCCGCATAAACAGAAAAGTGCTTTAGTTAAAAAAGAGATGAGAGTATTCCAGCATTTGGTTGGGGCAGATTTGGATTCTGATGATTTCTTTTTACCGGCAAAACAGTTGGCTCGTAAACGGGTGGTGGTTAAACGCCCCGATTATGCCCCGTTTTTAGCAGAGCAGAAGCCTGATTTTAGCCAAGAAACGAAGAATCATCGGTTTGATGTGTATTTATCACATCGGTAAAATCAATAAATTTAACAAAGATTTACAAAAAATTTTAAATAACCGCTTGTGAGATGATAGGCAAGCGGTTATTTTTTCAGTAAAATTTACCAATTTTCCATCTTTAATTTATAAGGTAAAAATAAAGTGCCTAGACGTGATTATATGGCTCGCTCAAAGAAAAAAAGTGGTGTGAGCAAATCGACAATTTTATCCATCGTGGTCGTGTTACTTTTGGCAATGGGGGCTGGCTTGTGGTTGTTAAAAGAAAATGCACCTGCACCAACTATTCCTGTTCCTGTTGAAGCAACTAAACCTGTGCCAAATGGAACCAATCTTCCAAGCCGACCTGAAGAAGTATATAGCTATATTCGTGACTTGGAAACGCGTGAAGTGGTAACAAATCCAACGAAGAAAACACAAGAAAAATTAGCACAACTTTCTCCAGAACAGTTAAAACAGCTAGAAGAAAAGCGTAAGCAAGAAGAACTTGCTCGTTTAGCGGTAGAACAAGCTTCAGTTGAAAAAGCTCAAGTGCAAACAGAAACCACCGTATCAAAAGAAAAAACGGTTGCTCAGCCTTCTGAGGCAGAACTCGCCGCTCAAAAGGCACAAGAGCAGAAATTGGCTGAAGAGAAGCGTAAGTTAGAAGAAAAACGTAAGCAAGCGGAGCTGAAAAAACAGCAAGAGTTAGCACAAAAGAAAGCAACCACCACAGAAAATGAACAAAAAGCAGACAAATCAAAGGCAGAACAAACCAAGCTTGAAGTAGCGAAAAAAGAGCAAACTAAAACAAAAGCGCCAGAAACAAAACAAGCTGAAAAATCTGCTTCAACAGGTCGATTTGGTTTGCAATGTGGTGCCTTTAAAAATCCTGCCCAAGCGGAAAATGTACAGGCTCGCTTAGCGATGGCAGGCTTTAATGCGAGAATCGCAACAAGTGCTGATTGGAATAGGGTTTTTGTTGGACCAATTGGAGACAGAGCCGCAACTTCTAATGCACAATCTAATGCGCGTAGCGTTGCTGAATGTGTGATTGTATCTATGTAATGTCATTGAGGGTAAATATATACCCTCTTTGTTTATCCGGCTCTAAAAACTTTTTGTGTGAAAATATCTCGAATTTCAGATGGATTGGTTTTGCCGTCTGTTGTTGCTTCTAAAACCGGGAAATATTGTCCAAATTGGGCATAAACTTCGTGGTATGTTCGACAAGGGGTTAAACCGGATAGATTTGCACTTGTAGAGGTGAGGGCGGATTGTAACTTTTCACATAAAGCAACCACGGCTGGTGTGTGACAAATTCTCACTGCAATAGAGTTAAATTTGCCGGTTAAATAACGTGGTACATTTGTTTTAGCCGGCATAATCCAAGTAATCGCTTGTTCTTGTAGCGTGTTCAACCGTTGCCATTCGGTTTCGCTAAGTTGGCTTTCATCAATATAAGGGCGGAGTAATTCAACATCATGAGCAATCAGAATAAGCCCTTTTTCTTCAGGGCGTTTTTTCAAATCAAGCAATAATTTGACCGCTTGTTCGCTATTAGGATTACATCCTAAACCAAAAACGGCTTCAGTCGGGTAGGCAACAACTTGATTTTGTTTAATTTTTGCTAAAATTTGTTCTAAATTATTCATTCGTCTCTTCTTTAAATAGATGTTGGCAATGCTTGTTTGCACATTGGTAATACCCTTCTTTTTTTAACGTGGCTAAAGCGCAATGACATTGTGGGCAGGTTTTTAGTACCGGTTTATGCGTGAGCGTAAATTTACATTGGGGATAGCCACGGCAACCATAAAAAATTTTCCCCGCCCGTCCTTTCCTTGCAATCAGTTGATGTTGTTTACATTCTGGGCAAATAAAATTAGTCTCTTCACTCTCTTCTTGCTGTTCGTGAACGATAAAATGGCAAGTTGGGTAATTGCTACAACCAATAAACATACCTAAATGCCCTTGTTTGATTTGAAGCAAATGTCCACATTCAGGGCAGCTTTCTTCAAGGGTTTTAATCACGTGATAGTTCTGCTGAAGAGGCTTAATATATTCGCATTTTGGGTAGTTAGTACAACCGAGAAACAAGCCTCGTTTCCCCTGTTTTATTTGCAAAATTGCACCACAATCAGGGCAATGTTCCTCTTTTTTCGTGGATTTAAATAACGACATATGCTATTTCCTATTCGCTTTTAACTGTGCCATTAAATTCGCAATATGGGCTGAGGTTTTTTCCACTTTTTCAGCTTCGGTCATTTTAGGTTTATCTCGTTCCCACATTAAATCATCTTGAGGAAGTTCAAGTAAAAAACGGCTAGGTTCGGTTTGTATCACCTCCCCGTATTGACGGCGTTCTTTACAAAGTGAAAAAGTTAGGGTCTGCTGCGCCCGAGTAATGCCAACATAAGCTAAGCGGCGTTCTTCTTCCACATTGTCTTCATCTAAGCTGGTTTGATGGGGTAAAATACCTTCTTCCATACCGATCAAAAATACATGTGGAAATTCTAAGCCTTTGGAGGCGTGAAGGGTCATTAGTTGAACTTGATCCGTCTCATCATCTTCTTCGCTTCGCTCCAGCATATCTCGCAATGTTAAACGGTTTACGACTTGAACTAGCGTCATAGGCTCTTCCAATTCATCGCCTTCTAACATACTTTGTACCCATTCAAATAATGTTTCAACATTCTTACTTTGCATTTCAGCCGCTTTAGGTGATGTTGCTGTTTCGTAAAGATAGGCTTCATATTGAATGTGTGATAAAAGATCTTTAACAGCTTCTAAAGGATCAACTCGTTCTGCTTGATCAGCAATCTTTACAATCCAGTGTGCAAAATCTTGTAGTGCTTGATAAGGCTTTGGCGTAAGGCGTTGAATAAGCTCGAAATCAAAAATCGCTTCAAAAAGGCTAATCTGCTTTTCATTTGCTAATTGCCCTAATTTTTCGAGAGTAGCCGCACCGATTTCTCGTTTAGGAACATTAACGATGCGTAAAAAAGCTGCATCATCATCTTGATTTACCACTAAACGTAAATATGCCATCATATCTTTAATCTCAGCGCGAGCAAAAAAGCTTGTTCCGCCTGAAATTTTGTAAGGAATACGATTTTGCATCAATAATTTTTCAAGCAAGCGAGATTGATGGTTCCCTCGATAAAGAATGGCATAGTCTTTATATTTTGTTTTTTTAGAAAAACGATGGGCAATCAACTCACCAACAATACGTTCAGCTTCATGTTCTTCATTTTTGGCTTCTATAACATTGAGTTTTTCACCTTCTCCAAGCTGTGAAAAAAGGCGTTTTTGAAAGATATGATCATTATTATCGATCAGAATGTTAGCGCAATGTAAAATACGTTGGCTGGAACGATAGTTTTGTTCCAGCTTAATGACTTTAAGATCAAAATTTTCCCGTAAACGTTGCATATTTTCAGGCTTTGCACCACGCCAAGAGTAGATGGATTGGTCATCATCACCTACAACGGTAAAATTCGCCTCTTTGCCAACAATAAGCTTGATGAGTTCATATTGGCTGGTATTGGTGTCTTGGTATTCATCAACCAGTAAATAACGAATTTTTTGTTGCCAGCGTTCTTTAGCTTCCGGAAATTGACGAAAGAGCAACACGGGCAACATAATTAAATCATCAAAATCCAGAGCGTTATAGGCTCTTAATTGATTTTGATAAAGTTGATAAAAGTGAGAAAAAACACGGTCTCGCTCGGTTTTTGTATGCGAAATAACCATTTCCGGAGAAAGTAAATCGTTTTTCCAGTTTGAAATGGCGCTAATGAGCTGTTTTAACAGATCTTTATCTTCGCTTACCGTTTCGGGTAGTAAGTGTTTTAATAATGCTAATTGATCGTGCTCATCAAATAATGTCATTCCCGATTTAAAACCGAGTAATTTATATTCACGTTTTAAGATTTCAAACCCAAGTGTGTGAAAGGTGGAAATGGTAAGTCCTTTACTTTTTTCTTTACCAATAGAATGTGCCACACGTTCACGCATTTCCCGTGCAGCTTTATTGGTAAAGGTTACAGCAGCAATTTGTTTTGGTGAATAACCACAGTATGCAATTAAATGGGCAATTTTATTGATGATTACCCGAGTTTTGCCCGAACCTGCCCCGGCAAGCACTAAGCAAGCACCTTTTACATATTCAACGGCTTGTTGTTGTTGATCGTTTAATTTCATGTTCTTTTCTTTATGTTTTTCTTTATTTTAACGAAAAGCTGGCAAGCGGTCTAATTTGTTTAGCAATTCGTAAAATATGAAAAAAAAGATGACCGCTTATTCTTGGAATAATTTGCCTAAAAAGTCATTTTTTGCTTTCAATATCTAGTCATTCGCTATATTATAGCTTATTGATTTTTATTATGTTTGTATTGTAAGCCAAATTGGCTGGCAATGAATTTTCTCAACGTATTTTGATAGGGGAAAACGGCAGTAGATGGAAAAGTTAGACAGAAAACCGATCATCGAACTTCGCAATGTTACTAAAAGCTATGGTAGCAAAACGATTCTTAAAGATTTGAATTTAACCATTAACGATGGTGAATTTTTAACAATTTTAGGGCCTTCGGGTTGTGGTAAAACAACCGCATTACGTTTAATTGCAGGTTTTGAGGAATTGACAGAGGGGTCGATTATTCTTGATGGTCAAGATGTATCTAACGTTCCTGCAGAACATCGCCCTGTTAATACTGTTTTCCAAAGTTATGCGCTTTTCCCACATATGACCATTTTTGAAAACGTGGCATTTGGATTGCGTATGCAAAAAGTACCAAATGAGCAAATTAAGCCACGTGTCATGGAAGCGTTACGTATGGTTCGTCTTGAAGACCGTGCGGAGCAAAAACCGGCACAACTTTCCGGTGGTCAGCAACAACGTATTGCGATTGCTCGTGCAGTGGTAAACAAACCGAAAGTATTGCTATTAGACGAATCACTTTCTGCATTAGACTACAAATTGCGTAAAGAAATGCAAAATGAATTGAAAGCATTACAACGCCAATTAGGCATTACCTTTATTTTCGTTACTCACGATCAGGAAGAGGCATTAACTATGTCAGATCGTATTATCGTGATGAATGCAGGTAAAATTGCTCAAGACGGTTCACCACGTGAAATTTATGAAGAACCGAAAAACCTTTTCGTTGCTCGTTTCATTGGTGAAATTAACGTATTTGATGCAACGGCGATTGAGCGTGTTGATGCAACAAATGTGAAAGCGAATGTTGAAGGTCGTATTTGTAATATTAAAGTAGAAGATATGGATGTGAAGCCAAATCAAAAACTGAAAGTATTATTACGTCCTGAAGATATTGTGATTGAAGAACTTGATGAAGATGAAAGCTCAAAAGCGATTATCGGTCATATTACAGATCGTAACTATAAAGGTATGACGCTAGAATCAAGCGTGAAATTAGATCACAATGGAATGAATGTTTTAGTAAGCGAATTCTTCAATGAAGATGATCCGCATATCGACCATTCTGTCGGTCAAAAAGTGGCATTAACGTGGCACGAAGGCTGGGAGGTTGTCTTAAGCGATGACGAGTAATAAATTCCAAAAAGGAACGGTGGCAACAATTTTCGGTTGGCTATTACTTTTCGTTTTAGTCCCGAATTTATTAGTGTTGATCATCAGTTTTTTAACAGAAAACCGCCAAAGTCAGTACTTTGTTGATTTTGCTTTTAGCTTAGAAGCATATAAAGCATTATTTAATGATACTTATGCAACGGTGTTATGGAACTCGTTGTATATGTCGGGAATTGCGACCTTTTTCTGTTTAATCATTGGCTATCCTTTTGCATTTATTATTGCAAAAATGCCGGTAAAGGTACGTCCGATTTTGCTTTTCCTTGTGGTGTTGCCATTCTGGACTAACTCTTTAATTCGTATTTACGGCATTAAAATTTTCTTAGGTGTGAAGGGGGTACTGAATGAGGCTCTACTTTGGTTAGGTATTATCAATGAGCCATTGCGTTTATTAAACTCAGAATTAGCAATTATTATTGGCTTAGTTTATATTTTGCTACCGTTTATGATTCTGCCTCTTTATTCGTCTATTGAGAAAATTGATGGGCGTTTATTGGAAGCAGCAAAAGATTTAGGGGCAAATGCTTTCCAACGCTTTATTCGTGTAACCATTCCTCTTACCATGCCAGGGATTGTTTCGGGTTGTTTATTGGTATTGTTACCGGCAATGGGGATGTTCTACGTTGCAGACTTATTAGGTGGTGGTAAAACTCCATTAGTGGGGAATATTATTAAGAGCTTGTTCTTGAATACCAACCAATTTGCATTAGGCTCAGCAGTAAGTATTGCTTTAACCTTCTTAATGGCATTAATGCTTTATGTTTACTACCGTGCAAATAAACTTTTAAATAAAAAGGTGGAGCTTGAATAATGAAAAAGATGTTTAGAAACCTTTTTATGTTTGTGGTGTTTGCGTATCTTTATATTCCAATTATTATTTTAGTTGTGAATTCATTTAACGCAGATCGCTATGGTCTGAACTGGAAAGGCTTTAGTTGGGACTGGTATGAGCGTTTATTTAATAATGATACGCTAGTACAAGCAACAATGAACTCAATTACGATTGCTTTCTTCGCGGCAACATTTTCAACGATTTTAGGGGCATTAACTTCTATTGCGTTATATCGTTATAAATTCCGTGGTAAGCAAATGGTTGGCGGATTGCTCTTTATTGTTATGATGTCGCCGGATATCGTAATGGCAGTTTCTATGCTTGTGCTATTTATGATTTTAGGTATCCAATTAGGCTTTATTTCGCTATTGATTGCACATATTACTTTCTGTTTGCCTTATGTTGTAATTACGATTTCAGCACGTTTGAGCGATTTTGACGGTAAAATGCTTGAAGCAGCAAAAGATTTAGGGGCAAGCGAAGTGACGATTTTACGTAAAATTATTTTACCGTTAGCGTTACCTTCAATCATTTCAGGTTGGTTATTAAGTTTTACGATTTCATTAGATGATGTTGTTGTTTCATCTTTTGTTACCAGCCCAAGTTATGAAGTTTTACCACTTAAAATCTTCTCTCTTGTTAAAACAGGTGTAACACCAGAAGTGAATGCGCTTGCAACGATTATGATTATTTTATCACTTTCATTAGTGGTATTAAGTCAAGTTGCATTACGCAAAAAAGCATAAATCTAAATAGCCCACAATACGTGGGCTATTTTCTTTAGGAAATAAACAATGATTATTCAACAAATGATTGAACAAAAACTGAAAGAAACCTTTAATCCTTCTTTTTTACAGATTGAAAATGAAAGCCATATGCATAGTTCTGGCAGAGGGGCTGAATCGCATTTTAAAGTAACGATAGTTTCTCCTGCTTTTGAAGGAAAAAGAAGTGTTGCCCGTCATCAAGCGATTTACCAATGTTTAGCCGATGAACTGGCGCAAGGTGTTCATGCTCTTGCATTACATACTTATACTTCACAGGAATGGTTGGATGCAAAAGGTGTTATTCCTAAATCAACAAATTGCTTGGGCGTAGGTGAATAGTTCGCAAGTAATTTATTTTATAACGTGAAGAAAATCCTTGCTTAATCAGCTAAAAAAAGGTATATTTCTGCGGTCTTTTTATTGATTCGGTGAGATGTCCGAGTGGTTGAAGGAGCACGCCTGGAAAGCGTGTATATGGGAAACTGTATCGGGGGTTCGAATCCCCCTCTCACCGCCATTTAGTAATAAGGCATGTTTTCATAGATATTTCCTTGGTTAAGTTAAAGTAGTTATACTTTATTTAATACTTATCCCTAAGCCCTTTTGCTTAGGGATTTTTTTTACCTTAAATTTAGTAAAAAATGCGAAAAATCCTACCGCTTGCTTTCTGTATTTTCCTTCGCTTTTCAAGTAAAATAGATAAGATTTTTTATTGAGGAATTAAAAATGTCCACACAATTTGTTTATACAATGCACCGAGTAGGCAAAGTTGTTCCGCCGAAACGTCATATTTTAAAAGATATTTCTTTAAGCTTCTTTCCAGGGGCAAAAATCGGGGTGCTTGGCTTAAATGGTGCGGGTAAATCTACCCTATTACGCATTATGGCCGGCGTTGATAAAGAGTTTGAAGGTGAAGCTCGTCCACAACCGGGGATCAAAATCGGTTATCTTCCGCAAGAGCCAAAATTAGATCCGCAACAAACCGTGCGTGAAGCCATTGAAGAAGCAGTTTCAGAAGTGAAAAATGCACTCACTCGTTTAGATGAAGTGTATGCGGCTTATGCTGATGAGAATGCGGATTTCGATAAACTTGCGGCTGAACAAGCACAATTAGAAGCAATTATTCAAGCTCACGATGGGCACAATTTGGATAACCAGCTAGAACGTGCGGCTGATGCGTTACGTTTACCTGATTGGGACGCAAAAATTGAACACCTCTCAGGGGGAGAACGCCGCCGTGTGGCACTTTGCCGCTTATTGCTCGAAAAACCGGATATGTTGTTATTAGACGAGCCGACCAACCACTTAGATGCGGAGTCTGTGGCGTGGTTAGAGCGTTTCTTACACGACTATGAAGGTACTGTGGTGGCAATTACCCACGACCGTTACTTCTTAGATAACGTAGCAGGTTGGATCTTAGAGCTTGACCGTGGTGAAGGTATTCCTTGGGAAGGTAACTACTCTTCTTGGTTAGAGCAAAAAGAGAAACGTTTAGAGCAAGAACAAGCGGCGGAAAATGCTCGCCAAAAATCCATTGCCAAAGAGTTGGAATGGGTACGCCAAAATCCGAAAGGTCGTCAGGCGAAAAGTAAAGCGCGTATGGCACGTTTTGAAGAACTTAACTCAGGCGAATATCAAAAACGTAACGAAACTAACGAACTCTTTATTCCACCTGGCCCACGCTTAGGGGATAAAGTGATTGAAGTGAGCAACCTAACTAAATCTTACGGCGACCGCACTTTAATTGACGATTTATCTTTCAGTATTCCGAAAGGGGCGATTGTGGGGATCATCGGGGCGAACGGTGCAGGTAAATCAACCTTATTCCGTATGCTTTCAGGTCAAGAACAGCCGGACAGCGGTTCAATCGTGATGGGCGAAACAGTGGTGCTTGCCTCAGTGGATCAGTTCCGTGATGCAATGGACGACAAGAAAACCGTATGGGAAGAAGTCTCAAACGGACAAGATATTTTAACCATCGGCAACTTTGAAATCCCAAGCCGTGCTTATGTTGGGCGTTTTAACTTCAAAGGCGTGGATCAACAAAAACGTGTTGGCGAATTATCAGGCGGTGAGCGTGGTCGTTTACACCTTGCGAAATTGTTACAAGCGGGCGGAAACGTCTTATTATTAGACGAACCAACCAACGACCTTGATGTGGAAACCTTGCGTGCGTTAGAAAATGCGATCTTAGAATTCCCAGGCTGCGCAATGGTTATCTCGCACGACCGCTGGTTCTTAGACCGTATCGCCACTCACATTTTAGATTACGGCGATGAAGGTAAAGTGACTTTCTACGAAGGTAACTTCTCAGACTACGAAGAGTGGAAAAAGAAAACCTTAGGTGAAGCGGCAACACAGCCACATCGTATTAAATATAAGCGTATTGCGAAGTAATAGCGCATACTAGCAACTTTGGCACAAGCATCTGCTTGTGCCTGTTTTTAGCAACAAATTTGTCTACTATGCCTGATTTTACCGATTATTCGAGAAAAGGTGAAGCTAGACAGCATAGTGTATACCGATTTTTACTGAAGCTATGATGTACCTGAGTTTAATCATTTTTGCATCAATCGCAATACCCTCTTCGCAGAAAAACAAAATCATATAAACGGAATTGAGAATGGAATCAAGCTAAATGTCATTTACACAAGCTTTATGGTATCCCCAAAGCACATTTTGAATTGTATTTGAAGGAATGCAAATGGCGTTTTTATCACAGCTACTTAAAATCTCAAATTTCCATTTTAAAACAATTAGTTAAGATCTGTTTAAGTCAGTTATCTAGGATAGTCCCTTTTTACTATGTTATTACTGAACAACTATCGTCTAAAATCATGTGCCTGTTGAAGTAGGTTTCGGCTTTCTTTTAAGAACAGTTCAGAATATTCGCCAAACCAGTGATGGACTTCATCAAAGGCCTCGATAAAACCGGCTTTATTATTTTGCTCAAAATACTTCAAACTTTCTTCAAAGGTTTCTTTAAGCGACTGAATGACCGATAAATTCTCTGGCTTATCTGAAATAATATCGGCATACAGTCCACCATCTTGCGCAAATAGACGCCCAATCATCGCCAGTTCTAAACGGTAAATCGGTGAAGATAACGCTAAAAGTTGTGATAATTTTACCGGCTGGCGAGATAAATGTAGCCCAAATGCAAATGTTGAAAAATGGCGGAGTGCTTGAATGTAAGTCATACAGTGATCGTGTTCATGTGCATCGATGACCTCAATTTTTGCGCCCCAAATTTTAATTTGCTCGATAAGCCATTCGTATTCGCTGGAAAAGCGTCCGTGACAACAAACGACAATCTGTTTTGCCATACTTGCAATATCAGGCCCGAACATAGGGTGTAAACCAACAACAGGTCCGCTATGTATTTCTAACATTTTCTCTAAAGGTTGGGCTTTTACGGATGTGAGATCGGCTAAGATCATATTTTCCGTTAAGTAAGGCGCTAATCGTTCAATGGTTTCAAGGGTTTTATTGATCGGTACGCAGACGATAACAAGATTTGCACCATTGATAATTTGCTCGGCATTCCCCCAATCTTGGCTGCCTAATGCTTCAACTTGGTAGCCTGATAGCGTTAGAAAGCGAACGAATAAGCCACCTAATTTCCCTTTACCACCTACGATAACAATTTTACGCACCTGCGGATTAACGGTTTTAAATCCGTGCTTGTTTTCATTAGCGTAAGACTCTCGCATCACTCGGCGCAGTACATCTTCAATTAAGTCTGCCGGTACGCCTTGTTTTTCAGCTTCTTCTCGGCGAGCTTTGATCATCGCACTTTCACGATCAGGCGCATAAACAGGTATGCCGTGCTCAGATTTAACTTTGCCCACTTCGGCAACTAATTTTAGACGTTCTGCGAATAATTGAATGAGTTGTTGATCAACCTGATCAATTTTTTCTCGTAAAGGGTTAAGTGGCATTATCGTGTCTCTTATTTATCTAGTTGTCTTAATTTTTCAGCAAAATGAGTTAATAATGTTTCTGTGGTATCCCAATCAATACACGCATCTGTAATAGATACACCATATTTCATTTGCTCAAAAGGTTGTTCAGAAGATTGATTACCTGCATTTAAGTGGCTTTCAATCATTAAACCAATAATAGATTTGTTCCCGGCAAGTAATTGCTCTAAAGCATTTTCAGCCACTAATGGTTGGCGAGTATAATCTTTATTTGAATTCCCGTGGCTACAATCGATCATAATCGCTTCTGCTAGATTTGCTTTATGTAAGCTTTGTTCACACTCTTCTACAAATGGTTTTTCGAAATTAGGCGTTTTGCCTCCACGTAAAATCACGTGGCAGTTTTCATTCCCTTTCGTTTTTAAAAGGGTAACTTGCCCTTTTTGGTTCATACCGATAAAGCTATGGCTTTCGGCTGCGGCTTTCATTGCATTGATTGCTACACCTAAACCACCATCAGTACCATTTTTAAAGCCTACTGCCATTGATAAACCGGAAGCCAGTTCACGGTGCGTTTGCGACTCAGTGGTTCTTGCTCCAATAGCTGCCCAGCTGAATAAATCCATAATATATTGTGGTGTCATTGGATCGAGTGCTTCTGTTGCAAGTGGCAAGCCTAATTCAGCTAAATCTAAGCAAAGTTTACGCCCAACGTGTAATCCTTTTTCAATATCAAAAGTGCCATCAATGTTAGGATCGTTGATTAAACCTTTCCAACCAACCGTGGTTCTAGGTTTTTCAAAGTAAACACGCATGACTAGGTAAAGTTGATCACTCACTTTATCGTTTAATGCTTTTAATTTTTGAGCATATTCAATGGCGGCTTTAGGATCGTGAATAGAGCAAGGTCCAATTACGATCAATTTGCGGTGATCACGTTTGTGAATAATATCGGCAATTTCTTGACGAGATGTCTCAATTTGTTTACGAAGATGAGAAGGTAGTGGCAGTTCAGCTTTTAATTCAGCTGGGGTAAGCAATACTTTTTCATCAGTAATATTAACGTTGTGAATGCTATCTTGATTAACGACTTGTGCGTTCATTTTTCTTTCCTGTTGTGTAAAATAAATAATACAGTTGTAATTTACAGATTTACACCTAAAATATCAACTACTTTTTTCTTAACTTGCTCAACAGAAATGCGAGCCATCAATTTTTCATCATTTTTACTACGCGCTTTTGTTGCCCAGGGGAGTTGTTCCCAACTTTTTCCATAATATGCTTTTACGGCTTCATCATATACAGAGATCACATTTTGTTGATCGTTATAAGGAGCAGTACGGCGTGGGTTATGAATAGCATAAAGTCCGATAACCGGAGTATGTTGAATACTGGCAATGTGAGCCGCTCCGGTATCCGGAGAAATAACGAGATCTGCTTTATCTAATAATGCCGCAAGCTGTTTTAATGTGGTTTTTCCTGCAAGATTTGTACATTGTGGAGCTTGTTCTTCAATGTAAGCGGTCATTTTTAATTCATTTTTTGCAGGCGATCCGACTAAAATCACATTAACATTTTGTGCTGATAGCCATTTTGCAATTTCGGCATAACGTTCAGGCAGCCAATCTTTTTCGGCTTTACTCGAGCAGGGAGAAATCACAACATTTTTACGATTTTCATCTAGAAATTGCTGTGAATATGCACGATCTTCGGCAGAAATAGGTAAGGTCCAACGTGGGGTTAAATCTGTTACGCCAACCGCTTTAGCAAACATCATTTGCCCGTCAAGTACGTGAGGAGAAGTGGTAGTATCGACTTTTTCATTGGTAAAAAGCCATTGTAGCTCCCTTGCTCTATCTCGATTAAAGCCAACTTTCCGATTAGCTTTAATTCCGATAGAAATTAATGAAGCACGAAAAGCGGTTTGCATATTTAATAAAAAATCAAACCGCTTGTTTGATAGCTTTCTCCAGATTGTAAAAATTTCTTTCCAGCCATTTTTTTTATCGTAAGGCACAAGTGTTACATTTGCTAATCCTTGCATTAAATTGGCTTCTGTTTTACCGATAATCCACGTAATTTCAGCATCGGGATATTGGCGTTGAATTGCTTGGACAACCGCAAGAGTATGGCATACATCGCCTATTGCAGATAAACGTAAGATACAAATAGATAAAGGTGTTTTCATTTGACATTATGAAAGAGTGAAGAAAATGTTGCCATTATAGAAGATAAATAAGAAAAAAAGCACAACAGATGTTGTGCTTTAATCGATTAATTATTGGATAAGTAAGAAGAAATTAGAACCATCACGGAAAATGTTGAGAGCAATGGCTGAAGGTTTTGTCTCAAGCACTTTGCGTAAATCGCTCATATTTTCAATACTGTGGCGGTTGATACCAACAATCACATCGCCTTTTTTCAAGCCACGCATTTCTGCTTGTGAACCTTTTTCGACTTTAGTGATTTCAATACCTTTAATGCCTTTCTCTTTGTAATTGCTGTACTCAGCCCCTTTTAGTGCCGGTAATAGATCTTTGGCTGCAACAGTACTGCCTGGATCGGCTTGTAAAGTGACTTTTGTTTTTTCTTCTTTACCATTACGTAGATACGTTAATTCAATCTCTTTTCCTACACCGGTTGTTGCCACTTTCGCACGTAACTCACTAAAGCTACGGAGTTTTTGACCATTGAGTGCGATAATAACGTCACCGGCTTTTAAGCCTGCTTTTGCTGCAGCAGAATCAGGTAAAACTTCACTGACAAATGCCCCTTGTTGAGCATCAATGCTGAATTCTTTAGCAAGATCTGCATTTAATTCGCCACCTTTGATGCCTAACATACCACGTTTGACCTCACCGAATTCAATAATTTGTTGAACAAGGTTATTTGCCATATTAGATGGGATCGCAAATGCAATACCTGCATTACCACCACTTGGCGAAATGATTGCCGTATTGATACCGATGAGTTCTCCTTTTAGGTTAATTAACGGACCACCCGAGTTACCTTGGTTTACAGCTGCATCGGTTTGAATATAGTTTTGATAGCCATCATCAGTTGTTCCGGTGGAGCGGCCTAAGGCAGAAATAATCCCTGATGTTACGGTTTGACCTAAACCGAATGGATTACCAATAGCTACGCTAAAATCGCCCACTCGTAATTTATCCGAATCAGCAAATTTAAGCTCTGTAAGATTTTTGGGTTCTTCAATTTGGACTAAAGCCACATCAGAAAGTGGATCTGCACCAACTAATTTTGCTTTAAATTCACGTCCATCTTCTAATTTAATGATAATTTTATCTGCATCTTTAATCACGTGGTTGTTGGTGATCACATAGCCTTTCTCTGCATTGATAATTGCGCCTGAGCCAATTCCACGGAAATTACGCGGAGCAGAGCGTTGATCACCAAACATATCTCCGAAGAAAAATTCAAATTCTTCTGGAATATCTCTCATTCTTCGACTGTATTTTTCTTCTTTTGTTTTACCTTCAACAGAAATACTAACAACAGCAGGACGTACTTTATCCAACATATCTGCTAAAGATAGGGTTTCTTGCTGGCTACTTGCTGAAATAAAAGGTAATTTGATTTCAGCTTGTGCTGTGATAGGCATAGATGCCATTCCCATACCTAATACGAAAGCGGCAATGATTGATTTTTTCATTGTTTTCATTATTTGTTCCTTAATTTTTATATGAAAATGTCTATAGCGAGAAAGCATACTTTTTGCTGAACTTGAGTCGCTTGCTCGTGTCTGATAGGACAGACAAAATTTGGAAGGGTTCATTAAAGACTGATATTTTATTTAGAATGGTTGGATTGTTAATACGTAAATTTTTGAAAAGAACATCTTTCGAAAAAATTTTTTGTCAAAATTTAAAAGCCTTTTGACTTTATGGCTAACTTAGTGGAGTATAGAAGCCTTTCTTTTTACTAAAAAGAGTATATAAACAAACGAATGCAAAACACTGAAAACTTGATTGAAGTAAAAAACTTGACCTTTAAAAGAGGTGAGCGAGTAATTTACGATAATCTTAATCTGCAAGTGCAGAAAGGTAAAGTGACAGCGATAATGGGGCCTTCGGGCATAGGAAAAACAACATTATTACGTTTAATCGGTGGACAAATTATTCCGGAACAAGGCGAAATCTTATTTGATGGACAAGATATTTGCCAAGCATCAAATAAAGAGCTTTATCAGCTTCGCCAACGTATGGGGATGTTGTTTCAATCCGGAGCGTTATTTACTGATTTATCGACTTTTGATAATGTCGCCTTTCCCATTCGTGAACATACCACTTTACCGGAAGAACTGATTAGAAAATTGGTTCTAATGAAATTAGAATCTGTTGGGCTACGTGGGGCGGCTCACTTAATGCCTTCAGAGCTTTCCGGAGGCATGGCTCGCCGAGCAGCATTGGCTCGAGCAATTGCATTAGATCCTGATCTGATCATGTACGATGAACCATTCACGGGGCAAGATCCGATTAGTATGGGTGTTATTGTCGAGTTGATTAAAAAACTCAATCAGGCATTGAATTTAACTTCGATAGTTGTTTCTCATGATGTGACGGAAGTATTAAGTATTGCGGATTATGCTTATATTGTGGCAAATCAGCGAGTCATTGCTCAGGGAACGCCTGAAGAGCTTGTGGAAAGTCAAGATCCTCAAGTGATTCAATTCTTGGCAGGAAAAGCAGATGGTCCGGTTCGTTTCCACTATCCTGCAAAAGACTATGTGGAGGACTTGTTTAATGATTAATTTTATTAACCAAATTGGGAAAACGACTATTGATATTATCCGAGCATTTGGGCGTTCCGCTTTTATGTTATGGGGAGCATTGATTGGAAAGCCTCAATTTCGTAAACATAGCCCACTGCTAATTAAACAACTTTATGTAGTTGGTGTACAATCTCTTCTGATTATTATGCTTTCAGGCTTATTCATTGGAATGGTATTGGGGCTACAAGGCTATGTTGTCTTAGTTGATTTTGCCGCCGAAACCAGTTTGGGAACTTTAGTTTCACTCTCTTTACTTCGAGAGTTAGGACCGGTGGTCACGGCATTACTTTTTGCAGGCCGAGCTGGCTCGGCATTAACCGCAGAAATTGGTTTAATGAAAGCGACAGAACAGCTTTCCAGCCTTGAAATGATGGCAGTTGATCCTTTACGGCGTATTATCGCACCACGTTTTTGGGCTGGTGTAATTTCAATGCCAATTTTAGCTGTTATTTTTACTGCAATTGGCATTTGGGGCGGCTCTTTAGTTGGGGTTGACTGGAAAGGGGTAGATTCAGGTAGCTTCTGGTCTGTTATGCAAAACTCTGTAAGTGCAAGCGACTTAATTAACGGTTTTATTAAAAGCATTATCTTCGCCTTCGCCGTTGTTTGGATTGCTTTATTTAATGGTTATGATTCGACTGCAACATCAGAGGGGATTAGCCAAGCGACAACAAAGACCGTGGTAAACGCTTCACTGGTTATTTTAGGGTTAGACTTTATTTTAACAGCCATTATGTTTGGCGGTTAATCTAAGAAAGGAAAAAAAATGCGTCAATCAATTAAATTTGAATTTTGGGTAGGCTTATTTGTATTATTAGGGCTTATTGCTCTTGCTTTTTTAGGCTTACGTGTAGCGAATGTTCAGGGATTTAGTTCAGAGAAAACTTACACTCTTTACGCAACTTTCGATAATATCGGTGGACTAAAAGTGCGTGCGCCAATTAAAGTAGGCGGTGTCGTTGTAGGACGTGTCTCTGATATCCAGTTAGATTCTCAAACTTATACCCCTAAAGTCACTTTAGCGGTAAACGAAGATTTTAATAAGATTCCGGACACGAGTTCACTTTCTATTAAAACGGCAGGTTTACTTGGCGAACAATATATTGCGTTAAATGTTGGCTTTATGATGGAAGGCGAAACGGAATATATGAAAGAAGGAAGTACTTTTGCAGATACCAATTCTGCGATGGTATTAGAAGATTTAATCGGTCAGTTCTTATATGGAGATAAAAAATCTTCAGGAACGGATGCAGAAAAAACCGAAGCAGAAAAACCTGCTTCACCTTAATGTAGTCGTATAGACTATAATGAAAAGCGGTAAAATAAACGCATTATTCTACCGCTTGTAAACCTTAATAACAGATAGTTATTCTTATTGGAGTATTTTTAATGTTAAAAAATATCAAAAAAATGATGGTTGCTGGTGTTGTCGCTTTATCAACTTTATTCTCAACACAAGCGTTTGCAGAAACGAGCCCATATGCGTTAATGCAACAAACCGCAGATAAACTTTTTAGTGATATTAAAGCAAACCAAAGTAAAATTAAATCAAATCCAGAATATTTACGTACAATCGTTCGTAACGATTTAATGCCAAAAGTACATGTGAAATATGCTGGACAGCTTGTTCTAGGCAAAGCGCTTTCTTCAGCATCAGAAGCACAACGTGAGAAATTCTTTGATGCATTCGGTCAATTTATTGAGCAATCTTATGCACAAGTATTAACCCAATATCAAGATCAAAAAATTGAGATTGAGGGCGAAAAACCAACAGAAGGTAAATCTATCGTAAGTATTCGTGTAAATGTATTATCGAACGGCAGTGCAGCGCCTATTAAATTAGATTTTAAATGGCGTAAAAATAGTAAAACCGGTGAATGGCAAGCTTACGACATGGCAGCTGAAGGCGTAAGTATGGTTGCAACAAAACAAAATGAATGGAGCGGTGTATTACGCCAACAAGGTATCGATGCTCTTACTGCACAAGTTGCACAATCAGCAAAACAACCAATCTCTTTAACTAAAAAATAATTAGTATGAAACCACAAAAAACATTACAATGGAGCGTATTGCATAACAATGAAAGCTTAGTGGTAGAGTTGAGTGGTGAATTAACCCGTGACACGTTGCTTCCGTTATGGAAGCAACGTGCTTCTTTTTTATCTACAAGAAAAAATCAACATATTTACTGGGATTTAAAAGCAATTTCACGTATTGATTCTGCCGGCTTTGTTCTATTGACTGAATTGTTGCATTTTTATGGAAAGCAAACCTCAAATCATCTGATTCATGTTCCGAATGTTGTGAAAACATTAGCGGATTTATATGATTTAGACCAATGGTTAAATCGCTTTCTTGTAAACTAATCGACATCATTATTTTTTGATTTAAAGGATCATTTAATTTATGGAACCAAAACAACTTGAAGAAATACTTAAAGCAGCACTTACCGATGCCACAGAAATTCATGCTCAAGGGGAAAATTCCCATTATGGTGTTATTGTGGTAAGCGATAGTTTAGCTGCACTTTCTCGAGTGAAACAACAACAAGCTGTTTATGCACCACTCGGCGATTTATTTGCTACTAATGCTATTCATGCGCTTACCATTAAAGTTTTTTCCACAGACCAATGGAAAAAAGAGCGTTTATTAAATATGGCAGGTTAATTAAGTAAGTTGGGCCATTTCGTAAGTGATATGTCAAATTTGACCGCTTACAAAAGGTTCAACTTTTGTTTTTATGATAAAAAGGATAAAAAATGGAAAAATTCCGAGTACGCGGTCCAGTTACTTTAAGCGGTACCGTTGAAATTTCTGGTGCAAAAAATGCGGCATTACCTATTCTTTTCGCCGCCATTTTGGCAGAAAAGCCAGTGACATTAACCAATGTGCCTGTGTTAAAGGACGTGGAAACCACTTTCAAAATTTTACGTAAATTAGGTGTAGTTGTTGAGCGTGATGCAAACGGCGCAGTACAGATTGATGCAAGTAAGATTGATCACTATGTTGCACCTTACGAATTAGTGAAAACGATGCGTGCTTCAATTTGGGCGCTGGCACCATTAGTGGCTCGTTTCCACGAAGGACAAGTTTCTTTACCGGGTGGCTGTACTATCGGTGCGAGACCTGTGGATATGCATATCGCAGGTTTAGAAAAAATGGGCGCAACGATTGAATTAGATGAAGGCTATGTAAAAGCAACTTCAAATGGTCGTCTTAAAGGCGCTCGAGTTTATATGGATAAAGTGAGCGTAGGGGCAACATTATCTGTGATGATGGCGGCAACTTTAGCAGAGGGAAAAACGGTAATTGAAAATGCTGCTCGTGAGCCTGAAATTGTAGATACAGCCATTTTCTTAAATGCGATGGGGGCAAAAATCTCTGGTGCAGGTACTGATATGATTACGGTTGAAGGTGTGGAACATTTAGGTGGTTGTGAACACCGTGTTGTTGCAGACCGTATTGAGACCGGTACATTCCTTATTGCAGCTGCCGTTTCTGGCGGTAAAATCACGTGCCGCGGTACGAAAGCAGATACACTAGACGCTGTAATTGAGAAATTACGTGAAGCAGGCATGGATGTTGAAGTGACTGAAGATACGATTACACTTGATTCAAAAGGTCGGCGTCCAAAAGCGGTAAATATCCGCACTATGCCTCACCCTGGCTTTCCAACAGATATGCAAGCTCAATTTACCTTGTTAAACACTGTAGCAGAAGGGACAAGCCGTATTACGGAAACCATTTTTGAAAACCGCTTTATGCATATTCCGGAACTCAACCGCATGGGTGCAAAAGGTGAAATCGAAGGTAACACAGCAATTTGTCATGGTGTTGAATCATTAAAACCTGCAGAAGTTATGGCAACTGACCTTCGCGCATCAATCAGCTTAGTCTTAGCAGGCTGTATCGCAAATGGTGAAACCATTGTGGATCGCATTTATCATATCGATCGTGGTTATGAACACATCGAAGAAAAACTACGTGGTCTTGGCGCAACGATTGAACGTTTTTCTGAGGCTTTTGAAGAGAGCTAGATAATAGCTAAATTTTGTTACTAAAACCAGCTTAAAGTCTTGTAGCATAAGGCTTTAAGCTGGCACCGTGGACAAAATAGTCGTTGATTTATCAAAAACTATGTAGATAACTTTTGTCGAATAATCTCAAATAAACAAACACCGGTCGCAACAGAAACATTTAATGATGAGACCGAACCAGCCATTGGAATACTAATCAATTGATCGCAATGTTCACGTGTTAAGCGTCTCATTCCATCGCCTTCTGCCCCCATTACAAGTGCAATAGCACCCGTTAATTTGGCATCGTAAATACTTGAAGTTGCTTCACCTGCCGTGCCAACAATCCAAACATTATGCTGTTCTTGAAGCTCTCTCATGGTTCGAGCCAAATTGGTTACCCGAATGAGAGGTACGGTTTCTGCCGCACCACAAGCCACTTTACGAGCTGTTGAAGTTAATTGTGCCGATTTATCTTTTGGCACAATTACTGCATCAACACCAGCGGCATCAGCTGTACGCAGGCAAGCGCCCAAATTATGCGGATCAGTAACACCATCTAAAATCAATAATAAGGGTTGCGGCTTGCTTGCTAAAATACGATCTAAATCATGTTCATTTAACTCTTTTTGTGGCACTACTTTGGCAATAATGCCTTGATGAACCTCGCCTTGTGATTTGTTATCTAATGTTTGGCGATTGACTTGTTGAATTGCGATCCCCAAACGTTGTAATTCATTTAACAACGGAATAAGTCGTTTGTCTTCACGCCCTTTTAATACAAACACCTCAATCAAACGCTCCGGAGCGTTATCAAGAAATGCTTTAACAGCATGAATACCGTAAATTTGTTCGCTCATTTTTTTCCTTTATTCAGTTAATACACTATAAAAGCATTTTAACCACTTTATCTAATTTAACTTGCCCGAATTTCTTCAGTAACTTACGCACATTTTCCGGATAATCTTTTAACTGTTCTAAATCACTATAATGGGTAAGCACTGTCGTATGGGTACGTATTTGCGCTAATTCTGCTTGAGACTTTTCGGTTAATTCACCTTTCGGATCTGAAATTAATACCGCATTTTCCGCATCTAACTTCCACGCTCGTGGGTTGAGATTGTTTCCTGTAAGTAGAATATAACGCTCATCAATCCATACGCCTTTTAAGTGGTAGCTGTTCTTGCCATCTTTCCACAAGCGGATCGTTAATTGCCCATTTTGGATATAATGATCAAACTTTTTCGTAAATGCTCGCAGATTTTTTTCATACAGATACGGCAAAGCGGACGCCATCGTAAATTTTTCTTCCGGTGGCGTGAAAAAATCGTTCGCCGTTTTATCGCCGACAATAATTTCAATTTGTTTGCCATTTTCCAATAACCACTCAATTCGTTGGTTAATTGAACGAGGGAAATTGAAATAAGGCGTACAAATCGTCAATTTTTGTTGTACTTGGAAAAATAACGCTTCAATCGTTTTATTCAGCGGATTTTTACGCCCTAGCCCGACCAATGGCGAAACCATTAGCTGTTCATTATCCATTGATTTACCATTAAAACGATATTCTTGTTGGCTAAGCTCCTTACGGAAAGCTTTCACAAGCGGTCGGATTTCAATGGTTTTTGGGCGATTTGCTTGATCCAAGCGATTTACCGCAGGGTTGCTCAAAATATTCTGTTGAATAAAATTAACCCAGCTATCTGCTAAAGCCTTATTTTCAATTTGATGATAACGGTCGTAACGGTAACGCTCAAATTGCTGTAAATAGACGTTGTTGATGCTCGCTCCGCTATAAAGTAGGGTATCATCAAACACAAACCCTTTTAGGTGCAACACACCGAAGATCTCACGTTTATTGACCGGAACGCCATAAAACGCAATCTCTTGCTCTGTCGGCAGGGCATATTGCTCACGCATCAGGGTGTACCAATCGGCGTTTGAACTTTGGGTTGCTTCGCCAATACGTCCCCGTTGCGCCCTATGCCAATCTACAAGGATTTTGATTTCTAGTTGTGGGTTAGCTAATTTCGCTTGATAAAGTGCATCTAAGATCTCTTGCCCGGCTTCATCTTTTTCAAAATAGAGAGCGGTGAGATAAATGCGAAATTTTGCTTGTTTTATTAACGCTAAAATGTGTTGTTTAAACTCGGTGCTACTGGTAAGAAAATCCACTTTTTCTACCGCTTGGGGGATAAAAGTGAGATTATCTAAGTGGCGTTTTGCACGGGTTTGTTTGTTTAGAATAAGCATTGTTAGTCCTCTGTTACTTTTCTTTGCTTGTGCAAAGAAAAGTAACCAAAAGAAACACACCCTACTTCACCGCTTATCTTCGCTTAGTTTAAATTTGCTTAACGGAACATTTTAAATTCGCCAACTTCGTTGGCTCAGAGAAAAATGTTCCTACAAATTTAAACACGCTCAGGCGGTTCAGAAGGGAACCCAATCCGCCATAACAAGCGGTGAGTTTTAATAAATTTTTTGTAATGCTAAGATCGAGATGTTCGATCTCCCCTGCGTTTCGCCGAAGCGGTTGCGTCAATTTTTGAGGACAACTTTTCGTGTTTGAGCTTGCAAAGCAAGCGAGTTTGAAAAGTTCGTCCCAAAAATTAGCAACAAGCGTAGGAAGAAGAAACGCTCGGGGTCGCCTTTCTTTTGCCTACTTTTCTTTGGCGAAGCAAAGAAAAGTAGGAAATGTAGTTACGGAGAAAGTGCTTGTTTAAGCAAATGCTCTTTGCTCGCCATTACCTGCCACATTCTCCACACAACGCCCACAAATCTCAGGATGTTCTGCATTCGCACCAATATCTGTCGCATAGTGCCAGCAACGTGGGCATTTTTCACCGTCTGCACGTTCTACTTTCACCGCAAGACCCGCCAATTCGCCTTCTGCAACATCAGCTTCTGCAAGTGGTTTAACAATCGCTTGTGAAGTGATTAGCACAAAACGTAGCTCGTTGCCTAACTGTTCTAACAACGGACGAATATCATCATTTGCATACACGGTGACTTTCGCTTCGAGGCCAGCACCAATTAACTTGTCGTTACGCGCTTGTTCTAAGACACGGTTTACTTCCGCACGCACTTTTAACAGTTTTTGCCAGTAGTTGTCATCTAATTTGTCGCTTTCACTTAAACCGAATAAGCCTGTGTAGAATTCTTCAGTAAAGACAAATTCAGAACGTTCTTCCACTTGTGGTAAGTAGCCCCAAATTTCATCGGCGGTGAAGGATAAAATCGGTGCCATCCAACGCACTAATGCTTCAGAGATATGCCACAACGCAGTTTGACAGCTACGGCGTGCAAGGCTGTCTGCTTTGGTGGTGTATTGACGGTCTTTGATAATATCTAAATAGAACGATCCCATTTCGATTGAACAGAAACGCATTAAACGCTGAACAACGGTGTGGAATTGATAATTATCATAGGCTTCTTTAATGTCGTTTTGTGCATCTAACGCACAGCTTACCGCCCAACGATCTAAGGCGATCATCTCTTCCGGTTTAACCAAATCACGTTTTGGATCGAAGCCATTTAAGTTCGCTAATAAGAAGCGAGCAGTATTACGAATACGGCGGTACGATTCGCCTGCGCTATTTAAAATGTTATGAGAAACCGCAATTTCGCCCGTATAGTCTGTTGAAGCAACCCATAAACGTAAAATATCCGCACCATTTTTATTCCATACTTCACTTGGCACAATCACGTTACCGAGTGATTTTGACATTTTGCGACCTTTTTCATCAACCACGAAACCGTGAGTTAATACTTGTTTATAAGGTGCTTTGCCATTAGTTGCGGTTGAAAGCATTAATGAAGACATAAACCAACCACGATGTTGGTCTGAACCTTCAAGGTACATATCTGCGCTATTACCATTAAATTCTGGACGAGCTTCTACCACAGAGGCATAAGTTGATCCCGAATCGAACCATACATCGAGTGTATCTGGTACTTTGCGGTAATCTTTAGCTTCTTCGCCTAAGACTTCTGCTGGATCTAAATCCCACCACGCTTGGATACCTTTTTCTTCCACACGTTTTGCCACGATTTCAAGGATTTCTTCTGTACGTGGGTGCAGCTCTTCCGTTTCATTGTGAATAAACATCGTCATTGGTACGCCCCAAGTACGCTGACGAGAGATACACCAGTCTGGACGATTCGCCACCATTGTATCAATACGCGCTTCTCCCCAAGCAGGAATCCAACGTACGGATTTGATTTCGCCTAACGCTTGTTGGCGCAAACCTTGCGTTTCCATACCGATAAACCATTGTGGTGTTGCACGGAAAATAATCGGCGTTTTGTGGCGCCAGCAATGTGGATAACTGTGTTTAATGCGTTCTAATTTAAGTAACGCCCCCACCTCCTTTAATTTTTCTAAAACTTTCTCGTTTGATTCGAAAACACCTAAACCTGCAAAGAATGGCGCTTCTGCTTTAAATTTACCATCGTTTCCGACTAAACCAGCCATTTCAATGTTGTATTTTTTCGAAACGATAAAGTCGTCTTGACCGTGATCCGGTGCGGTATGAACTAAACCTGTACCACCATCCGTTGTGACATGATCGCCTAAAATTAATGGCACACTATAATCGTAGAATGGGTGATTAAATTGAAGTAATTCTAATGCCTCGCCTTTTACTTCACCTAATACATCAACACTTTCAAGTTTTGCAGCATTTTGTACACTTTCTACGAGTTCTTTCGCTAAAATAACGCGTTCTTCGCCAAATTGGACTAATTGATAATCAAATTCCGGATTGATTGAAATCGCTTTATTTGAAGGTAATGTCCAAGGCGTTGTTGTCCAAATCACCGCAGAAATTTGACCATGCCCCTTACCTTGAGCGTTAAATTTTGCTTCAATTTCTGCTTGATCTTTGGCAGGGAAACGAACATAGATTGATGGCGATACTTTATCTTCATATTCCACTTCGGCTTCAGCAAGGGAAGAGCCACAGTCTAAACACCAGTGAACCGGTTTTGAGCCTTTGTATAAGTGACCATTTGCAATTACTTTACCTAAAGTACGGATAATGTTCGCTTCAGTATTGAAGTTCATCGTGAGATATGGATTATCCCAATCGCCCAACACGCCCATACGAATAAAGTCTGCTTTTTGTCCTTCGACTTGCTCTTTTGCATATTCACGACACGCTTGACGGAACTCTGCCGCAGAAATTTTTTCATTTGGTTTACCCACCAAACCTTCTACTTTTAGCTCAATTGGCAAACCGTGGCAGTCCCAACCTGGTACATAAGGCGTGTCAAAACCCAATGCGGTTTTTGACTTCATAATAATATCTTTTAAAATTTTATTAACGGCGTGACCAATGTGAATGTTCCCATTCGCATACGGAGGGCCATCGTGCAGAATAAAGGATTTTTTCCCTTTTGATGCTTCACGAATTTTTTGATAGAGCTTTTTGTCATACCAATTTTGTAACATCGCAGGTTCACGCTTAGCGAGATCCCCACGCATCGGAAAGCCTGTTTCAGGCAAATTTAATGTGTTTTTGTAATCAGTCATTTTTATGTTCCAGTTAATAAAATTGAATATTGTTTAATACATCACACTTAAGTCTGAAAAGTATCGTGTAATTGTTCAAGTTCTCTTTTAAATTTTAAAGGATTTATAACTTCTATTATTGGCGTATTTGAGCCACCATAGCCGTGAATAATAATCGTTCCATAATTGAACAATCTACCTAAAAAAGTTTGTTCAATTCCAATACTTTCAATGTTTTCTAATCTTATCTCTAATGTGTCTAATCTAATAATCCCGAATTTTGCAATAATCCTTCTATTTGTAATCACAAGCTCCGTTTTATTTACAATAAGCTTTGCTAATAAATATAAAATAATAAACACAATAACGCCTAAAAAAATACCAGTAAATAATCCTGTAAGATTAAGAATATTTTTATCAAAAAAAACAGCTAATGTGCCTAATACACTTATAAAAGGAAAAATCAAACTTAAACCTATAATATAGGGTAATTTAGGAAATACGCTTCTTTTACCTTGATAAATAATTTTTTCATTAGCTAGTAAAATTTTGTCTGTATAGCTCATTGTCTCCACCTTACAGTCTAAAAAGACTGACTTATGATTAGTCTAAGAATAATACAGGATCATTACCTCTAAAAAACCTCACTGCTTGTTCCCGATCTTGTTCAATTTGCTGTCTTAACTCATTAAAACTTGCAAATTTAATTTCCGCACGGATTTTTTTTAAAAAGAGGACTTCAATTGCCTGACCGTAAATTGAGTGATTAAAATCAAACAAATGCACTTCCAATAACGGTTTTGTTCCGTTTATCGTTGGGCGATTCCCCACATTGGCAATACCGCTATATATACCGTATTTTGTCTCTATTTTTACCGCATAAACGCCTTGCAGTGGTGTCACTAAACGATTGAGCATAATATTTGCAGTAGGAAAGCCAATGGTTCTGCCTAATTTATTCCCATGAGCAACACGCCCAGCGATGGAATAAGGTTTACCCAGTAGTTTTGCGGCTAACGTTAATTCATCCTTACTTAATGCTTCACGAATTAACGAGCTACTAATTCTTTCACTCTCAAAACTATGGGTGTGGCTTTCTTCAACTTCAAACCCTAGCGTTTTACCCGCATTAAGTAACGTTTGATAATTACCGCTTCGATCTGAACCAAAATGGAAATCATCGCCCACGCTTAGATAGCGCACGTTTAACCGTTCTACCAATAATTTTTCAATAAATTCATGTGCCGTTAGTTTTGCAAATTGTGCCGAAAAACGCACACAAAGAACAAAATCAACCCCGGCTTTTTCTAAATACTTAAGTTTATCTCTTAAACGCATCAATCTTGCCGGAGGATTAGCGGTTAAATTTCCAGATTTTTTTGCAAAAAACTCTCGAGGTTGAGGCTCAAATACCATCACCACCGAAGGCAAATTCAGTGCTTTTGCTTTTTCATTTAAGCGAGCCAAAATGTTTTGATGCCCTAAATGTACCCCGTCAAAGTTCCCAATGGATAAAGCACACCCTTGTTGGAATATGGGGTTATTGGCTAAATTATGGAATCCTCGAACTAGTTGCATGGGTAACGGTATCTTAAAAACAAAATAAAAAAATTCTTCTGATTATAGCGGTTATCCGCTAAAAGAGGAAATAAAAGCGGTCTGATTCCAGCAATTTTTTGCAAAAATCAAGAAGAGAAATACTATTCTACTATTTATGTCTCATAAATAGTGCATTTTTCTTACTGTTAGGCAGAAAAGATTATTCAAATGCTACATTTTGCTTTATCATATATATGATTATTTACAACCTTTTCTAAATTATGACAACGATAACCCATTTCGCCTACCTTCAAACCAAGCGTAAACAGCTAAAAATGAAAGTCAATGACGTATGTACTCAAGCAGGCGTGACGCGAGCTTATTTTAATCAATTAGTCAGTGGCAAAATTAAAAACCCAAGTGCAGCAAAATTAAAAGCACTTCATCAAGTTTTAAACATTGTAGAAGATAAAAATCAACGTATTGGCGTGATTTTTGGCAAGTTCTATCCTATTCATACAGGGCATATTAATATGATCTATGAAGCATTCAGTAAAGTGGATGTTTTACATGTGGTCGTCTGTACGGATACGGAACGTGATCTCCAACTCTTCAAACAGAGCAAAATGAAGAGAATGCCAACCAATGAAGATCGCCTACGTTGGATGCAACAAATTTTTAAATATCAACAAAAACACATCTTAATTCATCATTTATCTGAAGATGGTATTCCTAGCTATCCTAATGGCTGGGAAGGTTGGGCGAACCGAGTAAAAGAATTATTCGTTGAAAAAAACATTCAACCGACTATCGTTTTTAGTAGCGAAATGCAAGATAAAGAACCTTATGAAAAATACCTTAATTTAGAGGTTCATTTAGTCGATCCTGATCGCAAGCACTTTAACGTTTCGGCAACCAAAATCCGTAATAATCCGTTCCAATACTGGCGTTTTATTCCAAAAGAGGTTCGTCCATTTTTCGTGAAAACCATTGCGATTTTAGGGGGAGAAAGCAGCGGTAAATCCGTTCTTGTGAGCAAACTGGCAAATGTCTTTAATACCACATCTGCTTGGGAGTATGGTCGTGAATTCGTATTTGAGCAACTCGGGGGCGATGAACAAGCAATGCAATACTCCGATTACCCTCAAATGGCACTTGGACACAAACGCTATGTAGATTATGCAATGAAGCATGCCCATAAGGTGGCTTTTATTGATACGGACTACATTACAACACAAGCCTTTTGTATTCAATATGAAGGAAAATCGCATCCGTTTTTGGATTCAATGATTAAGGAATATCCTTTTGATGTAACCATTTTACTTGCTAACAATACCAAATGGGTTGATGATGGTTTGCGTAGCCTAGGCTCTCTAAAACAACGCCAACGCTTCCAAACTTTACTTAAAAAATTGTTAGAGAAACATCATATTCCTTATATTGAAATTGAATCGCCAAGCTATTTAGATCGCTATAACCAAACAAAAGAAGTGGTTGAAGCTATTTTAAATGATGAGCCAATTCCGTTACAATTTAAACAATTTAATACTGATACCGAATCGGAAGGTAACGCATGATTCTATTTGCCGGAGATCCGCATGGCAGCTACGAACACCTCTATCCTATTGTGACCTCTCAACAAAATGTTGCATTGGTTATTTTAGGTGATTTACAACTGACTACGCCGCATGATCTCGATAAATTAGCGCAATATTGTGATATTTGGTTTATCCACGGAAATCACGATAGTAAAACAGCTGCCGCTTTTGATGCCCTTTGGGGAAGCGAATGGAAAACACGTAATTTACATGGCAAAGTGGTCGATATTCAAGGCGTCAAAATTGCTGGGTTAGGTGGCGTTTTTAGAGGGCATATTTGGATGCCTCCTAACCGCCCGATGTTTTTTGACCCAATTCACTACTGTCAGTATATGCCACAAGAAAAGATTTGGCGAGGCGGTTTGCCACTTAGACATCGGACTTCTATTTTTCCTTCGGATGTGGAAACCTTAGAAACACAAAAAGCAGATATTTTAATTACTCATGAGGCGCCAAGACCTCATCCTCAGGGCTTTGCAATCATCAATCAATTAGCGAAAAAAATGGGCGTACGTAAAATATTTCACGGGCATCACCATGATAATTTTGATTACAAACCTATTAATCGCAATAAACATTGTGAGATGTTTAATGTTGGCTTCCGAAGCCTTGCCGATATTAACGGGAATTATTTGATATTTGGCATTGATGATCGGGATCAAACAGCATAAAGTAATCAAATTTGTTAAAAATTTGATTAAGCATAAAAAAACGGTAAATAACTTTTTTGAGTAACAGTTACCATCAGGTACAATGATACAATTTCGCAACATTATTGAAATGTTATTATTACGTCATTTCAAATGAGGAATCTCTATTATGCAGAATAATCCACAAGTTTTAATTGTTGAAGATGAAGCTGTCACACGCAATACATTAAAAAATATCTTTGAAGCCGAAGGATATAATGTATTTGAAGCAATTGATGGCACACAAATGCATGAAATTCTTGCAAAACAAACAATTCACTTAGTGATTATGGATATCAATTTACCCGGAAAAAATGGACTTATGTTAGCTCGTGAATTGAGAGAAACAACCAAAGTTGCCTTAATGTTTCTCACAGGACGAGATAACGAAATTGATAAAATTTTAGGATTAGAAATTGGTGCCGATGATTACATTACTAAACCTTTTAATCCTCGCGAATTAACGATTCGTGCTAGAAATTTACTTCATCGTACAATGGTAGAAGATAAAGAAAAACTTCAACCTGAAAAAAATATTGAACAATACCGCTTTAATGGCTGGACGTTAGATATTAACAGCCGTAGCCTCATTAGCCCTGAAGGCGAAGAAAATAAATTACCACGGAGTGAATTTAGAGCATTACTCCACTTTTGTGAAAATCCAGGAAAAATTCAAACCCGAGAAGATCTTTTACTAAAAATGACTGGGCGTGAATTAAAACCGCATGATCGCACGGTTGATGTAACGATTCGCCGAATTCGCAAACATTTTGAAGATCATCCGAATACACCTGAGATCATTATTACCGTACATGGCGAAGGTTATCGTTTTTGTGGTGAACTTGAGTAAGACAGCTTTGTCTATTTTTATTAAGCCCACAGGGCTTACTATTCTTTTTAAGATATCAATAAGGATTCAATTATGAAAAAAATGGCAGTACTTACATTAGCAGGGCTATTTTCTGCCTCTGCTTTTGCTGCACCGGTAGGTGAAACTTTTACAGGCTTAGGCGTAGGTGTTGATTTAACTACCGCAAAATATAAAGTTGATGGCGTAAAAGGTAAACAATCTACCGGTCCGGCTCTTGTTGTGGACTATGGAATGGATTACGGTAGCAACTTTGTTGGTATTGTTCAAGGTAAAGCAAAAGTAGGTAGCACGAAAGTTTTTAACGATGTAAAACAGAAAAATAAATACACCGTTGCTTACCAACAAGGCTACCGTGTAGGTTCAGATTTATTACCTTACGTAAAAGTGGATGCAAGCTCAAGCAAAGTGGGCGATGAAACTTATCGTGGCTTTGGCTATGGCGCTGGAGCAAAATATGCGGTATCAAGCAACGTTGAAGTTGGTGCAGAATATACACGTAACAACTTAAAACGTAGCGGTACAAAATTAAAAGGCAATGATTTTACGGCTAACGTAGGATATCGATTCTAATCAAGATAATTCATAGGGGCAAGGCACAAAGGCAGGGGTTTGTCGCTTTTGCCAAATAAATTCAGGCAATTCGATATAATCCCTTATGGTTTTATCCGTCAATCGAATAACCACGTAGTCATCTTTAAAACGCTCAACACTCGCAAAGCAGAGCTTGACCATATCAGGCAAATTAGCATCGATATCCTGCCCCCAGTATTGCCAAATAATTTTCTTCCCATCCAAATTTTGCTTAGGTTTAATTTCAAAGGGAGGAAAAGGCTGGTTATAATACTGCGTAATGACTTGTTCCCAAATTTTCGCCACGTGTTGCATTTGCTCACGGTTTACTTCTCGGTAATAGTAAATCTGCTGTTGTGGTTCCATTGTTTGAGAAAAATCCGACCGCTTGTATAGCTCAGTGTAAAGTTTTTTTGCTAAGCAATCTGTGAAATTAATCGTCTGCATCGCTATACGCTCATCTTATTGAGAGACTGAAAATCTTTTAAACATAGAGAACCATCCCCCTTTTTCTAATTTGGCAAGATGAACAAAATAACTAAAGTAGGTGTTATTACTACGTATTAAATAGCTTGGATAGCCTGCTTCTGTAGAAATATTCCCTCTGCCAATATCAAAAAATGCCGTTACAATCGTAATCTCTTTTGTCATGAAAAATATCTCTTACATTATAAATCTTCTCTTATTAAGCATTTTCCCAAGCAAACTTTCAACAGACTGCTCCATCTGTAAACCAATACGTTGGGTTAAGTTTTTCTTTTCCTTGTATTTCAGCTCAATAATTTCTTTATCTTCAACCGCCTTCACTAACAGATCATCGCTCGTTGCAATTTCATCAACTAAATTTAATGCCAATGCTTGTTGCCCAAACCAGTGTTCACCGGTCGCAATTTTCTCAATGTCTAATTGAGGGCGGTGTTGCGTGACAAACTGTTTAAATAAATCGTGTGTTTCTTCTAGCTCTTGTTGGAATTTTTGTTTACCTTTTTCGGTATTTTCGCCAACTAAGGTTACCGTACGCTTGTATTCCCCCGCCGTCATCACATCTACGTCAATATCGTGTTTTTTCAATAAGCGGTGAATATTTGGTACTTGAGCTACAACACCGATAGATCCAATAACCGCAAAAGGTGCTGAAATAATTTTATCGGCAACACAAGCCATCATATAGCCACCGCTTGCCGCTACTTTATCTACCGCCACCGTAAGCGGTATGTTTTTGGCTTTCAAACGCTGTAATTGTGAAGCAGCTAAACCATAGCCGTGAACCACACCACCAGGGCTTTCTAATTTAAGTAGTACTTCATCATTCGGTTTCGCAATAGATAAGAGTGCGGTAATTTCTTTACGTAATGCATTTACCGCATTGGCGTGAACATCGCCATTGAAATCTAAAACAAATAAACGAGCTTTTTGCTCTTCTTCAGGTTTTTCTTTTCCTTCTTTTATGCGTTTTTTCTCCGCTTTCGCTTTTGCTTTCTCGGCTTCTTTTTCCGCTTTCTCTTGTTGTTTAAGCTCTTCCTCACTTAAAAAGAAATGATTAAGTGAAGTTTGTTGCTCTTGGTATTTTTTAGAGAAATTCGTAATTGAGATAGCCCCATCTTCAGGTTGTTTTTTAGCTTCTAAAATCAACATCACAACAACGGCGATAATGCCAAAAATGGTTAAAAGCTCGAGTAAAAATATCCCATAATTGAGAAGAATTTCTTTCCACATTGATAAGTGTCCTTTTGTAAAAAATAAGAATAATTTAACCGCTTGTTAGCGCATTATTTTGCTTCAGGCGTATGATTTAACAACTCCACCACAGCTTGTGCGGCTTGGCTATCAGCATCACATTGAATAAGTTTATGTAACTCTGTGAAACGTTGTTTCAATTCATTTTTTTGCTTTTGACTATCGGCATCATCACTTAAATAGCGATTTAAATACCACGCTAAATTTTCCGGATTACATTCGTCTTGAATAAGCTCTGGAACAAGCGGTTCATTTGCTAATAAATTTGGCAAAGAGATATAGTCGGTTTTGACCAATTTTTTTGCCAACCAATAAGTCATCGGCTTCATTTTATACCCGACTACCATTGGAGATTTACAAAGCATCGCTTCAAATGCTGCCGTGCCTGAAGCCAGTAACGTACATTCTGCCGCAATCATAGCTTGGCGCGCATTACCATTAATGATGTTTATCTGAAGATTTGGCGCAACTTGTGCTTTCACTGCCTCAAATTGCGCTCGCCTTTTTTCATTAACCATGGGCACTAAAAATTGCAAATCAGGGTGTTTTTCTTGCAAAATTTGTGCTGTTTTTAGAAACGGCTCTGCCAAAAAATGAATTTCACTCGCACGGCTTCCTGCCAGAATAGCGATATAACGCTGTTGTTCATCAATTCCCAACATATTACAGGCTTCCGTTCGGTTAGGTTTGAGCGGAATGGCATCTGCCATCGTATGCCCAATAAAACGGCAAGGCACATTAAAACGGTCATAGAAAGCTTTCTCAAAAGGTAAAAACGCCAAGACTAAGTTTGTCGCTCTTGCAATTTTATGAATACGGTTTTGGCGCCAAGCCCAAACCGAAGGGCTAACATAATGGATAGTTTTAATCCCTTGAGCTTTGAGTTTTTCTTCCACAGTAAGATTGAAATCAGGTGCATCAATGCCGATAAAAATATCCGGTTTCATTTCTAGCATCGTTTCAATTACTTGTTTACGGCGTTTAAGTAAACGAGGAAGATGTTTAACCACTTCCGCTAATCCCATCACGGCAAGCTCTTCCATTTCAAATAGTGTTTCACAACCGGCTTTTTGCATTTTCTCACCGGCAACGCCAATAAAACGAGCATTAGGATAATGAAGTTTTAAAGCGTTAATTAAACCTGCCCCCAAAATATCGCCCGAAACTTCGCCGGCAACAAGTGCGATTAACGGAGATTGTTGTTCCATCTCAATGTCCTCTCAATGTTCTAAGAGTAAAAATAAGGGTAAAAATAAAACGGTATTATATGGTTATTATAACTAATCGCAATATAAACAAACAAAATCGGATTGATTAGGTATTGTTATATAAGCTAGAATATAGCCTCTTTTTTTTGACTGTGGGATTTTTATAATGAAAAAAACAACATTAGCCCTGTTAGCATCTGCTTTCGTGGCAAACTCAGCATCAGCAATCACTGTTTTCGATAGTGAAGAAACAGGCACAAAAGTAGAATTTACCGGTTCTGCACGTTTACAATGGCGCAGTGAGGCTAATAAAACTTCAAATGTGAATGGTGCAACAACACGAAATCACGTAAATAAAGCAGTAAGCAATAACGGCTCACGTTTTGGCTTTAAAGTAAACCAACAACTTGGTGCTGGCTTCTATGCGTTAGGTCGCGTTGAATGGCGTTTCCAAGATTTAGCAAGCTCTCAACACGGTTTTGACCACGTTTACGATCGCCAACTTTATGCAGGTATTGGTCATAAGCAGTACGGTGAATTAACCTATGGTCATATGACAACCGTAACCGATGAAGTAAAACAAACTGACTTACCGAATACATTAAGTTTAAGTGATGGTTTATTAACTGCAAATGCACGCCACGCTATCCAATATACTTATCAAGGTATTGATGGCTTAAAATTAGGCGCATTCTATTCTGGTCATAGCCAACGTGGTTCAAACGGTTTAGATTTAACCAACCATGTAAAAGATGTTTGGGGTGCGGCAGCAATCTATAAACACAAAATTGATGAGTTACAAAGCGTAAAAACCGGCATCGGCTTTACTCGCGATCGCTTTGAGCAATCAAATCGACCAGCTTATGATCGCAATGCGTTCTCATTTGGCGTAGCTTATACTTATGATAAAACAACTGTGGGCGTAGATTTAGAACGCCGTGAAACAAATGACCAAGCATTAGTTGGTAATAAACGCACTGAGAAAGAAATCCGTACCGTATTACGTCAAAAATTAACGGATGATTGGAGTGCTTATACTATGTATGCTTACAAAGATAATAAGTTAGATGCAATTGCTGGAAGTAACGATACCAAAGTAAGACGCCATCAATTTATGTTAGGAACGGAATACTACATCGTACCTAAATACTTAAAAGCTTTTGTTGAGTGGCAAACAACTCACGCAAAACACTTTGAAAATGGCGAAAAAACTAAACGCGTTCGTGATAACATCACTGTTATCGGTGCACGTGCTTACTGGTAAGATACAATTAGTCTAAAGCAAAAAGTGCGACTTGAATGTCGCACTTTTTTATATAGTCCTAAAGCTAATTACGCTTTTTGTTTTAAAATAGCATAAAGCTCATCTTTAATATGAAGCTTCTCTTTTTTCAGATTTTCAATTTCCTCATGTGTTGCTAATTCAATATTCGCTTCTTGATTTTTAATTTTCTGATCCAACTCATTATGTCTTTCAAATAATCGAGCAAAATGAGCATCTTCTACCTTCAATTTTGAAATAAGATCACGATACTCTGGAAACATAAAATACTCCTCTAATGGTTGTGGATAGCATAATCATAGTAGCACTTCTAATATAAATCGCTCGGTAAATATCTCAAAAATTTGAACTAGATCACAAAATTTTTATCTTAAAAATCATTCTACGAAATTTTATATTTTCACGGTATAATGCGAACAAATTTCTTGAGAGGCAATAATAATGCGTTACAAAGTTCTCTTTACTCTTTTATTTTCTGTATTCAGTCACACAACCTTCGCGAATTGGGAAAAAATTAATGATCTCGATTATACGTGGGGGCCCTTCAAAATTTATAACATTACGTTATTTACTGAAAATGGGGAATATCAGCCTCAAACTCGTCCTTTAATGTTAAGTTTAAAATATGATAAACCTGTTGATGGGCGAGACTTTGCGATTTCTATTGCACGTTCATGGGCAAGCTTAGATATTAAAGTACCTGAACAAAATAAAGTGATTGAGCGCTTAAGAAGACTCCTACCCGATTTAAAATCAGGCGATTTACTGAGCTATATTGCTTTAGAAGATAAAGGCTATTTTGTTGTAAATGATCAGATTATCCCTGAAGAATTTGATAAAGCAGTCAATGACTCTATTGTAGCGGTATGGTTAGATCCAAGAGTCGATTTAAGTAAAAAAATTACCGTGAAAAAAATTAACGATGAGCAAGTCGTTCACGTTGCGGCCTATACCGTACCAGAAGTGAGTGATGAAAATCAGGTCATTGAAAAAACAGCAAGCGGTCTATTTCAATCATTTGCGCTAAAACAAGCACAATTTTCTGAAAAAGTATTAGAACACCCAGCTATTGGCGTGCCGACTAAAGCCATTGTTGAAAATACTCAACCAGCACCAGCTCAAGATGCCGCTGTGCAAAAATCAGAAAATGCGGCTGAAAATAGAACTCAAGTCGTTGAAGTGCCTTCTCAAACAGTACCTACGACACCAGAAAACACAGTAGAAACACAGCCAGCGACACAGAATACAGAAGCGCCTAAATCAGAAACGGAGAAACAACCAGAGTCTACACCAAAACAAGATCCAGAAAATCCAGAAAAAGAGATTAGACCGATTGAAGATCCGATGCCGAAGAATAAGCGTTCTAGTTAATAACATCGTTATTGTGTAGGCAATCAAACAAGCAGACCGACACCAATGTCGGTCTTTTCATAACTAAAGAGGATAAAGGGGAATTCATGATACAAAAAAAATTAGCTTTTATTGGGGCGGGTAACATGGCATGGGCGATCATGCAAGGGCTATTAAAAAGCGGTTATCATGCTAATGAAATTATTGCCTGCAATAAATCAAATGTTGCTCGCCGAGAAGCATTACAAGCGGTCGGAATTCATACCCATTTTACCAATCGACAAGCAGTAGAACAGGCTGATGTGATTATTTTAGCGGTAAAACCACAAATGATGGCAGAAGTATGTGCGGAATTTGCAGACATCGATCTTGCTAATAAATGGATCATTTCTATTGCCGCGGGGATATCAGTTGCCCGTTTAAAACAACTTCTCCCTCACGCTCAACACATTATTCGAACCATGCCAAATACGCCTTCTCTGATTGGCGAGGGACTAACCGGACTTTTTGCAGAAAAATCCGTTGATCCGACCGCTTGTCAATTTGCTGAAACGCTTATGGCAGCCGTAGGAAAATGCTATTGGGTAGCGCAAGAAGCGCAGATAAATCAAATTATTGCGATTACAGGTTCAAGTCCAGCTTATTTTTTCCGTTTTATGGAAGCGATGCAAAACTCTGCCGAAGCCATGGGGTTCTCTGCTGATGATGCACGTTTTTTAGTTCAGCAGGCTGCATTAGGGGCGGCGAAATTAGTTGCAGAAAATCCAACTACGCCTCTTTCCACCTTACGAGAAAATGTTACCTCAAAAGGTGGTACAACGGCACAAGCTCTCGCTGTATTTGAACAATACCAACTCCCTAAAATTATTGATGATGCTATGCAAGCCGCAATTCAGCGTGCGGAGGAAATGGAGAAATCACTATGAAATTGACCCCGTTTCAATGGTCTTCCTTTAATTTTTTCGGGTTCTTCTGTGCTTATGGCGTGATCTTACCTTTTTTACCTGTTTGGCTAAAACATTATGGCTACGAAACGGAAATGATTGGCTTATTAGTTTCCTTTGGTTATTTATTTCGCTTTCTTGGCGGTATGCTAAGCTCTCAACGGGTAAAGCAAGTTTCGCAATTTTTACCGACTGCACGTTGGCTTACTTGGTTAAATTTAGCTGTTGTAGTAGGTCTCATTCTCACGGTTGAGAATATCTGGCTCTTCTTCCCGATGCTCATGCTCTTTCACATTTTCAATGCAGGAGCAATGCCCATTGCAGATAGCATTGCTTCTGTTTGGCAACAGCAAGTGGGATTAGATTATGGAAAAGCACGTTTATTCGGTTCACTAGCTTTTGTCGTTGGCTCGATTAGTACGGGCTATTTAGTCGGTTGGTTGGGTACAGAATCTATTGTGTTGATTTGTGGTGCTTTTCTTCTTTTACTTGGCTTAGGGCAACTTTTTACGCCAACGATTGGCTTACAACAACCTCAACAACAAGAGGCAAGTATCTCATTTAGCTACTGGCAAATTCTGAAAGAACCCACAACATTCAGAATGTTGATGGCAGTTTCTTTGATTCTTGCTTCGCATGCAGCTTACTATACTTATAGCACCATTTATTGGTCTTCATTAGGCATTTCGACTCAAGCAATTAGCCTATTGTGGGGATTAGCCGTCATTGCCGAAATTGGTTTATTTTTTATCGCAAAACGCTTTTTCACACGAATTCGACTTGCGTATTTAATCCTCGTTTCAACACTTGGGACTGCCCTGCGTTGGACATTACTCGCCACTACGACTGACATTAACCTACTCGCATTCTCACAACTCTTTCATTCACTGAGTTTTGCCTTAGCTCATTTTGCGATGATTCGCTATATTTCTAGCCAAGAAACGAACAAAATTGCGAAGTTGCAAGGACTCTATTTCGGATTAGGCAGCTGTGCCATGATGGCCATTTTTACATTCCTTTCCGGCATTATCTATCAAAGTAGCCCAACGTGGATGTTTTTAACGATGACACTTTTTGCTCTACCGGCAATCTTTATTGTGCCAAAGCGTTTTTCAACAAACTTTTAGCTCACAAGCCAATGCGTTAGCATCATGCTGCCATACTCGGTAATAAAAGATTCAGGGTGAAATTGGACACCATAAATCGGCAAGGTTTGATGTTTAAACGCCATCAAGACATTTTGATCACACACCGCGGTTGCAACAAGCGGTGTGTTTTTTAAAGAATCTTGCGAAATTGCCCACGAATGATAAAGCCCGATGTTAAACGAAGCCGGCAGAGAATGAAAAAGCGGATTATCCTGAATTTGATAAAGTGGGCGTTGTTGCCCATGCCTTACTTCCGCTAAATTATACAGTTCCCCACCAAAAAATTCGGCGATGGTCTGATGACCTAAACAAACCCCTAAGATCGATTTAGACTGATGATAATCCGTCAGCATTTGAAACGTTTTTGGATAAGCTCTCGGTACATCCGGCCCCGGTGAAATCAGAATATGACTAAATTCCGCCACTTTATCCAATTCCACGTCTTCTGCTTTCACAATTTGCATGTCAATCTGATGCGTATGACAAATTGGGCGCAATAAATCGACTAAATTAAAAGTAAAAGAATCGTGATTATCGATAATTAACAACTTAGTCGTCATGTTCCGCTTCCTTTTCTACCAATACTTCTAATTTTGCTGTATCCAAATCGCTGGTTAAAAGCTCTACTTGTGGAACAAGCTGGCTTGCCTTACTAGAAAGTTGTTGGAAACGTTCAACTTTACCAAGTAAGCCTTGTCGCCCCACTAAAGCCGTTACAGTTTGATTATACTGATTATTGGCAGTATTGAGTGTGTTACCTAGCTTACTGAGACGGTCTGCAATGGTACAAACTTGATTATAAATTTCACCGGCTTTCTCGCTAATTTCACGGGCTTCATTATTTCCTCGTTCAATTCGCCATAAATTCGCAACTGTACGTAAAATAGGCATTAATGTTGTATAAGAAACCAAAATCACATTATGTTCATAACCAAAATTAAACAAGGTTGGATCATGTTTCATAGCTTCAATATAAGCAGGCTCAATCGGCACAAACATTAACACAAAATCAGGACTTTTCACGCCTAATAAAGCACTATAATTTTTCTTAGATAAACCTTCAATATGGGTTCTCAGTGAACGACAATGTTCATCAAAGGCTTGGTTGATTTCCGCCATATTGTCTGCTCGAACCGCTTTATCGTAAGCAACAAGCGACACTTTGCTATCAATAATTAAATGCTTATTATCTGGTAGATGCAGAACAAAATCTGGTGCAAATCGTTTTCCTTCTTCATTACGGAAACTTTCTTGAGCAACATAATGCTCACCGGCTAATAAGCCTGCTGCTTGCAAAGCACTTTCTAATTGCACTTCTCCCCAATTACCTGCAACCTTATTGTTACCTTTTAACGCTGTGGCTAAATTTTGGGCTTCTTCAGACATTGATAGCCCCACTTGAAGCACTCGTTTAATCTCTGCTTCTAAATTTGCAGTGCCTTTAACCGATTCGCTATGAACTTCATTCACACGTTTTTGGAAGCCTTCAATTTGCTCTCTAAACGGCTTTAATAAAGCATCAAGGGACGTTTGATTACTCTGTGCAAATAGCTGGCTCTTTTCTTCCAAGATTTGTTGCGCCAAATGCTGAAACTCACTATTGAGCTGCTGCTTAACTTCAATAAAATTCCGCTGCTGAGCTTCAAAATTGGCTTGTTTTTCATGCAATGTTGTGCGTAATTCCGTTAAATCATTCTGTGTTTGACTTAACTGAACAAATAACGATTGAGTTTCTCGCTCTTTATTTATAAGCGCATTTTGTGTGGTTTGAAGCTGTTCTTCTAAACCTTCTGCTTTCGCCTGCGATGATCCAATTCGCTCTTTTAGCTCACTAATGTAATTTTCCAATTGATTTTCAGCTTGTTCAGCCAAAATTATTTTTTGTTGCAAGCAGTCAATTTCATTCTCTTTTTCACGAATTCGCTCAAGGGCATTTTCCGATTGGACTTTATATTGAATAGCCCATTGCTCTAACTGGCTTTTTTCTGTCAAAAGCTGTTCAAGTTTTTGGGTTAATTGAGTAGAAGTATTTTTAGCCTCTTCTAAATCTTGTTGTAATTCCAATACATCTCGTTGCGCTCGAGAGTGGAAAAAGAAAAGTACTAAAGAAAGCAAAAAGAGTAAGACAATGACAATATAGTGCCAATAGTTTTCAAACATAGCCATAAAGAATACTGTAAAAATAATGAGTATATATTATCATGTTATACTTTTTTTAGAAATAAAAAAGGTTAAGTCTCAGGTAATATAGAGCTTAACCCTTTAAATTAAATAGTCTCGCTATTTTGAACGCTATAAACCAGTAACGACTTAACGCTATAAAAGAATAGATGGAAAACACTCACTTAACATAAACCCGATAATTCTCACTTTCTTCCGTTGGCTTTACCAGTAGAATAATCTGTTTTTCTTGCGTATTTAACCAAAGCGATTGCCAGTTTTTTCCTAGCTCTTCGATATCATTAGATTGCGATACGCCTAACTTATCATACCAAAAGAGCTTATATACCATTTGTAGCGAATGTTGGCTTATGTTCTTTACGATGAGCAACCTTGCTTTTTAGCTCCAATCCATATTGGTTAGACTGTGATAAACCGCCCATATAAAGAGCAGGCAGATAATAAGAAGTAGTCCTTTTTCCCATTGGGTTAGGTTAAATTTCTTCCCATTAAACTGATAGCGTGAATAAAGGAATAAACCGATGCCCGGAAGGTATAAAATCACAGAGAGTAACAGATAATCTAAACCTGCCGCATATAAGATCCAAATGCCATAAAGCGTTGCAATGAGCCCTGTTAGTTTAATATGCCAAGCCGCATTTTGTTGAATAGACAGTTTAAGTAAATAAGCGCCAATCAATAAATAAGGTACGAGGATCATTGAGGTCGAAATTAATAATAGTGTTTCGTAGCTTTTGCCTGTCATTAAGACTAAGAATAAGCAAAATTGTACAACTGCACCTGTAAACCATAGTGAGTTGATAGCAACATCATTTTCATTGAGCTTATCTAAAATTTTAGGAAAAGCCCCATTTTTTGCGCCTCGATAAGGAACCTCAGAGCAGTACATTGTCCAGCTGATGTAAGAGGCTAGTACCGAAACAATTAAGCAAAACGTAATGATAATTTTACCGCTTGCTCCCATCATTTGTTCAAGTAATCCTGCCATAGAAGGGTTAGACATTTCTGCAATCACTTCTCTTGGTAAAATACCAAGAGCAAGTACGGTAATGGCAACATATAGCACTAAAGCAATGATAATCCCTAATACGGTTGCTAAACCTACATCACTTTTTTTCTTTGCGTGAGCAGAAAGAACAGAAGCGCCTTCTACGCCCGTAAATACCCAGAGCGTGATGAGCATAGTATTTTTTACTTGATCAGAAACACTGTTATTTAAAGCCGTTGCCTTAATGTCTTGGCTAAATGTTACTGGCGAGAAATACCAAATCGCAAGCCCAATAAACAAAATAAGTGGGAAAACTTTAACAAAGGTAGCGATAAGATTAACGGAGGCTGCCTCTTTAACACCATTGGCAATCAAAATATGAACGAGCCAAACGATGATAGAGGAGCCAATAAAAGAAGCGAGCGTATTTCCTTGCCCAAAAATGATTGTATTTTCGTTATCTGTAAAAGTACCTAGTCCTTCAAAAGCAACCACCAGATAACCGACAATACCAATCGTTGCACAAAGCCAATAGCCCCAAGCAGACATAAAGCCCATTAAGTCACCAAAGCCTTCTCGAGCATAAGTATAAATGCCACCGTCTAATTCTGGTTTTAACCGAGAAATGTAGAAAAAAGAAAGCCCAAGGAAGATTATGCCAACGCCGGTAATTGCCCAACCGATAAGCAATGCCTCAGAACCTGCTACGGCAGCCATATTTTGCGGTAAACTAAAAATCCCTGAACCGATCATTGAGCTAAGTACTAATGCAGTAAGGGATACTAATCCAATTTTTTTATTCGACATAGCTTTCCCTTATTTGAGGTTTTCTGATAATGCTTGAATATGTTCAAGTCCAATACCACAACAGCCGCCAATAATGCTTGCACCACTTTCGACCCATTTTTGCGCCCAAGTGAGGTAGGCTTGCGGATCAAGATCTGGGCGAACCTCATCCAAACCATCGTTAGCCGTAGCATCTTTCGGTTGAGGAGCGAATGCATTTGCGTAAGCACCGATCTGAATATGTGTTGCTTGATGGGCCGCTAATGCTTGGCGGGTAATATTTAATGCTTCGGTAATGACTTCAGGCTGGCAGCAATTAAAGAGAATGGCTTGTACACCGAGTTCAATCATCTTTTCGACTGCCATTTTGACACTTTCACCTGAACGTAATTGTGGTTCCGGCGTAGGTTCATCATCGGTTAAAGTAAATGAAACCCATAATGGACGATTATCAGGGAGTAATGGTTTGATCGATTGAGGTTCAATGATGGCACTTTGGGTTTCGCATAACCAAAAATCGACATAAGGCGCTAAGCCATCAATCAGTGGTTGAGCGGTTTCTTTCACTTTCTCGGCTTGGAAAAGATCAGGGCGATATGAGCCAAACAAAGGCGGTAATGAGCCTGCGATTTTGACATTTTTTTGACTATTTTTGACCGCTTGTTTGGCTAAACGACCGGCTAAATCGGCAAGCATCTTTCCATCGGCAATAAAGCGTTGATCGCCAATATGAAAAGGCACCACTGCATAGCTGTTTGTGGTAATAATTTCTGCGCCACTTTGAATAAAATTTTCGTGTACCTGTTGAACTGCGCTTGGTTTTTCATATAAAGAAAGAGCAGACCATTCTGGTTGGCGGAAAGGGGCATTAAGGCGCATAAGTTCACGGCTCATACCACCGTCAAGAATTGTGATTGTCATATTGTGTTCCTATAAAAAATAAAAAAATTATAAATAAAGTGCCATCACAATGGCGTTTTCTTTTTGCCCATTGGGGCAAGGATAGTAGTTTTTCCGCACCGTAACTTCATTAAACCCTAAAGATTGGTAAAGGCGCTGGGCGGTTTGATTACTTTCTCTCACTTCTAGCCATAAAGTCAGGATCTTTTGGTCTTGTAAAGCGTTAATTAAGGCCTCAAGTAACTTTTTGCCATAGCCTTTGCCTTGTTTTTCAGGCGTGACAGCAATGTTGAAAAGTGTAGCTTCATCTAGTACCGTTTGGCAAATCGCAAAGGCAACGATTTGCCCATTTTCAGTTAATTTTAAATTAAGATAACGTTCGCCTTGGTTATTAAGCAAGGTGCCTTTTGACCACGGCACGAGATGTGCTTTTTGTTCAATGGTAAAAAGGGTTTCAAAATCCGTTTCAGTAACAGGTTCAATCAATAGCTCAGACATAAAACCTCTCATAAAGAAAATAAGCGGTTGAATTTTAAGTGGATTTTGCAAAATACACAATCAATTCAACCGCTTGTCTATGTGAGTAAGATTAGTAAAATTCTACACCGTCAATACTGTTTGTTACACGGGTTCCTGCGTTGCCTTTGACAATTTCTTCAATATCAGACAGTGAGCCGATAACTGCATCTTTACCTGTTGCTTTAACGAAATTGATGACCGCTTTCACTTTTGGCCCCATTGATCCTGGTGCGAATTCACTAGCAAGTGCTTCAAGTGCTGCCGGGCTTGCTTTTGCAATGGCCTTTTGATCTTCTTTTTGGAAGTTTACACACGCAGCTTTCACATCGGTTGCGATCACAAATAAATCTGCTTCAAGATTTTGTGAAATTACTGCAGTACAAAGATCTTTATCTACAACCGCTTCTACGCCTTGTAATTCGCCTTTTTCATTGCGGAAACTTGGGATACCACCGCCTCCACCGCAAATAACGATATTGTTATTTGCGAGAAGTGCTTTAACAGAGCCAATCCCGGTGACACTTTGTGGTAATGGGCTTGGTACGGCACGGCGATAGTATTGACCGTCCGGCATTACTGTCCAACCTTTTTCTGCTGCAAGTTTTTCGGCTTCTTCTTTGCTGTAAACTTGACCAATCGGCTTACTTGGCTTTTGGAAAGCAGGATCGTTCGGATCAACAAGCACTTGATTTAACACCGTAATCGTTGGTGTTTGAGGGACAAGATTAGTAAGTTCCTGTTGTAACATATAGCCGATCATACCTACCGTTTGAGAAACCAGCACATCAAGGGGATAAGGCTCAATTTTATTATCCACAGCGTGATAAGCTGCGTGTTGTAGTGCTAATAAACCAACTTGAGGACCATTACCGTGAGAGATTACTAATTCATTATTGGGTTTAATTTTTGCAAGTTGTTCTGCGGCTAAACGGATATTAGCCGATTGATTTTGGGCGGTCATTGGTTCGCCACGTTTTAATAAGGCGTTGCCGCCAAGTGCTACGACAATTCTCATGATGTTATCCTTTTTCTTTTTCACTCCCTCTATGAAGAGGGAGTGAAGCGCAATTACGCTAAACTTGCTACCATAACCGCTTTAATTGTGTGCATACGGTTTTCTGCTTGTTCAAATGCCACATTTGCCGGCGATTCAAACACATCTTCGGTAACCTCAATACCATTTGCTAACGCCGGATATTTTGCGGCAATTTCTTTACCAACTTTAGTTTCACTATTGTGGAATGCCGGTAAACAGTGCATAAATTTCACTTTCGGATTACCAGTGCGCTTCATTAATTCAGGTGTAACTTGGTAAGGCATTAACATCTCAATACGCTCGCCCCATGTCTCTAATGGTTCGCCCATTGATACCCAAACATCGGTGTGTACAAAGTCCACGTCTTTTACGGCGGTATCAATATCTTCTGTTACAGTAATTCTTGCACCGGATTCTTGTGCAAATTTTTGACACATTTCCACAAGTGAATCTTCAGGTAAAAGAGCTTTTGGTGCGCAGATACGAACATCCATACCTAATTTTGCACCGATAAGTAATAAAGAATTCCCCATATTATTGCGAGCATCGCCAATGTAAACATAGCTAATTTGACTTAACGGCTTTTCGCAATTTTCAATCATCGTTAAAACATCAGCCAACATTTGCGTTGGGTGGAATTCATCGGTTAAGCCGTTGAATACCGGTACACCGGCATATTGTGCTAATTCGTTTACGACTGATTGTTTAAAGCCACGATACTCAATGGCATCATACATACGACCTAACACACGAGCGGTATCTTTCATTGACTCTTTATGTCCAATTTGTGAAGAGGTTGGGTCAATATAAGTCACGTGTGCACCTTGATCGTAAGCCGCAACTTCAAATGCACAGCGAGTACGTGTTGAAGTTTTTTCAAAAATCAGAGCAATATTTTTCCCTTTTAAGCGTTGCTGTTCTGTGCCGGCATATTTTGCTTTTTTCAGATCTGCCGCAAGATCTAATAAAAATCGGATTTCACGTTCGGTATGGTTTACTAAACTGAGTAAATGTCTATTTTTTAGATTAAACGCCATGATATTGCTCCTATTTGATGTGTGTGAAAAAATCGGGCTATTTTAGCAAAGCAAACGTTTGCACTCAATTTAAAAATCGCCAGATTAAATTTGATTTAAATAATTATGCATTATAATTGCATAATTATTTATTTAAAGCAATAAGTAAGAGAAAATTTATTTAAGAGTAGGAACTCTCTACTACCAAAATCAGTAATTGATTAAACTGCTGCTGTTACAACAATTTCAACTTTCCAATTTACATCCGCTAAACGAGCCTCGACAGCAGCTCTTGGCGGTGCATTATTTTCTGCTACCCACTCATCCCAAGCTCGGTTCATTTCCGCATAATCGCCCATATTGGCAAGATAAACGGTTGCCATCAGAATTTTGCTTTTATCTGTGCCGGCTTTCGCTAAAAATTTATCGATTTCACTTAAAACTTGCTGAGTTTGGTGGTAAGCGCCTTGGCTCGCATCAGTTGGCACTTGCCCAGCTAAATAAGCAACACCGTTATGTACCGCCACTTCCGAAAAACGTTTACTCACATCAATACGTTGAATCATTAGTTTTTTCCTTTTCTATAACAAAAAGCGGTAATTTTTTTGGCAAAAATTACCGCTTGTGTACCTAAAATAAGATTACTCGACTTTCACAATCCAGCCTTCAGGTGCTTCAACATCACCAAACTGAATACCGGTTAATTCCGCATATAAGCGTTTAGTTACCGGTCCTACTTCTGTTTCAGAATAGAAAACGTGGAAGTTGCCGTTATGTTGAATACCGCCAACCGGCGTAATCACTGCTGCGGTACCACAAGCACCAGCTTCAGCAAATTGATCAAGTTGATCGATATAAACATCGCCTTCGATCGTTTCCATACCTAAGCGTTCTTTGGCGATATGTAATAAAGAGTATTTCGTGATACTTGGTAAAATAGACTCTGATGCCGGTGTGATAAATTTATTATCTTTAGTGATCCCAAAGAAGTTTGCTGCACCCACTTCTTCAATTTTTGTGTGTGTTTTTGGATCTAAATAAATTGCATCAGCAAATTTACGGGTAGCCGTACCCTCTTCTGCCGCTAATTCGTGAGGTAATAAACTTGCGGCATAGTTACCACCTACTTTTACACCACCCGTTCCCATTGGCGCAGCGCGGTCATATTGTGTGGTAATGAAGTTTGACGGCGCTAAACCGCCTTTAAAATAAGCTCCTACTGGGCAACAGAAGACTGAGAAAATATACTCTGGCGCAGGTTTTACGCCGATATTTTCGCCAACACCAATTAAAAACGGACGTAAGTAAAGGGTCGCACCTGAACCGTAAGGACCAAGCCAATCTTGGTTTGCTTTTACCACTTCTTTACAAGCTCGAACGAATAATTCTTCAGGCACTTTTGCCATTAATAAACGTTCAGCAGTACGAGCCATACGTTTTGCATTCTCATAAGGACGGAATAAATTAATCGAACCATCTTTACAACGGTATGCTTTTAAACCTTCGAAGCACTGCTGACCATAATGTAATGCTGTTGAACCTTCGTGAATGTGTAGCGTATTGTCAGTGGTTAATTCGCCTTCGTCCCATTTGCCGTCTTTCCAACGTGCAATGAAACGATAATCTGTTTTAATATATGAGAAGCCTAAATTTGCCCAATCTAAATCTTTTAAAGCCATTGTTGTGTCCTTTATTGTTGTCAATGAATTTTGGCATTTTAAGCCAAAAAAGCGGCGGAATGTAGGGGAGAAATGGAAATTTGTAAAAAATTTTCTAAATATGACCGCTTATTAAGCAGAAAACCCCAAGTATTACTTGGGGTTAGATTTGATTTAAGCCGGATGACGAGCAGCAACTTCTTTTAAAAGTGCTTGTAATTCGCCTTTTTGCGCCATTTCTAACATGATATCACAGCCACCGATTAACTCGCCTTCTACCCATAATTGTGGGAAAGTTGGCCAGTTAGCAAATTTTGGCAATTCAGCACGAATATCCGGATTTGCTAAAATATCAACATAACCAAACGGCACTTGGCAGTTAATTACCGCTTCTACTGCACGAGCAGAGAAACCGCAAGAAGGGAATTTTGGCGAACCTTTCATATAAAGAAGAATTGGGTTTTCGCTAATTTGTTTTTTGATTTTATCAATAGTTTCCATAATGACCTCTAGAGAGTAAAGGATTAATAAATAGTTGAGTAATTATATCAGATTTATCCAATGATTAAAAAATAATGTTACAGATCAATATCTCGCCGTCCGGCAAAGGAGTGAGAAAGGGTTGTGCCGTCCACGGTTTCTAAAGAACCCCCAACGGGTACTCCGTGCGCAATACGGGTTGCTTTTACATTATAGATACGACAAATTTCAGCAATATAGTTTGCGGTAGCATCGCCTTCAATAGTCGGGTTAGTCGCTAAAATGACTTCATGAAAAGACTCATTTTCTAAACGTTGCTGGAGTAAATCCAAGCCGATTTCACGTGGACCAACACCATCAATCGGTGATAAATGCCCCATTAACACAAAATAGCGCCCTGAAAATTGCCCTGTTTGCTCAATCGCCTGAATATCTTCAGGCATTTCAACCACACAAAGTTGCCCACTCATTTGACGGCGAGGATTGCGACAAATATTGCATTCCTCCTCTTCTGTGAATGTGCGACAAGATTGACAATGTCCGATATGTGTCATTGCCTCATTTAATGCCTTTGATAAATTAACGCCACCTGAACGATTACGCTGTAAAAGATGGTATGCCATACGTTGTGCTGATTTCGGACCAACGCCCGGTAATGCTCGTAAGGCTTCCATTAAGTTTTCGAGTAAAGGACTACTTTGCATATATTCAAAGATAAAAGAAAATAAGGACGCTTTTGGCGTCCGTTATCTAAATTAGAAAGGGAATTTCATACCAGCAGGAAGATTTAAACCTGCCGTTACACTTGCCATTTTTTCTTTTTGCAACTCTTCTGCACGGCGAACTGCATCATTAAATGCCGCTGCTACTAAATCTTCTACCATCTCTTTATCATCTTCCATTAAAGAGGGATCGATTTCGATGCGGCGACAGTTGTGCGCCCCATTGATAGTTACTTTCACTAAACCTGCGCCTGATTCGCCTGTTACTTCTAATTGAGCAATCTCTTCTTGCATTTTTTGCATTTTTTCTTGCATTTGTTGAGCTTGCTTCATTAAGCCGCCTAAGCCACCTTTTCCAAACATAATGTATCCTCATTGAATTAGCGATAAAAAATAAACGGCTCATTTTACTGAACCGTCTAACTTTAGGCAAGCGGTTAAATTTGCCCAATTTTTTGCAATTTAATTAACGCCCACTTTGCTCACGCGCCACAGCGCGGTAGCCAATGTCTCGGCGATAAAAACGTCCTTGCCATTGAATTTGCTCTGCCAATTTTAATGCTTTTTGCTGCGCCTCAAAAACTGTTGCGCCTAATGCAGTAGCACAGAGTACTCGTCCACCATTCGTTACCAATTTACCTTCTTTTTGCTCTACGCCAGCAAGGAAGACTTTTTCATCAGCACGATTTTCTGTTGGAAGCCCTGTAATTTCATCGCCTTTACGATAATCAGCAGGATAGCCCTCAGCAGCTAACACGATGCCTAAAGCGGCTTGCTCACACCATTTTGACTGGATTTCATCCAACTTGCCCTCGCAGGCTTTGAGGCAAAGTTCTACTAAATCTGACTCTAAACGCAACATAATCGGCTGAGTTTCAGGATCGCCAAAACGACAGTTAAATTCAATCACTTTCGGTTGTCCATTCGGCATAATCATTAAACCTGCATAAAGGAAACCCGTATATTCATTATTTTCGCTCGCCATACCTCGTACGGTTGGGTAAATAATTTCTTCCATCACACGTTGATGAATATCTGCAGTGACCACTGGTGCAGGCGAGTAAGCGCCCATACCACCGGTATTTAAGCCTTTATCGCCTTCTCCAACACGTTTATGGTCTTGACTGGTTGCCATTGGTTCGACATTCTTACCATCAACCATCACAATAAAGCTGGCTTCTTCGCCATCTAAAAACTCTTCAATGACCACACGGCTTCCCGCTTCGCCAAAGGCATTACCGGAGAGCATATCTTTGACTGCATCTTCCGCTTCTTGCAAGGTCATTGCCACAATTACCCCTTTTCCTGCGGCTAAGCCATCAGCTTTAATTACAATAGGTGCACCTTTTTGGCGTAAATAGGCAAGTGCTGGCTCAACCTCTGTAAAGTTCTGATATTCAGCGGTAGGAATGTTGTGACGAGCCAAGAAATCTTTAGTAAAGGCTTTTGAACCTTCTAATTGCGCTGCTGCTTGTGTTGGACCAAAAATTTTTAAACCAGCTGCGCGGAAAGCATCGACAACTCCAACAACTAACGGGGCTTCAGGCCCGACAATAGTCAGCTCAATCGCATTTTGCTGGGCAAATTTGACTAACGCCGGTACGTCTGTTGCCGAAATAGCCACATTTTCAATCCCTTCTTCAAGCGCAGTTCCTGCATTACCCGGCGCAACAAAAACTTTGCTAGCTAATAGAGATTGGCGCACTTTCCACGCAAGAGCATGTTCACGACCACCGTTACCAATAATTAAAATATTCATTAACATTTCCTATAAATTTAAAAAGCAAACGATTGCGCTATTCTACCCGAAGATTAAAAATTTCTGAACTATTATTCAAAAATAAAGTCATTTATAATCCATTGTATAGATTTTTATATAAAAAGTAGGTGATGAATGAAACGTAGAGAATTTTTAGTTATGGGAACAACATTAACTTTAGCAGCAGGCTTGCCACGCTTTGTGATGGCGGGCGCAGCAAATTATCCAATCAAAGCGACTGCAATTACTCAGGTATTTGGCGATGGCGTTCAGCTTGTCGCTATTGGGCTTGAATTTGAACAAGCGGTTGAAAAAGATCATTTTTCTGCAAAAGATTTTACGGTCAAAGGGCGAACAGTTGAACGTGTATTTGTAAGTCAAGCTGCAGATTTGGTTGAAGCAGAGAATGGGAAATTTTTGATTGTGGCACTATCGCCAGCAGACAGTAATACATCTTTACAAGAAGATGTGATTGCGCCTGACACTCCAAAACAAGAAAACAAAATCAAAAACGGCAAGCCAAATTGGGTGGCAGGTCAAAAAATGAGTAAAACCATCCGCTTTAAAGAGGCAACGGCTTCTATTAGCGTAGATGGAAAATCGTTAGAAACAACAGCGATAAACAATTTGATTGTTGATGAGTTTAAACAAGCTACGTTCCAAGATAGCGAAACCGGTAAAACGTTAAAATACAATTTCTTTGAACCCCAAAATAAAAATGAGCCATTACCGTTAGTCTTGTTTATGCACGATGCAGGTGTAACCAGTGAACAAGATCGTGCGACTTTATTCCAAGGATTAGGCGCTGTGATTTGGGCTGATCCGCAAGAACAAGCTAAACGCCCGTGCTACGTATTAGCACCTCAATATGATGAAATTATAGCTGATGATGATTGGCGTACATCGAAATACTTAGAGACGACCATTCATTTAATTCAACAGCTGTTAAAAGAACATAAAATCGATCCAAATCGCTTATATGTAACAGGGCAATCCGGCGGCTGTATGACCGCAACGGCAATGAATATTAAATACCCTGATTTCTTTGCGGCAAGCTACCTTGTTGCAGGAAAATGGGGCGCAGATTTAGTCGCACCAATGGCAAAAAATAAAATTTGGTTTATGGCTTCAGAAGATGATATCGGTGCCTTCCCAAGTTTTAATGGTATTACAGAAACCTTAGAAAAATTGGGTACAAAAGTGAGCCGTGCGGTTTGGAATGGGACATGGAATGCGGATCAATACCGCTTTGCTTATGATGATATTATGGCGGAGAAAAGTCAAATCAACTACACCGTATTTGTAAAAGACAGCGTATTCCGTGAAACGGATTCTCGTGCAGGTGCAAGCGGACATCGTAACACATGGCGCATTGCTTATAGCATTGAGCCAATCCGAGAATGGTTATTTGCTCAACATAAATAATTACATAATCATACCTTTGTAGAACGTTTGGGGCTCGTAGCGAGCCTCCACATTTTTTATAAAATTTAAGGTATATACATTTGCTATATTTATCAAAAAAATATGAAAAAATTTAGTCTTATTCTACCGCTTGTATTCTCGACATTTACCCTTGCTTCACCGCCGCAAAAAATGACATTTGAGGAAATACAGCAGTTATCTGCACAAGGGAATATTGAAGCCCAAGCCAGACTAGGTGAAGCCTACCTAAACGGGAACTACGAACAAAAAGTGGATTACCAAAAAGCCTTTGAATGGACAAACAAAGCCGCTGAACAAGGGAATTCAAGAGCAAAAATGAACTTAGCTATCCTATATCTTAATGGCTATGCCGTTGCTTATGATTACAAAAAAGCATTTAAACTTTTTCAAGACGCAGATGCTGCTGGTGAAATGAAAGCCGCACGCTATTTAGGCATCATTTATGAGCGAGGGCTTGGCGTAGCACAAGATTATGCAAAAGCAGCCACCTTTTTCCAAAAAGGCGATGATAATAATGATACGACAGCACAATATCACTTAGCTAAATTATATGAACAAGGATTAGGTGTTACGCGTGATTACCAAAAAGCCATTTCTCTTTATTTAAAACATGAGAAAAGGGTTGATCATATTACCGCGCCGAGCTTTTTAGCATTAGGCGATATTTATGCGTTAGGTTTATCGGTAGAAAAAAATCTATCGGAAGCGCAAAAATGGTATACGCTTGCGATAAAAGCCGGTAGTCAAGAAGCGAAAGAAAAATTAGCAGATTTAACCACAAAATCATATTGATTAAATTTTATAACTCTGTATAATTCGCTCGTTCAGTCACATCTGTTTTTTAATCCTTGCTTCCACAAGTTGGTGACTGGCTAAAGTTGGAGGCTGTTAAACCCGTAAGGATCAACAATGCGTCACTACGAAATCGTTTTTATGGTTCATCCAGACCAAAGCGAACAAGTACCAGCAATGATTGAACGTTATACTGCATCAATTAAAGATGCTGGCGGTCAAATTCATCGCTTAGAAGATTGGGGTCGCCGTCAATTAGCATACCCAATCAACAAACTTCACAAAGCACACTATGTGTTAATGAATGTAGAAGCACCTCAAAGTGTAATCGATGAGTTAGAAACTAACTTCCGTTATAACGATGCAGTTCTTCGTAACTTAATCGTTCACACTAAAGCTGCAGTTACTGAAGCATCACCAATGGTGAAAGCAAAAGAAAGCAAAGCTTCAGACATCGTAGTTGAAGTGGAAGAAGCAGGCGAATAATTTTGCCGATTGAAAATCGTTTAAAATTAACAGGGCAAATTGTTAGTGCCTTAAAACAAAATCGAAGCCCTTTGGGTATTTTAAATAGCTCGTTTTGGTTAGAGCATCAATCTAAACAAATCGAAGCAGGTTTAGAACGCCGAGTATGGTGCAAGATTCAAGTTGTCTTAAACGGTAATCAATTTAGTTTAATAACCCAACAAATAAATCTCGGCAAACAAGTTAGTGTAGAAGGTTTTCTACATTCACACAAAGATTATAATGGTTTAAACCAATTAGTCTTACATGCCGAACGAATTGAATTTATAGATCAGGAGAAGCCAAATGGCACGTTATTTCCGTCGTCGTAAGTTCTGCCGTTTCACAGCGGAAAATGTTGTTGAAATCGATTACAAAGATATCGCTACATTAAAGAACTACATTTCTGAAAACGGCAAGATTGTTCCTAGCCGTATCACTGGTACTCGTGCGAAGTATCAACGTCAATTAGCTCGTGCGATCAAACGCGCTCGCTACCTTGCGTTACTTCCATACACTGACAACCATCAGTAATTAGAGAGGTCGAGTACAATGCAAGTTATTTTATTAGATAAAGTTGCTCACTTAGGTTCTGTGGGCGACCAAGTAACAGTTAAATCAGGTTTTGCACGTAACTTCTTAATCCCACAAGGTAAAGCAGTTATGGCAACAGCAGCAAACATCGCTCACTTCGAAGCTCGTCGTGCAGAATTAGAAGCGAAAGCAGCAGCAGCATTATCAGCAGCACAAGCTCGTGCAGCGAAAATTGCTGAAATTGCAGCGGTATCAGTAACTGCAACAGCAGGTGATGATGGTCGTTTATTCGGTTCTATCAGTGCGAAAGACATCGCTGATGCAGTAACTGCAGCAGGCGTTGAATTAGCGAAATCAGAAGTTCGTTTAGGTGAAGGTCCACTTCGTACAACTGGCGAACACGCTGTTAAAGTTCACTTACACCCAGAAGTGAATGCAGTAATTACTGTAAACGTTGTTACTGAATAATATAGATTTTATTCTAAAAAACCCAGCTTTTGCTGGGTTTTTTGTTTTTAACCACTCACAATATCAATTAATTCTCGGATATGGGTAATCTCATAGGTAGGGTGAATTTCCGTCTCGTTCGTTTGTTTGGTATGATTAAACCAACAGGTATCGATACCGGCATTATATCCACCAAGAATATCTGAAGCCAAAGTGTCTCCAACCATTAAAATTTTGGTTTTATCTAAATTGTCCATCAATGAGAAGGCATAATCAAAGACTTTGCGATCCGGTTTAGCAACGCCGATTTGTTCTGAAACCACGACCATTTCGAAGAATTTTTTAGTTTGCGTATTGTTCAAACGACTTTCTTGAAGCTCGGTAAAACCATTTGTGATAATGCCCATTTTTACTTTGCCATACAAGGCATCTAACATTTCCATCACGCCATCTAGAGGCAGGCTCACTTTTGCCATTTCTGCCATTAATTCTTGATTAAGTTGTAACTGATTTACTCCAATTTGAGCCGATAGTTTTGCAAAGCGGCGCATTTGAATATCGTTGGCGGTAATTTCATTATTCTGATAAGCAACCCAAAGTAATTTATTGACCGCTTGAAATGCTTCATAATCCTCTGGTGTAAAGTCTATGCCATAGCGTTTTAGCATAGAGGTTAAACCAAGGTAAGAATTGAATGAAAAAAGTGTTTCATCGGCATCAAATAAAACCCAGTTATAGCGCATGCTCGTAATCCTTATTATTTATAGCTGTTTTTAATTTCTTCGGTAATCCAGTTTACAAAATGTTTTACTTTTTCGCTTTGAGCCATTTGCGGTGGATAAACGACATAGAAGGCTTTTTCGTCATAAACATCTGTTGAGAATGGCTCTATAACCGTACCAGCTTCAATTTCGTCTTGGGCTAACATTCGGTTAGCAACCACAACTCCTTGCCCATGTTTTGCAGCTTGGATCCCCATTGAGGTTGTACTAAACATCGGGCCAATTTCAGTATTCACATTCCCTAAATTTAAGTGATCAACCATTTGGTTCCATTTCGTATAAGAACAAACATGGATTAGGTTTTTACCGGCTAAATCTTTAGGTTCCGTGATTGGATTTTCTTTTAAATAATCAGGTGAAGCTAACAACATAATACGCGCTTTCACCAGCTCAATAGCTTCTAGGTTGTTCCAATTGCCGTTGCCATAATAGATCGCTACGTCTGTGTCTTTTCCAAAAAGTCCTTCATCTTGTGGCATAGTCGTTAAACGCACTTCAATATCAGGAAAACGTTGATGGAAATCGTTTAAACGAGGCACAAGCCAATGCATACCAAATGAAGGCGTTGTACTGATTGAAAGAATTTGACGACTTGCTTTTAATTTCACTTTTTCAGTTGCTGAAGCAATTTTGTCTAAAAGCGGTTTAATTTCTTCAAAATATTGCAAACCGGTTTCAGTAAGCTCAAGTAAGCGATTTTTACGATGAAATAATTTAATGCCTAAAAAGTCTTCGAGTAATTTAATTTGATGACTTACGGCAGCTTGGGTTACAAATAAATCATCTGCAGCTTTCGTAAAATTTAAGTGGCGAGCGGCGGATTCAAACGCTTTGAGTGCATTTAGTGGAGGTAGTTTTTTATTCATAGCATTATTTCTTAGGTTCAGTAAAGATGAAGATTTATAACATTATTTTTTTTGATAATCTGAATTAAAATTTCTCGTTTGCATTTTTGTGTTAGATCCCTATAATTCGCACCGTACTTAGGATGGATAGTGATAGTGCATTGGTTCTAACCGGTAGCTATTTCTTAATTTTAAGTATGATGTTGTGTTTGCATATTGGTCTAGGAAACTAGACAGGAGTAATAATTCATTTATTACTCATTTCACTTCCTGTATATTTTAAACCCTTTTGGTTTTATGCCCCTCCTTTTGAGGGGCTTTTTTTATCCTTAAAAAAACTAATCTATTGTACCGCTTTCTTCAGGTTTGATTCAATAAAAAACGGCAAGATTCTTAAAAAATCTTACCGCTTGTTTATTTTTACGTAGAATTACGCCAAAATTTTCGCTAATTCCGCACTTACTTCTTCTACCGGTTTCGTACCGTCTAAACGTTCATAACGAGTATTACCCGCTTCGGCTTCAGCAGTATAGTAAGCGATTAATGGCTTAGTTTGTTTATGATAAATCGCTAAACGCTCTAATACCGTTTCAGGCTTATCATCTTGACGGATAATTAAATCTTCGCCTGTAACGTCATCTTTACCTTCTACTTTTGGTGGATTGTAAACTACGTGATAAGTACGACCTGAAGGTTGGTGAACACGGCGACCGCTCATGCGCTCAACGATCACTTCATCAGCCACATCGAATTCTAAAACAAGATCAATTTTTACACCTGAATCTTTTAATGCATCCGCTTGTGGGATAGTACGTGGGAAGCCGTCTAATAAGAAGCCATTAGCACAATCTGGTTGCGCAATACGATCTTTCACGAGAGCAACGGTTAATTCATCCGGGACTAATTTCCCTTCATCCATCAATGCTTTGGCTTGTTTACCTAATTCAGTACCTTCTTTAATCGCTGCGCGGAACATATCACCCGTTGAAATTTGTGGGATACCAAATTTGTTCATAATGAATTGTGCTTGAGTACCTTTACCAGCACCTGGTGCACCTAAAAGAATAACTTTCATGAAAACCTCTTTAGTTTGGAGTAATAATAGACTTATTCTATATGTTAAAGTTTATTTAGTCTATAAACGAATATGTTTTACTGAAATCGCCCGTTTTTCATCGAAAGGATTTAACGCATTGATCATCATGACTTTCTCAAAAGAAGATAAATCAGCGACACTGATTTCAGTTAAACAAACTTGATTTTGGGCTAATAAATAGCTTAATTGTGTACCTTTTAATAAAAAATGTGTTGAACTATACCATTGATTTTGTTTAAGAAACAACAGATTGCCAATTGTGCAATCGCTTACAAAACCGTTATTGATAATGATCACTTCATCTGCACTTTCTGTTTTTAATTTTTCTAAGCATTGACGATCACTATACTTAAATCGGTAATCTAAGCCCTCTACATACACACATTGAAAGGTACGAATTACCTTTGGTACATAAGGAAAATACTTCACCTCAAATGCCTCATGATTATAATCAATTCGACATCTAATTTTCCCAGAGCAATATTCTTTAGGGGGATTAATCAAACCAGATAATTGAATATCAGGCGTTTTGTTGAAAAAAGTACGCATCGTGTTTTCAAAACGAGCTTGATGATATTCAATATTTTGTACGGCACCATCAATAATAGAGAGGGTTTCAAAGATTGGATAAAGGGACATAAACTTTCTCTAAAATCTCGTTGTATTCTTCTTCAAGAAGGCTTTGTGATGTAATGCCGCCACCGCTACGAAAGTACAGTTTACCAAATTGAGTTTGCTCAATATAGCGAATAGCGACAGCACTTTCTAGCGAGTTACCATCAAAATAACCAAAAACACCCGTGTAATAGCCTCGAGGCGTTGATTCTGTTTGCTGAATAATTTGGACTGTTTTTTCTTTAGGTGCACCACTAATCGAGCCGGCGGGTAAGAGTTTTGCTAAAATTGTACCGATATTCTCTTGCCATTTTTCAGGCAGATCGCCACAAATTTCAGAACTGGTCTGAAAAATCGCGCCTTTATGCGTATTTATTTTCTCAACGTAGCGATATTTAGTCACTTGAATATTTTGAGCAACGATAGCCAAATCATTCCGAATTAAATCTACAATCGTATTATGCTCTTGAAATTCTTTTTGAGAATTTAATAATCGCTCTTTAGCGTTTTCATCCTCCGCATTGATTGTCCCTTTCATTGGATAAGAGAAAATCTTATTTTCTTTAATTCGAATAAAGGTTTCAGGCGAAAAACAGACGAATTGATCCGGCAAAAAGAGCTTATATTTCGCCTTACTTTGGACAAAAATCGATTTTAAAGAATAATTTGTTTCAATCTTTGTCGGAAAAGTCAGGTTTAATAAATAGCTATTCCCTTTTTGAATTTCATTTTTTACCAATTCAAACGACTTCTGGTAATCTTTTAATTCCATCGGAAAAGCCTTTAACTGAAATGTCTGATTTTCCGATTCAAAATGATGATTTTTGATATGCCCAAACTCAAAAAAGAGAGGGCTTGGAGAACTATCTTCTAAGGCAAAAATTAGCGGCTTCTGTTGCTCAAAATCAATTAAGAAAAAAAAGGGCTTGCGCTGTTTACCAAATTCATTGGCTTTATGGATAAATGATCGCATTTGTTAAATCAGGAAGTTAGAAAATAGAAGTAAGAGCGTTATTCAATGAGATAAAACATATTATAACCTAAAAATTTTGTAATCGTACCAATGTTACCCTCTCGCCTACATAGTATATTTCTTGATCTTATTCTTGACATTCTAGCTTTTTTTTAACAAAATGAACACTATTAGTTTCTTTTTGATGTTTTTTGTATTCTTGATGGTGTTAATTATGTTACTTATTGATCCATTTATAAATTGGAAAAATATTTCAGGCAGAGCTAGACGTTTAGAGTTTGGAATTGTGTTTGCAGTGAGTATTATCGTTTTTATCGCATTAAGTGCTTTGGCGATATATATCTACTCGGTATTATTTGAGAATCAATCAAAGGAATTTTATTCAACCCAGAATTTATCGAATATGGGTTCCTCTCTTCTTGCTGAGTTAATTGTAACAGGCTCCGCTCATCAAACGGGAATGGCGATTCAGCAATCATATAACGATATGATATGGAGTAGCGTATTCATATCATTATTAACATACATTCCTTTTCTACCATTTTTAGTCGTTCTCATTTCTACAGCAGTTCGCCGTTTACATGATATTGGAACATTTGGTTGGTGGTTGTTGATTGTTGGCGTACCGTTATGGTTGTTTTTTGATCTTTGGATTGTTATTGCTCCAATGTTATTTCTTGTTTTTAAAGATGGGCAAAGACATCATAATAAATATGGGGCAGATCCTAAGAACCCTAATGCACCACTTCCATTAGAAATGCCAAAGGAAAATCAAAATCTCAAAAATTTTGAGGAAAAAGTCAATCATTTGGTTGCAAAAGCAAAAGTGGTTCTAGAGCCTCTGTTAGCTAAGTTTACACAGAAATTTAAGAATAAGGAGTAATTTATGCAAGGATTTCATTGGTTTTTATCCGCTTTAAGTCGCCCTTTTACTTATAAAGGAAGAGCAAGAAGAGCAGAGTTCGGTTGGTTTATGTTAATTTTTAATATTATTGCAATACCTATTACTTTGCTTTCTGCAGATAGTCCTTTTTTATATTATCTATTTATCCTTGTGTACATATTTCCTAGTATTTCTGTCACAACACGGCGCTTACATGATTTAGGATTCTCCGGATGGTTACAAATTCCGTTAAATTTATTAGAGCTATATTTGTTTGTTACGCCAACTTCTGTAAATAGTATGAATGGACTTATGATAATGACAGTTATTGTTTTCGCTATTCTGTGTTATTTAGCATTAAAAGATGGTGAACGTAGAGATAACGAATACGGTAAAGATCCCAAAGCTTTGGCATAAGAAAAGAAATTTTTATAGTATTGCTCAAACATTTAATTTCTTCGTAGAGGTGGGGCTATCCCCACCCGTAAACCTTGATATTCGAATGGATGGGCAAGGATGCTCTTCTACAAAATTGATTTTTGTGCAACCGTTACACAATATAGCTATTCTTTTCTTAAATCTCTCCAAACCTGCCATGTCTTGTGTAAAAATATAAGTACATTCATAACGAGATAAGAAGCACAATGAATTTCAAACAAACAGTTTTTCTTATAAACCGTTGTTGAAAAGTATCGTTTCCAGTCATATTCGATCTTTTCAAACTCGTCACAAATTTGAGCAAGTGCATTTAAAAAGTCATGACTATCTTCATAAAAAGTAGAGCGGTTAGAAAAATTCAATCGAACACATAGGTAATTTTCATTATCTCTTCTTCTTCCCTCTCTTTCTACAAGATAAAAGTAATCGCCTTGCATAAAGGCATTAAACTCCGAAACATTCAGAATTTTCCTCTTTTGGGTTAATAGTTCCCTTATTTCTTCTTTTTTATAAGAAAAAAGAGAGGAACTAGAATAAACAGGTACCGTTTCTAACCATGATACACTCATAACAGTTTCCTTTTTCGTGTTTTAAAACGAGAAGAAAATAAAAATCCTCTTCTGGCGAATAATCAAAATAGATTAAAACGCTAGAAGAGGATTTTTTCTGTTTATTTAATGTACATTTTTTAAATTTAAATGTCAAGATATTGACGAAAGAAAAAAATTTTTTCAAAAAAGAATACTATTAGTATCATTTAAATACATAATATATAATATAGTAGTTTTATTGTTCGATTTGATGTTAATTTATAAGGATTTTGTATGAATAAATCATTTAAAGTGGTTAAAAATGCACAGGGTAAGTCTATTGTTGCTTCTGAGTTAGCTAAAGGCAAACGTAAAGGCGTTGTGTCAGCATTAATGGCAACCTTAGCGTTAGCATTGGCAACACCTGCTTTTTCAGCCCCAACTTTAGTGGAAGATGGTTTGATTGCTGCGGGTTCAAAACAAGCAGTGAATGGCGGTCAGTTAAGTGATACGTTAGAGTTAATTGTTACGGCGGTAGGTGTAGCGAAACGTAGTGAGGGTACAGTTGCGGATTTATCAACGAAAGTGAGTGCGTTTGAGGCTCAAGTGGCTTCAGCTCAAGCTAATGCGACTAAAGCAACATCATCAGCATCAAATGCGGTAACAACAGCGAATAATGCATCAGCCTTAGCAGTTAAAGCTAACGCTACAGCAGCAACAGCAAGCACGACAGCAAATCAAGCGTTATCTAATGCAACTAATGCCATTACGATTGCCAATGGTGCAAATGCCACAGCAACAACAGCAAACACTAATGCACAAAAAGCGGTATTGGAAGCACAAAATGCCACAAAACTTGCAACAACAGCAAATACAACAGCAAGTCAGGCAAATACAAGTGCAACGTTAGCAGTGACAACAGCAAATAACGCAAATGCTACTGCAAAATCTGCTTCAACGTTAGCGACAACGGCTAATACCACAGCAACAAATGCGAACACTAACGCAACGAAAGCAAATGAAAACGCAACAAAAGCTTTAGCAAATGCTACTGAAGCAAAAACGTTAGCCAACAATGCTAACGCTAATGCTACTCGTGCTTTAACGACGGCAAATACTGCTAATGCTAATGCTATTTTAGCCAATACTAATGCCACTGAAGCATTAGATATTTCAAAAGCGAACCGTGCTAGTATTGCAAGCTTGATTGGTGGTGTGGAAACTGCTCAAAAGACAGCAAATACCGTTCAAACAGGTTTAGGTGAATTAACAAAGGTTGTTGGTGATTTAAAACTGACTGTCGCAAATTCAGGTGATAATGCTCAAGCGATTGCGATTGCAACCAGTGCGGATAATAATGCAACTAAAGCATTGAATTTAGCAACAGCGGCTTCAGGTCAAGTTAACACATTAAAAGGTGATTTAAGTGATTTAGATAAAACAGTAGCAGGTTATCAAACAAAAATTGACAAAGCAACATTGGGGGCTCAAGATGCATTAGCACGTGCTAATGATGCTTATGACAAAGCAGAAACAGTTGAATCATCATTAAATACGGTAAATAGCGAGCTTTATCGCATTGAACATAATGTGGTAGGTGCTGTTTCTAATCGTGTTACAACTGTAGAAGATGCGATTAAAGATTTACCAGCTTTAACTCAAGATATGCAAACGGTTCGAACAGGTCTTGAAAAAGTTCAAGGTTTATCAGGTGTTGTTCAAGAATTGGTTGGTGCAAAAGAAGCACAAGATACAGTGAATACAAAAGTACAAACAGACATTAATGCTATTAACAAAACGCTTGAAGGTTATGCTAATTCTCAAGGGTTATTGCTAGATACGGGAACTGTTAGGGTTACAGGTAGTGGACTTACAGCAAGAAAATCTCCTGTTTATAGTCTTGCACAGAATGGGGAAGTGTATCAAGCCGTTTTGACGAATGTGTATAATGGTCGAGTGGCTTCTGATAGTACAGATGCTATTAATGGTCGTCAATTGTTCATTATTGAAGAAAGGTTGCAAACGGCTGAAGAAGTTACTACGAAAGCTTCAACAGATGCAGATAACGCTTTAACAAATGCAAATATTGCAATAGGTCGTGTTGGCGAGGTTGAGAAGAAATTAAGCACAACCGTTGCTGACTTAACCAAAGTTGTTCAAGATGCAAGTTCAACAACCCAACAAAAAATCGCTGAAATTGTTTTGGGTATTAAAGGCGATTTAACAGATGTACAAAGCGAAGTAACCGAAGCTACTCGAATTGCAAATCAAGCCTTAACTCAAGTTGAGACCGTTGTTTCAGGTAAGCTTGATACCATTTCAGCCGAAGCAATTAGTGCATCAGCATCAGCAAAAGCCACCGCAGAACAAGCGTTAGCAAAATCTGATTTAGTGATGGCAAAAGCAACGGAATTAGAAACACAAAATGCGAATATGCTTGATGAAATTAGTGCAATCTCGCAAGTAGTGGGTGCAAATAAAGTGTTAGCAGAAAATGCAGTTGATACTGCAAATTTAGCAAAAGAAGTGGCGAATAATGCAAATGCATTAGCAACAACAATGATTACTGATGTTGCTAAAGCAGTGAGAAATAGTGAGTCAGCTATTGATTCAGCCGATAAAGCATATGCGAACTCTGTAACAGCAATGGCTCAAACTACAACCTTTGTGACACGAGCATCAAATGCTGAAAAAGTTGCACAAGAAGCGAAAGACCTTGCGACATCAGCAGACGTTAATGCAACCAAAGCAATAGATACAGCTAACACAGCAAGTTTAAAAGCAGAACAAGCTTATGGTAAAGCAGATGCTTTAACGCAAAGTGTATCTGATTTATCTACAACGGTAGGTGGATTAGAAGGCAAAGTAAATACTGCGACAGCAAAAGCCGAGTCAGCAAGTACCATTGCAAATCAAGCAAGTACAAAAGCAAATGAAGCAAGCACAAAAGCAGATACCGCAACAACAAAAGCGGAACAAGCTTTAACGACAGCGAACGCAGTAAATACTAAAGCTGATAATGCAGTATCGCTTGCAACAAACGCACAAACACAAGCACAATCTGCTCAACAAACTGCACAAGAAGCATTAACTCGTGTATCTGATGTGCAAACGACAGCAGAGACCGCAAAAATCATTGCGGAGCGTACTGAAAGCCAAATCGGTGCTATCAGTGATGTTGCCAATAAAGCAGATGAAAAAGCAACACAAGCGGTCACTTTAGCTCAACAATCTGCAACTGTTGCCGATAATGCAAATAAATTAGCGACTGATGCTTATACACAATCTAGCACAGCGATTGTGAAAGCAGATGAAGCAAGTGCAAAAGCGGACACTGCTTTAACAACAGCACAAAAAGCATCATCAACAGCGAATTCAGCAAGTGTTAAAGCTGATAATGCGATTTCAATCGCTAACGTTGCGAATGTGAAAGCTGATGAAACAAAAGTGATTGCACAAGAAGCATCTGATCGTGCAACGAACGCTGAAAAAGTGGCATTAAGTGTGACTGAAGAAGTAGGTAAAGTGAAAGCGTTAGCGACACAAGCAGATACAACAGCAAATAAAGCTTTAACCGCTTCTGCGTTAGCACAAACCAATTCAAGCCAAGCTTTAACATTAGCAAGCAATGCTAACGATAATGCTAAAGAAGCACAAAATGTTGCAATGAACGCAACAACAATCGCTACTAAAGCATCAACCGATGCAAATGAAGCAAAAGCGTTAGCCACAACAGCATCACAAGATGCCTTAACAGCGACCGAGCAAGCTAACCTTGCAACAGCAAGTGCAGAGCAAGCCACTAATCTTGCGACGACCGCAAACAGCAAAGCTGATACCGCATTAGCGACATCAAGTGAAGCGAAAGTGTTAGCGAATAGTGCCGTAGATACATCAAGTAAAGCAAATGAAACTGCGAAAAGTGCGATGACACAAGCCACAGTTGCCTTTGATAAAGCGGAAGCGATGTCAAACCAAGTAAACTTGAACACGGCTGAAATTGAAGCGACTAAAACTCGCTTAGCAAGTACAGATGCGGTGGTGGAGTCTAATACGAAGTCTATTCATGACATTGAATTTACGGTAAATGTATTAGATAACCAAGCGGTAAAATACAATGCTGATAAAAAAGCAGTGACACTTCAATCGAATGGTAATAAAGGTACAGTGATTGAAAATGTTGCATCGGGGGAAGTCTCTGCAACTTCTACGCAAGCTGTAAATGGTGCGCAACTTCACGCAACAGAGCAAAAAGTGGAAAAAATTGTTGAAGAACAATTAATCCCTGTACAAGCTGATGTTGCCACAGTGAAAACAGAAGTAGCAACTGTAAAAGCAAAAGCAACGAAAAACTCACAACGTCTTGATACGCATGAACAAGTGATTGTTGCACAGCAAAATCAAATTCGTGAAATCAACGAAGTGAATAACGTACAAAATACTTATATCGTTCGTAACGCACAAAGCATTGAGCGTAACCGTAAAGCGATTGAAAATAATAGTCGTCGTATCGACAACTTAGAAAAACAATCGAAAAAAGCTCGTCGTGAAGCTCGTGCAGGGGCAGCAGCAACCATTGCCATGACCCAAATCACACCAGTTCAAGGTAAACGCTTAACCATTGGTGCGGGTGCAGGTACGTATCGTGGTGAAAGTGCCGTAGCAGTCGGTGTTAAATACGCTCCAACAAAAAATGTGGTGTTAAGTTTAACAGGCTCTGCAGATACTCGTGGCGGTTTTGGTGCGGGTGCAGGTGTGAGTGTTGGGTTCGATTAAATATCAACTTAGTATAGACTTATTTTAAGTAGACATAAAAACACCGTTATCTAGAAATGGATAACGGTGTTTTTTACGTTAAAATTTAGGTTTCGGGCAACGATAAAGTTTTTTACCATTTATCAGGATCTGGTTTTTATTAATAATTTTACCCTCTATATTTTCATAAATTATTTGAGGTGTTTCCCCCTCATCTAATTCCCCCATAATCACTTCAACAAAACGAGCTTTTGAGGAAAAAGCTGTATTTGATAAGCCCGTAAAATGATAAATGTTGGCATCAAATGATGCACCTAGCGAAAGCTCTTTCTTCTTCGGATTAATTTTCCACATTGTATATTCTATATAATCAGTAGCCGGGTAACAATTCTGCTGGGTAGGTTTTTTTTCAATCCAGACCCCTGTAAATCCTTTAGGAATTTGATGATTTAAGTTTTGGTTTATATCAAGAAAGCTAACGCAGGATGTTAATAATGTACTAGCCAGTGCCAAACTTACGTATTTCATAAGTGTTTTTTTCATTTTAGTCCCTCACGTATAATAATTACTGTTTTTTATTTAAAATAAATAATTTTACTCAAAAACAAAATCTTTATGTGGGATAACATATTGTTTTTTAGTTCCACTAAATTTCATGGTATGTGTTTTTGTTTTTTTCTTGCTATTGATATATTCTTGAACTAGAACTATCGGAGAAAATCCTAATGTTTTAGGTGATTTTTTATCTACTTTAATATTTACAGTCCAACCGTCTTCATCTCCCATGTTGCTATAAGATTTATATTCAGAAACGAATTCGGTTCTTTTGATTTTATTCTCTACAAAATAAATCATTTCGATTGTTTTCATTTCAACATTATACCCGGTATGAGCAAACTCTCTTGAAATGATAAATTTTTCATCTACTATGCCACTATTCCAATTCTCATTTTCCTCCCAAGTAAGAAAATGTTGCTTGTTGACAAGTTGCCATGTGTTATTTACAAACTTAAATAGGTGAATATCTACAATATTGTTTTTACATGCTTCACAAATTTCATTGGAGCTACCCGTTGCAAGTACGGCTTTGAATTGTTCATTATTATCAGTAAACTCTTTAGTGATACTATTTGATAAACAATATTTTTGTTTCTTATTTTGGAGAATAATTCGGCAATCTTGCGTTGAGCTAGGATATAAATAAGATACTTTTGTATTGCTATCATCTGCAAAGCCGGCTTTTAGTGAATTAGATACACCTTGTAATTGAGAACAGGCACTTAGCAATAATGGTAGAGTGGCAATAGCAATTAATTTTTTCATATTAAATACCTATTTATGAATAAGAAATTTGATTGATAAATAATCTATCACAATTTGTATTAAAATGCTATGATTAGTCTGTAGTTTGTATTGTGTAACTTTTATAAAGTTCGCAATATGAATAAAGCAGAACGTGAATTGTTTCTTAAAAACTTAGGTTTATCCATTAAACTTGAGCGTGTAAGAAGAGGATTGTCTCAAGAAGAATTAGCAGAACGCGCAGGTCTTCACCGTACCTATATCGGTATGGTGGAAAGGGCTGAGCGGAATATTACTGTCGTGAATTTAGCTTTGATTGCTAAAGCGTTAGGGGTCTCTATTGGAAGCCTGCTCGGTGAGGACTAAACATCATAAAGTATATTTATTATTCTTCCTTATTTATGGATAAAGCTATATAGAACAATTTTATCGCATGTTATAATAAAATTAACGACACTCGGCTTTAGGAGAAAATCATGTTTGTAGAAATTTACGGTAGAATGACTTGCCCGTATTGTATTAAAGCTAAACAATTAGCGGAAAAAATGAAAGTAGAATTACCTGATTTTGATTTCAAATTCGTTGATATGATTGCTGAAGGTCTCGATAAAGCAGACCTAGAACCTCGAGTAGGAAAACCGGTTGCAACTGTTCCTCAGGTTTTCTTCGATAATAAACATATCGGGGGCTTTTCTGATTTTGCGCCATTTGTGAAAGAAAAATTTGGCATCGAAATATAATAGCATACTCTCGATTATGTTCATTGAAGGACTAAGTCTAGTCATTCACAGACTTAGTCCTTTTCATTTTCTTTGGGTATTCATTTAGCGCTATTTTCTGATAAGCTATTTACCTTATAATAATTCCCACATTTTAATTTATAACAAGGAATGACGATGATCCAATTTCAAAATACCCAATTTCCACAACGCCGTATGCGCCGTTTACGTAAACATGATTTTAGCCGCCGTTTAGTCGCAGAAAATCAATTAACGGCAAATGATTTAATTTATCCTGTTTTTGTTATTGAAGGCGAAAATGAACGAGTAAAAGTGCCTTCCATGCCCGGTGTTGAGCGTTTGACGATTGATCAGTTACTAGTTGAAGCTGGCTTATTAGTGAAGTATGGCGTACCAATGATTGCTATTTTCCCCGTTGTTGGTGAGGCAAAAAAATCATTGATGGCTGAAGAAGCTTATAACCCCAACGGGCTTGCTCAACGTGCTGTAAAAGCATTAAAAGCGGCTTATCCTGAATTGGGGGTAATGACAGATGTGGCGCTCGATCCTTTCACAACTCACGGGCAAGATGGGATTATTGATGAAGAAGGCTATGTTCTTAATGATGTTACGACTGAAGTTCTGGTTAAGCAAGCCCTCTCTCACGCTGAAGCGGGTGCCGATGTTGTTGCACCAAGCGATATGATGGATGGGCGTATTGGTGAAATCCGTAAAGCACTTGAGGAAAAAGGCTTCATCAATACTCAAATTATGGCTTACTCTGCCAAATATGCCTCAAATTATTATGGTCCTTTCCGTGATGCCATTGGCTCTACCGGTAATTTAAAAGGCGGAAATAAATATACCTATCAAGTTGATCCGGCAAATGGTAATGAAGGTTTACACGAAGTAGCAATGGATATCCAAGAAGGCGCTGATATGGTTATGGTTAAACCTGGAATGCCTTATTTAGATATGGTTTGGCGTGTAAAAGAGGCCTTTGGTGTGCCAACTTTTGCCTATCAAGTATCCGGCGAATATGCAATGCATATGGCAGCCATTCAAAACGGCTGGCTAAAAGAGCGCGAATGTATTATGGAAGGTTTACTCTGCTTTAAACGTGCAGGCGCAGACGGCATTTTAACCTACTTCGCTAAACAAGTCGCAGAGTGGTTATATCAAGATAAACATCGCTAACCGGCTAAGATATATCATGTAAAAAGTAAAAGTTGGTAATGCATATTTTGCAGCCTCTTACCAACTTTTATCCTTGTAATGAATATCTCGCTAACAAAACTTTAGCAACGATTATTTACTCACAGTAATCCTTTTTCCATTCGAAAAGACAACATTTTTTGCACCATTAATAGCACCAACACTTGCTGATTTGTCTAAAAATATTTTTTGTGCAGCTTCAGGCAGTGTATTAAGAGGAAGATTGATTGTCACTTCCATTTGGCGTTGTGCAGGCAATGCAGGTTGGAAATTAATCGGAATCTCCTGCGCATAGAAAACTTTATTATCTATAGTGTATCCTGATATCCAATTAATAGATTTAATTTTATTTTTTCCTTTATTTTGAACCAAATAGGTTAACGTTGCCACAGATTGATTATTCTCTCCTATTTGAATTCCCCGTTTAACAAGCTGCAGACCAACATTCTTATTAAATTGCGTTAAAGCGTAATCTTGTTTTGCTGTAGTTTGTTTTGCTGTAGTTTGTTTTGCTGCTGTTTTTTCTACTGCTTGAACTGTGCTAACAGCAAGTAGAGAAGAAAGACCAACAATCGTTAATGATTTAATTAATTTCATATATTTTCTCCTTCAAATAATGCTTAGAAATACTTACTAAGCATACCATGTAAAATGAAAACTTTTGCAAAGTTATGTAATTTAAAAATTTTTAAATTACTATTTTTCAATAGGCTCTAAATCTAACTCAAGGTTCTTTTCTTTTACTTCCAGTAATAGCTCTATATTAGGATGCTTACCTGAATGTTGTAATGCATCTTCCACATGTTCCGCAAACCATGTTAATCCTTGTTGAGCCGAAGAAGCGGTTAATTTACCGCTGAATTTTGCAAAAAGGGCATAATAGAGTTTAAGTGAGCCCAATTTCCCTTCTATTGCAGGAATATGATGAATAATCTCTCCAGTCAAATTTTTGACATTCAAGCCTGAAATATGATCAATAGCCGGGAATGTTGCTAAATAATCTTTAAATTGCATGATAAATAATATCCTTCAAATAGGTTATGAAGAGTCATTATATCAGCCTAATCGAGAAATTATAAAGGAGATTCTATAGAAAAATCATCAAGAATTCTAAATGTTTTATTTTTAGCAAAATAGAATTCAACTAAAACGTTTTAGTAAAAAAGCCTCTTCTAAACGTTTGCAAACTGAACAATTCAGTATTATGATTTAACCAAACAATAACAATTTATTAAAAACGAAAGAAGGAAATTATGGAAACCTCAATCACTCAATCTGATGTTGTGCTAATTGGTGCCGGTGTGATGAGCGGAACATTAGGTACGTTCTTAAAAGAATTAGCACCAAACCAAAGTATTACGATTTTCGAGGGGCTACCACAAGTTGCCCTTGAAAGCTCTAATGAATGGAATAATGCTGGCACAGGGCATGCAGCATTATGCGAACTCAACTATACGGCTGAAAAAGCAGATGGCTCAGTGGATATTAGTAAAGCCCTCAGTATTAACGAAAAATATCAGCTTTCTCTAGAAATGTGGTCTTATTTGGTTGAAAAAGGTTATCTACAAAATCCACAACAATTTATCCGTAAAATTCCGCACATGAGTTTTGTACAAGGCAAAAATAATATTGCTTTTCTTAAAAAACGCTTTGAGCTCCTTTCTCAAAACCCTCTCTTTGAAAATATGCAATTTTCTGAAAATCCTGAAACTTTAAAACATTGGATGCCATTAATGATGGAGAATCGTAATGCCCAAGAGGCCGTTGCAGCAACCTACATTGAAAACGGAACAGATGTAAATTTTGGCGAATTAACACGTAAATTATTTCAACACCTGACGGCTCAAGGTTGTCAACTTCATTTAAATCATAAAGTAACAGATATTCAGAAATCAAATGATGGTTGGTTGCTGACTATTCAAAATGCAAGCGGTCAAATCTTAAAACATCTTTGCAAATTCCTTTTTATTGGTGGTGGGGGCGGTACGTTACCTCTTTTACAAAAAACGGGGATTAAAGAGGGGAAACACGTTGGTGGTTTCCCGGTCAGTGGCATTTTTATGGTGTGTCGTAATCCAGAAGTTATTGTGAAACATCATGCTAAAGTTTATGGAAAAGCCAAAATTGGTGCGCCACCGATGTCGGTTCCACATTTAGATACTCGTTTTATTGATGGTGAAAAAACGTTACTTTTCGGACCTTTTGCTGGGTTTACTTTTAAATTCTTAAAAACAGGTTCAATTTGCGATTTTCCAGCATCTTTCAAACCGGGGAACTTGCTAACAATGCATATTGCTGGATTAAAAAATATTCCGCTCACACACTATTTAATTAAACAAGCCCTTTTGACTAAAGAGCAGCGTATGGCTGATTTACGTGAATTTGTACCCGATGCCAAAAGTGAAGATTGGGAAGTGATCATTGCCGGACAACGTGTTCAAATTATTAAAGATTTGCCGAATGCAAAAGGTTCTTTATGTTTTGGAACGGAAGTGATTGCGAGCGAAGATAATACAGTCGCTGCTTTACTTGGGGCTTCCCCTGGAGCTTCAACCTCTGTTGATGCAATGCTTAGTGTATTAGAAAAATGCTTCGCTGATAAATTACCTGAATGGAAAGAGAAACTATCAGAAATGATGCCTTCTTATGGAAAATCCTTAAGGGATACTCCGAAACTTGCCCAGATAAGCCGAGCAAAAACGATACGTTTTTTAGGTTTATGAAAATAAGAAACGTTAAGTCCTTATAGTTCGAAATTCTTGCTACATTCAAATATTTTTTAAAGAAAAACCCGACATTTCTGTCGGGTTTACTTCTACTTAGCAAACTGTTCCCATTTATCTAGAACGATTGTTTTTGCTTGTTCCGGTGCCAAACTGTCTAACCACGTTAATTCACTCTGCCAGCTTCGTAACCATGTAATCTGGCGTTTGGCTAATTGACGGGTAGCACAGATGCCTTTGAAAATCGCCTCATCTAATGAAATCTCGCCTTGCAAATATTCCCACATTTGGCGGTAACCGACACAACGGATAGAAGGCAGATCAATATGCAGATCCGATCGTGCATATAACTTTTTCACTTCTTCTTCAAAGCCAAGCGCTATCATTTTATGAAAACGTTGTTCAATACGTTCGTGTAAAACAGCTCGTTCTTGCGGCGCTATGGCAAATTGTAGAACATCATAAGGCAAGCTTTCCCCTTGTTCTGCGGTCAGCTCCGTCATTGTTTTACCGGTAATGTAAAACACTTCAAGCGCCCGATTGATCCGCTGGCTGTCATTTGGGTTGATCCGTGTTCCTGCCACGGGATCAATTTTTAACAATTCCTGATGAAGTGTAGCCCAACCTTGTTGTTCTGCACGTTGCTCTATTTCCGCTCGAATGCTTGGATCGGCTGAAGGCAATGGCGAAAGCCCTTCAATAAGGGCTTTGTAATATAGCATTGTGCCACCAACTAATAATGGAATTCGACCGCTTGCTGTAATATCCGCCATTTCTTTTAGTGCATCGGCTCGGAAATTCATTGCCGAATAACTTTCAGCCGGATCTAAAATATCAATCAAGCGATGTGGCGCAAGCGCTAACTCAGCTTGGCTCGGTTTGGCTGTACCAATATCCATTCCTTTATAAATTAATGCAGAATCAACACTGATGACTTCTACCGGCAGGGTTTGGCACAAAGCAATCGCCAAATCGGTTTTCCCTGAGGCAGTTGGCCCCATTAAAAAAATAGCTTGAGGTTTTTTATGCATATTTTATTGTTCAATTTTCTGTTTGAGTATTAGGTCTTAGCGACATTTCGCCAATCCCAAAAGCATTTATTTCATTGCCCTGTTTCAGAAGTAGCTCTCCCTGTTCGTTAATCCCTTGAGAGATACCGTGAATTTCTTGCCCTTCTGTTACTAATTTAACCGCTTGACCATGAAAAATATCAAAGGATTGCCAACGTTCAACGTAATGAGCAAAGCCTACAAGCGGGTAAATTTTAAGATTTTTTTGTAATTCATACGCAAGACGGCATACCAAAGTATTGCGGTCAAAATGGTAAGCGGAAAGATCTGCCCACGCTTGATTGACAATCTTCTCATCAACTTTTGTCATTCCTAAGTTCAAACCAATCCCAATAACCAAATGCACGCCATTTTTATCTACTTTCGTTTCAATTAAAATACCGCCCATTTTTTTGCCTTGGTAATACACATCATTTGGCCATTTGATTTGAATATCCTGCACGCCTTGTGCTTGTAGGCTTTCAGCAATAATCAATGCGACCACAAGGCTTAAAGAAGACACCTGTTCCACTTCTTCTTTTGGGTAGTGCCACAAAATCGAAAAATAGACATTTTCACTTTGTGGCGAGTACCAAGTTTTACCTCGCCGTCCTCTTGCTGCGGTTTGCTTTTCAGCTAAACATATCGAACCTTGCTCTAATTCTTGATAATGATTGAGCAGAAAAGTGTTCGTGGAGTCAATTTCCTCAAAAACGAGGGCTTGACCACATAATAATGCCTCTTGAATTTGGGATTGGTTGAGTTTCATTTGCCACCTTAGCGTGTTATCGCTTCGCTATCAATTTCACCATCTCTCCCCATAAAGCGAACTTCTGGGTGTAATTCCACACCAAATTTCTCACGCACACGTTGGCGAACCGCTTTTGCTAAATGTACAATATCCATTCCTGTTGCATTTTCTTTGTTGATTAAAACCAACGCTTGTTGGGTATGCACTGCAGCACCTCCCACCTGAAAGCCTTTCAGATCACATTGATCAATCAACCAACCTGCAGCTAATTTTACGCTTCCATCGGCTTGTGGATAATGAGGGATATGAGGGAAATTAGCCTGTAATTGCGCAAAATCTTCCACACTAATTACCGGATTTTTGAAAAAGCTCCCAGCGTTGCCAAATTCATCGGGGTTTGGTAATTTGCTTGAACGTACCGCACAAACTTCATCGAAAACTTGTTGCGCCGTTACGCTTTGAGGATCAAATTGGGTCAAAGAACCGTAAGTCAGCACAGGTTTCCAGACTTTAGGTAATTTTAATCCTACAGAAATAATCGCAAAACCTTCTTTATACTCGTGCTTAAAAATACTTTCACGATAACCAAATTGACACTCATCTTTTGTTAATCGAGACACTTCGCCTGTTTGCAAATTTACCACTTCGACAAAATCACACACTTGAGCAAATTCTACACCATAAGCCCCGATATTTTGGATTGGTGCAGAACCGGCTACTCCGGGAATTAACGCCAGATTTTCTAGCCCATAAATGCCCTGTTTAAGCGCTGATTGCACTAATGCGTGCCAATTTTGACCGCCTTGAACGTGTAAGTAATGGAAATCTTGATCTTGATGATGAACAAAACCATCCATTTTGTTGATCAATACCACACCGGCAAAATCTTCCGTAAACAATACATTAGAGCCTTGTCCTAGAAGCAAAATCGGTTGCTTGGCTTGCGTTGCGTTTTGCCAAGCCGTTAATAATTGCTCAACATTCTGATATTCAATAATACTGTTTGCATTGACCGGCAAATGAAATGTGTGAAAAGGGGTTAAACTTTGCATAATAATTAATTGGTTTGTTAAAAACGGCTATTATCTTAGCATAAATAAGCGATCGAATTTGCAAACTATTTCGGTATTATGTAGCAGTTGCACAAAACCTAAAATGCAATCGTAACCGCAGTAAAATTTTCGATGCTCTTAACTTCAAAACAGGGTTAAGGGCATTTCTTTTGGTAAATTTTAGCTGATTTCCCCACTTGTTTGCCAATATTAGTGGCTTGCGATGTGAATTTTCCCATCAATGGGCGTAGCCAATCCGCTCAACCTTGCCAAAGGTAAGCTGATTTCTCTGTACTTACATTTCAATTCGTTTTTTAGTTAAACAAATTAGGCTGCCAGTAACTCTTGTTCGTACTTCATTCTTTCATTGAGATTTTTGAAGTAGGACTGGGAAATTTCTTCAGGGCTAAATGCGGTCATACCGATAAGCTCTTGCGTGCGATGATTTCCTTGCCAGTAACCCACCCATTCCCTTAATGGTAATACCCATAAACAACGTTGTAGAATATCACTAAATAGGTCGCCATTAGACTTTTGACGATTATCTGACATAAACGCCGCTTGGTTGGCATAATGTAGGGCGTATTTGTTATCGCATTTGTGATGTACACCACGATGTAAATCACGGAAACGAGCGTTAAAGGACTCTGCTAAATTGTTGTTGATGCCTTTTGCACTGTAACATAAATCGTGATTAACACTCCAACGAGTGTAATGAAAATCTAAACCTTTATAAGCTGGATTTTCATCACACATAATATCACTACCTTGTTTCACGAATTGATGATTTAATGCCAAAACGGTTTTGGCATTTTCAGTATAGTCCATTGCAACGATGGTGCGATTTGAACCCCACAATGTTTCATCATCAGAAGCACGTTGATTTAAACTGATGATACAACGTTTAGTCGGTCTAAATTTTGGAAATCTCTGTCCTTTTTTATTGGCTTTTTGTTTCTGTTTATGGGCGTTTTTAGCGAAGTTAGTTGGACGTAATTTGAAATTAATCCACGCCCCATCTTCGTGAATTTCACCTTGTAAGGGCGTTAAATCACGAGTTTTGAATAGGGCTTCACGCAATTTATGGCAAAGGACGAATGCCGTTTTATAACTGATATTAAGATGACGGCTCATTGTTTCTTCACTTAGACAGAAGAGATGTTTAAGGGATAATGTTTTAGATTTGCTTGAAAGTAAGTAATGAGCCAAGGTACTCAAAGCTAAACGCTAGACACAAAAAATTGCCCACCTGAATTTTCAGGTTGGCTCAAAGCGTTTTGCCTTGAATACCATACTGCCACAAGAAATACGTGGATTTTAATAAACGAGTCGCAAACCCAAAATAGAACTTGAATAAAAGGTTTCTACGCCTATATGGTTCGCTGTGTTTCTTTGAAAGAAACTAGGCTAAAGATAAATAAATGGTTCATTGGCAAATTGTTATTGTTCATCAATGATGAACACGTTGTTTTTCTGTCAAATGATAAAACACGCCATTTACGATCTACGATAAAAAGCAAACTGAGAATACTTACCTTAAATTTGGAGATATTTAGATCAAATTTCAGAACTATTACAAGTATTCGTAACAGAATTATTAAATCAATAATAGTAACGGCCTAACATAGTTTATTCGTTAGTCAATACATTTTGGGGAATATTCCACGTAATGTAACATTGTGATTGGGTGATCACTAAATTTAGTAAGAATTTAATGACTTTAATCATAAAGAACCTTTTGTAACTACCGTTCTTTAAAGCTATCATCAATCACTTTTCTTAGTGGACTTAATAAGTAGTCAATTACCCGCCTTTCCCCAGTCTTAATTTCTGCGGATACAGCCATCCCAGCAATAAGCTCTACATTTCTTCCCTCAATACTTAAATGGCTTTTATCCATCACAATAGTTACTGGAAATACTAGCCCTAATTTCTCATCCTGTATAGCCTCGAAACTAAAATATTTAACTTTACCTTTTATGTATCCATAACGAGTATATGGAAAAGCCTCTATCTTAATAGTGACATCTTGCCCTTCATTCACAAAGCCGATGTCTTTATTTGATAGCATAGCTTCTATTTCAAACTGTTCATCTTGTGGAACAATTGTCATCAGTGGCTGAGCTGTTGTTACAACACCTCCTATCGTATAGGTCTGTAATTGTTGTACAGTACCATCAACGGGTGCATAAATTTCACTGTATTCTTGTCGCTGTTGATTTTTCTCAACCTCTAATGTAAGTTGCTCAACTTGCTCATTGGCTTTACGCAATTCATCTAACACATTACGGTGAAAAGATTGCTCAAATACTTGATATTCTTTACGTACTTGCTCTAGCTGTGATTCTAATTCATAAATTTTGCTTTGCTGAATATTCCTTTCATTTTCTAATTCAATTACCCGATTTTCTTGAGAAAAATATTCATGTTTCGAAGCATGCCCTTTTTTGTATAAACCATATATATCACTGCGTCGCTCTTTCTCATATTTTAGCATTCCCACAATTTTTTGAATTTGAATATGAATTGTCTTTTTCTCAGTTTCCTTCTGACGAATTGTTGCTTCTAATTTTTGCTTTTCTGCAATCCACGCCTGATATTGGCTTAATGCTAACTGCTGTTCACGTTTAAATAGACCATCTTCAATACCAAAAATAACTTGTGCATTGCTATTTTTTAGCTGTGGAACAGTGTTTTCTTGAATTGCCAAAAGCATAGCTTCTTGCCGTAATTGATTTAAACTAGCTAATTTAAGAGCTGACTTAGCCTTAAATAACTCAGATTCAACGCCTAATATTGTTAACTCAAGAAGCAAATCACCTTTCTTTACTCTTTGCCCATTTCTTACATAAGATTGCTTCACTGTAGCAGTCTCTATCGGTTGGATAATTTTACTTCGACCGCTTGGTAAAATTTTCCCTGTTGCGACAGCAACAATTTCTATTTTACCTAAATAAGACCAGACAAGGGCGATCAATAAAAGTAAGATAATGAACCTTCCAATCCATCTTGGCAAAGACGATACGGGTGTTTCAATCAATTCTAAATGCGCAGGTAAAAAAGCACTTTCATCTTCTTGTCGATAAGGGGAGTCTAACGATTTTCTAACTTTCCATGTTTCTCTAAAAACCTGAATATAGCGCTTAATTAAGCTACACAATCCACTTATATAATGCATTATGCGCTCCCTGGTGTTGATTGAAGTTGATATAAGTAGTGGTAAAGCCCTTTTGCTGCAAGTAGCGATTGATGATTACCTTGCTCAATAATTGCGCCTTTATCCATTACAATAATTCGATTGGCTTGATTAACCGTAGAGAGGCGATGTGCAATGATAATTACCGTCCTATTGCGACAAATATATTGCATATTCTTCATAATAATGTGCTCTGACTCATAATCAAGTGCACTGGTCGCCTCATCAAAAATCAAGATTCTAGGGTTATTAACTAACGCACGAGCAATAGCAATGCGCTGCTTCTGCCCCCCCGATAAATTAGCACCATGCTCACCAACTAACGTATCATAGCCCTCAGGTAACTGAGATATAAATTCATGGGCACCAGCCAGCTTTGCAACATGCATAACATGTTCTATTGATATTGAGGGAGAACTTAATGCAATATTATCTCGAATGGATCGATTCAGTAGAATATTATCTTGCAAAACAACACCAATTTGACGACGTAGCCAAGATGGCTCTACTAATGCGATATCGTTACCATCAATAAAAATATTTCCTTGAGAAGGGGTATACATACGCTGAATCAATTTAGTCAAGGTACTTTTACCAGATCCTGAACGACCAACAATCCCAATGATCTCTCCTGCACAAATGGATAAAGAAACATTATTTATGACATTTTTTCCTTCTGGACGATAACGAAAAGTAACGTCTTTAAATGTAATATCGCCTTTAATTTCAGGTGGAACCAATTTATTTTGGGGACTTTCTGTCGGTGTATTCAATATATCACCTAAACGACTTACTGAAATACCAACCTGTTGAAAGTCTTGCCAAAACTGAGCTAGCCTAATCACGGGAGAGGCAACTTGGCTTGCTAACATATTAAAAGCAATAAGCTGCCCAACAGTAAGTTCTCCGGCAATTACTAGATGTGCTCCCAACCATAAATTAATGACCATTACCAATTTTTGGATGAGTTGTATACCATGTTGACCAATCGTTGCAATTTTTGTAACTTTAAAACTCGATTGTACATAACCAGATAATTGTTTATCCCAGTGCTCTGTCATTTGTGGAACAACCGCCATAGATTTAATGGTTCCCATAGCAGCTACTGACTCCACTAAAAAGGCTTGATTATCTGCGTTACGAGCGAATTTTTCATTCAGACGTCTACGTAGTATTGGGCTAATAAATGCAGACCAGATCGCATAGCAAGGAAGCGAAATAAGCACAACTAATGTTAACCAAACACTGTAATACCACATTACTGCAAGGAAAATGAAAGAAAAAAGCAAATCCAACACTGAAGTTAAAGCTTGCCCTGTTAAAAAAGTACGTATTTGCTCTAGTTCTCTTACTCTTGCGACAGTATCCCCAACGCGTCGAGCTTCAAAATAGGCAATTGGGAGAGCAAGTAAATGTCGGAATAATCTTGCACCGAGCTCAACATCTATTCGGCTGGTAGTATGAGAAAATACATAGGTACGAATAGCTGAAAGTAAAACTTCAAAAAAAATTACAACACATAAAGCTACTGCAACAACATTTAACGTGCTAAACCCTTGATGAACTAAAACTTTATCCATCACAACTTGGAAAAATAGTGGTGTTATCAATGCAAAGACTTGCAAGACAATTGATACAAAGAGCACTTCTAAGAAAATTCTGCGATACTTAACAATCGCAGGTATAAACCAAGTGAAATCAAATTTAGCAAGTTGCCCAGCAATACTTGCTCGAGAGGTAAATTGGATAATCTCCCCAGAGTAACGCTTGGTAAATTCGTTATCCGACAAAACGATGGGCTGATTTGTTTCCAAATCATGGATCAAGTAACGTTGATTTTCAGTGTCCACTTTAGCTAGGATGAAATGTTTACCATCATCACACCAGACTAAGATCGGCAAATGCAATAAAGCTAAACGAGATTTTTCTTTCTTACTGGCTTTAACTTTAAACCCTATATCTTTTGCAGCTAATAACAATTGTGTTTTGGTCATTACTTGCTGTATAGCAAATTTATGTTTTATTTGTTCAATATTAAAAGGAACACTATGTAGCTGAGAAAATATTGCTAAACTTGAAAGTGCTAAGTCCTGTGTATCCATACTATATCCTACTATTCAAACAAAAAGCCTCACAATATTTTTCGAGAACACAGTGAGGCTTTAAATAATTAATAAAAATTATGTCCAATTAGCAGCTAGAATTGGCTCTAATTTTGTATTGACTGCCTGTGGTAATGAAATCTGTCCGGCTGATGGTGGGGAAAAAGCTGCCATTGCACTGACCAGTTTATCTACACTAGCATGGTTTAAAGACTTATTATTTGCAGCTGCAAAATTTTCTACTTTATAATTCTTACCATACCAATCAGAAATGACTACTTTATCCTGAGTACCAATAACACTGACTTCTAAATCCACGTTTAATTTACGGAACCAAAGTTGATTATGATTTATATTAGTAAAACGTAACGTGTCATTGCCTTGTTCATCGTAGATGGTATCAATACCATCCCCTCTCTTAAAATGATAAGTGTCATTTCCTGCTCCTCCCATTAAGAAGTCATTTCCGCCCATACCATTTAGGGAATCATTACCTCCATAGCCAATCAATCGGTTATTTCCCGAATTGCCTGTAAGAGAATTATTGACATCATTTCCTGTTGCAGAAACATGTGCATTACCAATTAACTCTACATGCTCTACATTTTCTGGCAAGGTATAAGAAACCGATGAAATAACAGTATCAGTTCCCTGATTAACCTTCTCAATCACTTTATCAAGGTGAGAGTCAACGATATAGGTATCATTACCCAAGCCTCCAATCATTGTATCAAACCCAGCCTTGCCATCTAGTCTATTATTACCTGAATTACCTACCAGGCGATTATTTTCGCTATTTCCAATAGCATTAATTGCAACGTTACCCATTAATTGAATCTCTTCAACATAATTGGATAATGTATAACTTACAGAAGATTTGACTAGATCGTATCCTCCATCTTTAATTTCTAACACTTTATCACCCACATTATCAACAATATAGGTATCATCGCCAAACTCACCAGACATACTATCAGCACCTGATCGTCCATCTATCAGATTACCTATCGCATTTCCTTTTAGAGTATCGTTACCATTAGTTCCAACAATGGTATGAACTAATTGAGGTAATTCTGCTTGTTCTTTGGAAAAGATAAACATCTCAGCTTTCAACTGATCAGGTCTAATGCCTTTTACTGTCACATATTGTGTACCTGCTTTAGGCTCACCTAGCCAGATTCTTGTATATTGTTCATTATTAACGCTAAATCCATAAAAGTTGATAGTAGTCACACCTTTAAACTGAGAAATATCAATTTTCTCATTTTTGTCATTGATATCAAAATCCCAAATGAGATTCTTCAACAGCCCTTTAGATGCGTTTGGAGACGTGTCTTTAACTACAACAAATCTATCACTTCCCTTACCACCTTCTGCTCTTGCCCAACTAAACTCCACATTATTATATTGACTTAATGTCGTATATTGTTGGTTGCGATAAGTTGGTAACAGTGCAGTATCATCACCTTCTAAGTAAAGAACATCATTACCTACACCGCCACCAAGATAATCAGAGCCAGCCCCTCCTAGGAGTGTATCATTACCTCCTCCTCCTAAAATACGATCATCACCATCATTACCGTATAGTGTATCATTGCCACCTGTGGCAGAATCCGCAGAATGCTCACCGACGATGACATCATTACCTCTTCCCCCTCGAAGGATATCATCACCATTACCCCCGAACAGGCGATCTTCACCTTCTGTTCCCCAGAAAGCCACACCAAAATCCGGTAGAGCAACCTCAGCATTATTATTCGAGAACCCATATCCTCCTGTTTGATTTAGCCAATAAGGTTTAAATACCTCCGTAGTTACCACAATGTTGTTATTGGTTAATTTATTTGCTTGAACATTATTAAGTCGAACTGTTTGACCATTTCCTAAAGAAATAAGAGTATCATTCCCCTGTTGCTGTTTAGATAAATTAAAGGATTCAAATCCAGTAAAGACTAAACGATCGGCACCCACACTAAAATCAGTAATGACATCTTGGCTATTTAATTTCTTCTCAATAATGAAAGTGTCATTTCCCTGACTACCAGTCAAAGTATTATTACCTAAACCACCTACTAGAACATCATTACCCTCTAAACCAACTAAGACATCATTACCTCGTCCACCAATCAATACATTAGCAGCTTTATTCCCTGTAAGTTTATCGTTGTAATCCCCTCCCGTTACATTTTCTATCTGCTGAGAATTTGTAATGGTTAAGACTTTTCCTGCTAAATTAGCTTTGCCTGTTGAGAGATTTACTTCAATAACACCATCCATAGCAGCGGCATTAATGGTATCTATACCGCCATTTGTATCATTTAAGGTATTGATGGCTTGATTATTATGGAACTCATCAGTATATACATAAGTATCATCAGCCCCGTAAGCCCGTCCATAGAAACTTAATGACCAATCATGTAGCGTCCCTGTACTTCCTGTTGCCACATCAAAAAATTGTAATTTCCATTGACCATTAGGATTCTCTCCTTTTAACAAAGTGGTATTGAACGTGTAATTTAATGTGGATGATTCCCCAAATTTTACATCGCCTATCGCATTGTCATCATCAGGAGCTTTCCCTGGTCTATTCATTAAAATAGATTCTGTACCTAACGGAGAAATTAATTTAATAATTAAGTCACTAGCTCTTGCATGTGTCAGATTAACTTTAATAGCTACATTTTCAAGCAACATAGAAACATTTGAAACGCTTACTGCAAATTGTCTACCATTATTATCTGTTATAGCCTGATTAACTTTTCCTGATTTATAGATATCCTCTAGCTTAACTTCATTTTCATAAGTATGTTGAGTATTCCAATCTTGAGCTAATCTTACTGCAGCCTGAGCATCTATTACACCATAACCATAATCGTGACTAACATGCATACCTGTGCCGTTCCAATTCTTTGCACCATTACGCTGCCACTGACTATCAGTTATTCCTTTTGTTGTTGCCGTAAGGGCAAGAATTTCCTGAATATCACGATATCCAAGGTAAGGATTTGCCTCAAGCATTAGTGCAATTACACCTGAAACAATAGGTGCAGAGAAACTTGTTCCATTGTTACGAGCATATTCATGTCCCAATGTTGAACCATTTTCGTTCACAATCTCACGAGAACTTGAATACGCCTCAGAACCATGGGCTGTAACTAAAACACTTGCACCTTGATTTGAATAAGAGGCAATTTTAGTCTCAAATTGTCTATCCTGCTCAGCAGAAGCCACAGCAATTCCATATCTGACATTAGTCAATTCAGAATAATTAGTATTTCCGCCTTTTTGTCTATCGTTACCTGCAGAATTGACTATGACAGTCCCTAAACCATTACGCCCCTCTATCAAAGCCGGTTTATAAATATCAAAAATTGTTTTGCTTTTATCGGAAAAATTAATTTGTTGTTTAAAGTTTTGAGTATGACCCCAACTATGGTTCGCAATATCATAGTTTTTCATCTGATCCAAACTAGAAACATTTGCTCCAACCCAATAGCTTGCTACCGTGGCATCATAAGCAACACCAACGCCACCTTCCCCATTACGTTCGGCAACCATAATACCCGCAACTTCTGTAGCATGCTTACTGAAGACCTTATCTTCTTCTTGGCGTTTATATTCGTAGTCGTGCAACCATTTTTTATCGATCTTATTACGTAATTCAGGGTGGCGGTAGTCTGCAACTTCTTCTGCAACAGAGAATGGACCACTTGGCTCAAACTGCCCTATACGAATTTTTTTACCCGTATAATGATTCCATACGGGTGAAATATTATCCGCATCCAAATAATATTGACGAATGACATCAGGATCAGAAGGCAAAGAAGGTGGCACAAGATAAACTTTACCTTTTAACTCACCGCTACCGGCAGTTTGGATTGCTTTAACACCTTTTGAATCCTCAATAGCATATTCAAAACTCGCAATGCCTTTAAATCCTTTAGCCGGTGTAAACTCTATATCTCCATTAGACAGCACTTTAAGAGAGCCACCTCGAATATTTGAAGCTTGATAAATGATGATTTTATCACCCTGAAGATCGATATCATTTTTAATCAATTGAGATTGTTTAATGATATATGGACGTGAACCATCAAAACGCTGTCCTTTGCTATCTTGATATAAAATATCCTCTACTGGACTAGGGTTTTCCCATTCATTATTTGTTGCCGGTGCTTGATAATTTGTAATATCTTTAAAATTCAGCATTTCAATATTACGTAAGAAATCCGTACCATCCCGCCCTTGTCTGGTATCACTAATTAATAAACCATCTCCCATTTTGGTAATTTTATAGTCAGCAAAATCACCTGAAAACTCAGCGGTGTCTTTACCCTCTCCGCCATCAAGATAATCATCGCCACCTTCACCAACTAAGGTATCATCCCCTTCGCCACCGTATAGCATATCATCGTCAGAACCACCAAAAATGACATCATTACCATCATCACCAAATAAGCGGTCATTACCACGGTGTCCTCGGATTAAATCTTTTCCAGCATTACCTGAAATAAAATCATCACCATTTTCACCAGATAAAGCATCATTGGCAATGCTTCCTACAATAGTGTCATTGCCATCCCCTCCCCTAACAAAAATCGAGCTATTGCCAGAAGAAATAAAGACATCATCTCCACGCCCACCATGAGCGATTTCAATTTCAGCTCTACCTAAATCAAGTGAGACGGATTTATCACCAATAACCTGAACAATATCATCCCCATTACCTCCATGAATATTCTCAGGTAAATCATCACCGTCAATCAGCAATACGTCATCGCCATCTCCACCATAGAAAGTATCTGCACCACCTCCCCCAGCTAGCCAGTTATTTTGAGCATCACCACGTAAAATATCATTACCGTTGCCTGCTTGGATATTTATGACGCCAAGCTGCCGTGCATTTAAATCTCGATTTTGATTATCCGTTGCAGTAAAACTACTTGTTCCATCAATTAGTCCAGAACCTTCTGTAACCGTTTTCTTTCCTCCAGCAATATTAGTAATTGTATGGCCACGCGGATTCGCAAGAAAATTTACAGCAACTGCCTCTTGTTTCTTACCATTGTGAGTAAAGTTTCCCTTCGCTAACAGCTCATTGCCGCTAAAGAGTTGCCCACCCATTTCTTGATATGTCAAATCAATTGCAGTAATTCCAAGACTAGAAAGCGTTTGTAACTCGCCCGAATCGGTAAGACCATTATGATTTTTATCTTGCCAAATTCTAACTTTATTAAAGTCAGTATCTTTGCTATCAAAAATATTATCTTTATTCGAGTCTAATGTTCTTAATGCTTCAAATCCATTCTTAAACCGTTTTTCACCACTTTCACCGTTACGGCCCGCCTTTCCTGCATAATATTCAGAGAACACTTCTGACATATTATCAATTTTGCCATTATTATTTAAATCTCGAACTAATAATCCATCTTGATTGTTTAGCCAACCTGTTTCTTCTAAAGAACCACCATCATTATCAATATCAAATAATACAGGCTTATCATTATAACTTACAGCTTTGGCGCCATCACCATTTAGATCAAGAATTAAGGGATCTACAGGTAACTGTGAACGACCAATACCAGATAACCAATTAATAGTTATTGGTTTAACAAATGGCCCATTTAATGCATTCTCCACTCCAATTTTTGATTTGTAACCAGATGTATTTAAAGGATTTTTAGAAAGGTTGTTATTGGCAACTCTGAAATTGTCTGTGGCAATGTTTGCAAGAGATACAGCAAATGCGCTAGTATTAGAATTTAAAGTATCCTTATTCACAGCAACAAACTTATTCATTGTTGTATTAAAATAATCAGGATCATTAATATCTTTAGTGTTTTTAGTTGTGAGTATATCAATTTTATTTTTAGATATAATTGGCTCACTAATTTTTTTAGTATAGAACTCTTCTAAATTTCTAAATACAAACTTAGCCTGATCTTGTGATATACCTGGTCTAAATGGGGCTGGCAAAAATTTATCTGTAACAAATGGTGTTTTAATATTTTTACTTATGTGTTCCCATCTCTGGTACCATGCAGAAAAATCTATTTTTAAATTTGCTTTTCCTTTATAGCTATAGTTATCTATAGGAGTATTAGGTATAGGATAAGATCCTTCAGAAGCACTAGATAACTGGTCTATAAATGAAGATTCTAAGGCTTCCCTTATATTTGTAGAGCTTATTCGTTTTAAAGCAACGCTTCCAATGGTATTAATTTTTACGGCTCTACCAATCTTCAGTGGATCCACTCTGTTGAATATTAGAGGGTTGACCATATTAGCTATAAATGAATCTGAATTACCATCAAAATTATTAAAGTCAACTTTGGTTTCGTATTCTATGTGAGACAGTTTTCCATCTTTGAAGTAAAATTTATTATTATCGGATAAACTAGCTGTGTATGATCCCAATATATAAGCTATATCAGCATTATATTTTCTAGAACCATCTTGAAAATACAAGTTGTCCCCTAGCCTTCTTTCGTGATCAGTTAGCTCTCTATTATATATAACCACCTCCATTTGCCGTTGCGTTAGGTATCCTGTCCCTGCATTATTAATAGATGAAAAAGCTTTTAAAGTATCTATAGAGATTACTTTTCCATTTCTTTTTATCCCCAACGCAGCATATTTAAACATGTTAAACTTAACTGGATCTACTATATCACCAACTATAGATTCAATCTCATTAATATCAACATCAATAGAAACCTGCTCTTTTCCCTCTCTATGTCTTGAGCTAGAAGGATTATCTGTTCCATAAGTATACAAATGAGATACTTTTATTGATATATTTTCATCTTTAAAACTAACTTTCATATTAACTCCTAAAAAAAGTAAGATGGATTACCACAACTATCTATTTTCTGATAAAAACTATTTAATGGAGTCTCATTATAAACATATCCTTTACTATCTATATGCTTCATTATTATATTCATATAATATCCTTCTTCTTCAAGGTCAATTACCTTGTCTAACAAATAAGAATCATTCCATGGAAAAATCCCATTAAAAATATAAATAACACCCATTCCATTATAATCTCTCACGTAAATCTCACTTACGTTTTCCTTACTGATATAGTCTTTGCTCAGCTTCATATCGTTTAACTTTAAGAAAACATAATACATATCATCAAAACTATCCACATGAGACAATAAATCATTTCCTTTTAAATAAAACACTCCACACTTATAATCTTTACATCTAGTAAATTTATTTATCATGTGATTTGATTTTTCTATCTCTTTTAATATATATATATACTTTGCTTTATTATATATTTCACTCGTAGAAAATTTATTACCACTAAGACAAAAATCAGAAGAAAAGCCTACCCAAACCACATAAACCCCAGATAAGAAAAACAAAATAAAAAAACAATATTTCTTAATAACTTTCTTACTCATAAAATACCACTAACTTAACAAGTTCATTGAAATATACTATCTTTTAAACCTAATCTATAAACACACTGGAATTATAGCCTACCACTTCCCCAAAGAATTTGGGACTTATAATATATAGTTTTTATAAAATAAAAAACTATAATCTATTCTTTAAAAATATAGTTCTTTTTTACACCCTTATCTAAAGCCAAGTTTAATTTGGCTCATTTTACGTATTCATACCATATGAATTATAAAACTAGAACGCTTAGTACATCTGCAGTACAGGAAAGGCTATTTTTCTAAGCTAGCAAAAATTTCCGAACAATAAATAACAAAATGTTAGGTTTGTGATCAAGTTCACATTTTAATCAAACCATAATAATCACACTTCAACGCTTACTATTGAAATAACGAGAGTTCCTGAGTAGCCACTAGCAATTTGGCTGATGAGCTAGAATGTCATAATTGTCTATAAAATTTCTAGCTTGTTCATCAGAAAGTTCAGATTTTGCTCTTAAACTCTCATTAATTTTATTACGGTTATTTATTTCAGGAAATTCTCCATATGCTGAAGCTGCTAACAATGCTAGGTTGTCATTAGACATAATCGCACCTCATTAATTATTTAAATAATTTTCGATCAATTTTGAAGCGTTGGACATTTCATTTTTATTACAATCAAAGCTTTCAGGAAGCCCTGAAAGAGGATTCCGAAAGTATCCTTTAATTATATTATACTGAATTATTTTTTGTTCTAATTTGCTATCGTATAATACAAATGTATCATGTCCGAAGATTGTTTTTGGATATATGTATACATATATATTCAAATTAGGATACTTATTGTTAATGGAAGATAAATAATGTCTATGTTCATCAAAATACATTACTTGTTGATATAGCCCTTGATTTTTTATAAAAAAAGGATCTGTTTCTGGCTTACCTTCAATCGTAGGATAATATACCCATTCAGTACCTTTGAGTGACTCATTAACGCCTGATAACTTTCTCCATTCTTCAGGTGTTAAAAAAACTTCTACTTCTTTGCCTTTCCACATATCACAACGGTAAGGAGTAATGATTTCTGCTAAAATCATGTCATAGAAAAAAGATACCCATAAAATATAGGGTATAAAAGGGATAAGTAGAGCAATGCAACAACAAGGATGCTTGCTAAAATGCTGTTTTAACTTATTACAAATGCTATGACTCATCGCAAAATCTCACCATCATTTTTATTCTAAACCCTAAATATAGGGTAATAAAAAGTGTCATTATTGTATTTATAACACACGAAATGCGCTTAATAAATAGCCAATCATTAAATTTGTGATCTACTTCATATTTTTTATGAATAGAAATTTCAGAGAGGGGAATGTTTAAAGAACTGAAGCAGAAGTTATCTATTCATAACGGGTTAACGAAAAGATATAAGATTATGTTTATAAAGGATTTTTTAAATAAAAAGAGTTGCTAACATTTAATGAAAATAAACATTAGCAACAATTTTGTCCACTTGGCATAGTTTTTGGCAAAACAGCAACAAATTTGTCTACTATGCCAATCTTTGTGCAACTGCTACATAATACCGAACTGTTTTACAAAACCGACCGCTTGTTAAAATAGAAAAGGCTTATGCTTTCAGAAGTTTATTGCGATAAATCACAATGGTTTTACCGTGAGCTGAAATCAAGCCATCATCTTCTAACATTTTTAAAATGCGCCCTACGGTCTCTCGAGAACAGCCCACCATTTGCCCGATTTCCTGACGGGTAATTTTAATTTGCATACCATCAGGGTGCGTCATCGCATCAGGCTGTTTGGCTAAATTCATCAATGTTTGCGCAATTCGCCCTGCCACATCTAAAAAGGCTAAATTGCTCACTTGGCTTGATGTTTGGCGTAAACGGCGTGCCATTTGAGCCGCAAGGTACATTAAAATATCCGGATTTAAATGCACGATTTGCTTAAATTTTTTGTAAGAAATCTCGGCAATTTCACAGGTCTCTTTGGTTTTTACCCACGCTGTTCTCGGCTGAACTTTTTCTTCAAACAAGCTAATCTCGCCTAAAAATTCACCTTGTCCTAGATGGGTTAAAAGCATCTCTTTATGCTCATCATCTTTCACAAAAACAGAAACCGAACCGCTTACAATGTAATACAATGATTCCGCATTTTCGCCGGCGTGAATTAAAGTATACTTTGCCGGATAACGATGCACATGGCATTGCGTTAAAAACCACTCAACCACAGGGTCGTGAATGGAAGGAGAAGGTGTTAAATCCCCAAGAGGCGGAGTGCTAAGCGTCATATCTTGCATAAAAATCCTTTCTATCAAAATTATCTAATTGTTATAGTCTGATTGTAACATATACATTCAAACTAACCTAAAAACGAGTTTTTGTCTTTTATATCAAGGCTTTCGTGTAGTTCTGACCACACAATGACTACCTTATCTGCCTTGAGTTGTGCTAATAAACGCTCTCGTTTTTCTTCCAGAGAAAGCTCTCTTGTTCCATAATCTGTGCCTTCTCTTAAAATAAAGGAATCCAGCACATTATAAAGCGTGCTTTCTTCCAATTCTTGCCAAGGAATAATCATATCGCCTCTAATCAAATAAAGGTTTAATCATTGCCCACTGTTTATCAAAATGTTGGTGCTGATTATAACTAAAGTTTGAGCGAACTAAGCGTAAAAATTGTCCTTCACAGAAGTTTACTAAATAGCCTGCTAATGCACGCTCATCTTCAAAAGATTTACCATCTTTTAATTTGCTCATTTGCAAAATATTGGCAAATTGAAATTCTAAGCCATCAAAGAATTTTGATACACGGGCTTTTAGCGTGTCATCTTCAAACATAAGTGCGTGCCCGGTTAAAATACGGGTAACTCCCGGATTTTTACGAGCAAATTCAATAACAGTGTAAAGAATAGCTTTTATTGCTAAAGCAGTAGTATTTTCTTTGCGTTTACTGGCGGCAATATAGCTTGTTAAGGTTTGTTCTATCCGCTCAATCAATGCTTCAAACATCTTAGTTTTGCTCGGGAAATAGCGATATAACGCCCCTTCTGATACCCCAACCGCTTTAGCTAATCGCTCCGTGGTAACACGTTGCATACCTTCTTCCGAATTCAGTAAACTGATTAAGACTTCAAGCACTTGCTGCTGTCGCTCTTTTACCGACTTTTTCGGCATTTTGATTACAGGTTCTGTCATTTTCTACCCTATTGTTTACCTGAATGACCAAAGCCACCTTCGCCACGGTCGGTTGCAGTAAATTCTTCTACGATATTAAATTGTGCCTGCACCACAGGAACAAAAACGAGCTGGGCAATACGATCGCCTACTTCAATCGTAAATGGCTTATCGCTACGGTTCCAAAGAGACACCATTAACGGGCCTTGATAATCGCTGTCGATTAAGCCAACCAAGTTACCCAATACGACCCCATTTTTATGCCCAAGCCCTGAACGAGGCAAAATTACCGCCGCCAAGTTTGGATCGGCGATATAAACCGAAATCCCCGTTGGAATTAACACTGTCTGTCCTGCTTCTACGGTTAAAGGTTGCTCCACTAATGCCCGTAAATCTAACCCTGCTGAACCTGTTGTTGCATAAGTTGGCAAAGGAAATTCTGTGCCAATTCGTTTATCTAAAATTTTTAAGTCAATTTGTTTCATTCTTTATCCTTTTAAACTAAAACATTAATTTAATACTTCCAAGTGGGAGATTTACAATATTGTCCCAAGATAGTTGATGATAAGCTCGAAATAAAGCTATCACAGCCATTACATTTTCATCAGCAGATGAAACATTCCCCAGCGGTTTATTTGGACCGGTAAAATGCAAAATATAAGGTGCTATTTTACCCCCCCCCTGTTGTGTATTTTTTATACAAAATATGATCAAGTTGAAAATTCGATAAATTATCTAGCTTTAGCCAATTATCTTGGAAATACACATTCAAAATATCTTGATCACCAAAAACAATTCTATCTTTTAATTGCTCGGTTAATTTAATGAGGTCTTTTTTTATTCCCTGACATCGGTTTGCATCGAAATAAAGAATACCAGCATTAAAATAATCTTGATATTTATAAGGGTGATCGTCAATGCTGTTTACATACGGATCAGACACCGCTGCCAGCGCATATTTAGAGGTTTTAAGTTGCTTAAATGGCAATGTGATGTCACCGTTAATTGCAATATCACAATCTAAATATATCCAATAAGGTGTTGAAGCATATTGAAAAAGATCTTCAATATAATATCTTAAATAAGTTGCCTTGCTGATATAACCGCTATCTTCAAAATGATTTAAAGAGGCCTGATTTAAATAGCAAAGTGTTAATTCTGAGCGGCGTTGCGCAAAATAAGGCTGTAAATTTTTCGCCCAATCGCTTGGAATATCTCCCGTATTTAATACAAAAACGGATAAATCTTCATTATGAGCTAACAATGATTTTAATGAGCACTCCAAATAAGGAAGATAATTCTTATCTGTAGCAAATAACACATTAACTTTATCCATTCAGCCCTTTTTCCTTATAGCGTTTCTGAATTTCTTCGACCAATCCTTCCGCCAATTTCCCTTTCTCTGCAAGCGGTAAAATTTTCTCGCCATTTTGCCAAAAGAGATGAAGTGAATTTTGATCTTGCCCGAACACCTGTCCACCAGACACATCATTGGCACAGATTAGATCTAAATTTTTACGTTGTAACTTATCTTTCGCATAATCTGCTACATTTTGTGTTTCAGCAGCAAAGCCCACGACAAAAGGGCGATTTTGAGTAAGATGAGCTACGGTAGCGATAATATCAGGATTTTTGACGAGCTTTAAAGTTAGTTCATCATTATCGCCTGTTTTCTTAATTTTCTGCTCTGCAACCTGATCCACTCGATAATCAGCTACCGCCGCACAGCCGATAAAAATTGCATTTTTTTGTGCCAAACTTACCGCTTGTTCCGCCATTTGTTGTGCGGAAATCACATCAATACGGCTAACATTTTGTGGTGTAGCTAAATTGACAGGACCTGCAATCAAGGTAACTTTTGCTCCACGTTTAGCGAAGGCTTCCGCGATCGCAAAGCCCATTTTGCCTGAACTGTGATTGCTGATATAACGCACAGGATCGATTGCTTCACGCGTTGGACCGGCAGTAATCACGACACTCAAATCAGCAAAATCTTGCGATTGCGTAAAATACGCTTCAATCGCTTGGAAAATCTCACTCGGCTCAGACATTCTGCCTTTACCTATATCGCCACAGGCTTGGAAACCAGCGTTAGGCCCGATGATTGAAATTCCTTGCTCTATTAAACTTTGCAAATTTTCCTGCACAATCGACCGCTTGTACATCTGCTGGTTCATTGCCGGTGCAAGTAAAATCGGTGAAGCGGTCGCAAGGCAAATGGTGGAAAGCAAATCATTGCCCATTCCAATACGCAACCGTGCAATAAAGTCAGCTGTTGCAGGGGCAATCACTACCAAATCTGCCCATTTCGCCAATTCAATATGCCCCATCGCTAATTCTGCTTGGGGATCAAGTAAAGAAGTTGAAACCGCATTACCTGAAATGGCCTGCAATGTCAGCGGTGTTACAAAGGCTTCTGCCGCAGGAGTTATTGCAACACGAACGTCTGCCCCCGCTGTTTTTAATAAACGGATTAGCTCAATGGTTTTGTAAGCCGCAATGCCGCCTGTAATACCAATCAGGATTTTTTTATTGGTTAGCATTTTCTATCCTAATTCCATAATAAGTGACTTAATATTTTACGCAACTAGGCACTCACTCACAACAAAAACTTTTTTTAATTTGTTTTGCGACACGCTTCGAAAATTTTGATTTTGGCTTTTGATTCTTTCTCCGTTTTTCCTTACCCTTGTGCTGGTTAAAAAAGGAATAATTAAATATGCATAAAACAATGATGCCACGTGAAAAATTATTGCAACAAGGTGTTGAGTCATTAAATGATCAAGAACTGCTTGCGATTTTCTTACGTACAGGAATTAAAGGGACTCCGGTTATGGAGCTTTCTGCGAATGTACTTACCGAATTTGGTTCTCTACGGGGGCTTTTAACCGCTCCTTTAGAAGAGTTTTGCCAAGTGCGAGGGTTGGGGCAAACCCAATATATTCAGTTACAAGCGACTAAGGAAATGACCAAACGCTATCTTTCTCAACAAATGCAAGCGAATGAAACCATTAATGATCCTTATGTCGCTATCATGTATTTTCAATCCGAGCTCGAACACTGGGAGAGAGAAGTTTTTATGGTACTCTTTTTAGATAACCAAAACCGCCTCATTCGGACTGAAAAAATGTTTTTTGGTACTATCAATCAAGCAAGCGTTCATCCAAGAGAGGTGATAAAAGCCGCACTAAAATGTAATGCAGCGGCTATCATTATTGCGCACAACCATCCTTCTGGCGAATGCACACCGAGCGAAGCAGATCGCCATTTAACCCGCCGTATCGAAATGGCGTGCGGTTTAGTGGATATTCGTTTTGTAGATCATATTATTGTCGGAAAAGGGGATTATTTTTCCTTTGAAGAAGAAAAGCTTGAAACGCTTTAACATTTCTCGTAAAAAATGCTACTTGATTTCAAGTAGCATTTAATTGAAAAATAATATGATTTAAGATTTTTGCCTAGACTAGGTCATTTGAAGCTACACGAGGCGCGGAATGTACATGACTTACCGCACTTGAATGACCACCAAACCCTTTACCATAGAAATAGTATTTAGAGCTTAGCCATTCCTTAACTTCATAATCGGAACGTAATTCTTGAGGCGCTTCTGCTCTTGTCATTTCAACTCGAGTATGTTGAACACGTGAGAAAGTTCCTAAATGCCCTTCAAACACATAGCTGCTTTGATAAGTTGAAACAGGTGCTTCAATAATTGAAGATGTTTCTTCTACAATAGCAGGCGCAATGGTTGCCTGAGCTTTAAACTTCTGTACACGTTCATTTTTCTCTTTAACCAAATCTCTATCGGAATGTTGGCTAACCACGCCACCAAATGGGGCAATATGCTCTTCAACCGAAATGACTTCCGGTTTAATTTCTTGCTCAACAGAGATAACTTTTTCTTCGTGTTTTTCTTTCACAAGATCACGATGGGTTTGTTGTGTAACAAAAGCACCAAATGGAACACTTGAGTTAGCTACCTTTTCTTCCGTAGAGCTCTCATTTGATTTTACATTCATTTCCGGTGATTGTTGTTCTAACATTTCATCAACAGATAAGAATGCTGTTTTATCTTGTGTCGGTTTAGCTGTACGTACAGGCGCTAGTAAAATTTTACCGCTTGCCGCTTCCGGTGATGCCACCGCAGCAGCTAAAGGCATTGCTTGTACACGTTGGCGATTTTCACGACGACGTTGGTTTCCAACACGAAGATGACGAGGTAAACGGCGTGGACGATTATTTTCACGGCTTTCCGTTTTGGTTTCATCTTCACTTACCACATTCTCCTGTGTTACAAGCGGTTGGATTTTATCAGCTTGTTGCACTTTTTGTTCTACAACCGGTTTGACCGCTTCTTCTACCAAAATTGGTTCTTCAGTCGCCATATCTGTTGTATTTTCCACACGAACTTTTTTACGTAAGTCCCGGCGTTGGCGGCGCTCTGTTACAGTTGATTTTGGTTCTTCCGTTACACCAGCTGTCTCTTCAACAATTTGACGGCGAGGCTGTTTGACCTTCTCCGCTTTTTCTACCTTAGTAGCTTTACTCTCATCTTGTTGTGTTTGAGCTTTACGCTCTTGGCGATTATTGCGTTGGCGGTTATTGCGGCGCTCACGAGAATTACGAGGTTTCGCTTTTGTTTTTTCTTCAACTTTTTCTTCAGTCGCAAATAATGCTTTTAGCTTCGCCAGTAAACGACTAAACAACGATGGTTTCTCAGGCTCTGCTGGCGTTGGTGCAGGTTGAAGATTAAGCTCGGAACTATTTAATACCGTTTCTACCGTAATAACCGGTTCGTTACGGCTAACCAAAGCTTCATCAGAATTTACATGATGGTGGAAAGAATGTTCTTCTTCCTCTCTTTCATGGTAATGTTTTGCTAAATCGTAACTTAACGTTGGGACAATTTCATTTTCACGTAAACGATATACGCTGAAATGTGGCGTTTCCATACTTTCGCTTGGTACTACGACAACATTAACATCATGACGTTTTTCAATACCTGAAATCGCCTTACGTTTTTCATTTAATAAGTAAGATGCTACCTCAACAGGCACAATCGCATGAACTTGTGCTGAGTTTTCTTTGATTGCTTCTTCTTCAACTAAACGTAAGATAGAAAGTGCGATCGATTCATTATCGCGAACTTTACCTGTACCTTGGCAACGAGGACAAATATGGCTTGAGGCTTCACTTAATGAAGGGCTCAAACGCTGACGACTCATTTCAAGTAAGCCAAAGCGAGAAATACGGCTAAATTGAATTCTTGCACGGTCTTGGCGTGTCGCTTCACGGATACGATTTTCCACTTCGCGTTGATGGCGAACCGGTGTCATATCAATAAAGTCGATAACAATTAACCCACCTAAGTCGCGTAAACGTAATTGACGAGCAATCTCATCAGCTGCTTCTAAGTTCGTGTTTAACGCTGTCTCTTCAATATCGCCCCCTCGTGTTGAGCGAGAAGAGTTAATATCAATTGCGGTTAAAGCTTCGGTAACATCAATAACAATTGAGCCACCTGATGGTAAACGCACTTCACGTTGGAACGCAGACTCAATCTGAGATTCAATTTGATAGTGGCTAAATAGCGGTACTTCGCCTTCGTATAAGCGAACGCGGTTGATAAAATCAGGACGTACTAAGCGAATATGATTTTTGGCTTTTTCAAAGATTTTTTTATTATCAATTAAAATTTCGCCAATATCACGGCGGAGGTAATCACGGATCGCACGAACAATCACATCACTTTCTTGATGAATTAAGAACGGGGCAGGACGTGATTGCGCTGCATTTTTAATCGCTTCCCAGTGATGTAGTAAAACTTTTAAGTCCCACTGTAATTCTTCCGGCGATTTGCCCACACCGGCAGTACGGACGATAAGACCAACATCCTCAGGCACATCTAAGCAATCTAAGGCCTCTTTTAACTCTAAACGCTCATCGCCCTCAATACGGCGAGAAATACCGCCTGCACGAGGGTTATTTGGCATTAAAACAAGATAGCTTCCCGCCAAAGAAATAAAGGTCGTTAAAGCTGCGCCTTTGTTGCCACGTTCTTCTTTACTGACTTGAACGATAACTTCCTGACCTTCTTTGATAATATCTTTGATATTTGGGCGACCATTAAAAACATAGTCTGAAGGGAAGTATTCACGGGAAATTTCTTTCAAAGGGAGGAAACCATGACGCTCGGCACCGTAATCGACAAATGCCGCCTCAAGGCTTGGTTCAACACGGGTAATTTTCCCTTTATAAATATTGGATTTTTTCTGTTCATGCCCTGGACTTTCAATGTCCAAATCGAACAGTCGTTGCCCATCCACTAAGGCAACGCGCAACTCTTCTTTTTGAGTTGCATTGATTAACATTCTTTTCATTGTGTTTCTCTTATTTCATTATTGTTGTTACATGCTAGTGTCTTTTAGGGAGCGTCCCAAACATCGAGATTAGCGCACATTAAATCTTAGTGCATAGTGTCAATCTCCCGACTGTCTCTCGTCTAGCCATAGTTCTTTGTCTTACGCCCATTTCGTTTGTCTAAAATGGCTGCAAAGGCAAATCATTAGCCTCTCTTTCAGGCTTGTTTAAAGTGTTTTTTATGCTAAAAATCAAGCATAAAATAACGCTGTATTATCGCATTTTGCCGTAAGAAAAGGCAAGGTAATTCTCATGAAGTAAATCAAAAGAAACTTATACGAGACTTAAAAGCCATAAAAAAAATATGGTAAATTAAATCAGTTCTGATAGAATACTTTGCGTTTACATTGAAAGGAGACAAAAATGAAAAAAACAATCCTATCGCTAAGCCTACTTTCCTTAAGTTTGTTTAGCCATGCAGAAGTATTAACAACGATTAAACCTTTAGGGTTTATTGCAAATGCCATTACTGATGGTGTAACAGATACAAAAGTACTCTTGCCTGTAAGCGCTTCACCACATGATTACAGCTTAAAACCTTCAGATGTAGAACAATTAAATTCTGCGCAATTAGTTGTATGGGTTGGGCATGGTTTAGAATCTTTTTTAGACAAGAGTATTGATAAACTACCGAAAGAACGCGTACTAACCTTATCGGAAGTGCCGGCTATTGCAGAAATTGTCGCAAAAACAGAAAAGCACGATGAACACGAACATGATCATGGTCATCATGAACATAGCCATTCTCACGATGGGCATGATCACAGTAAAGACTGGCACATTTGGCTCTCTTCTGATGCGGCAGATATTGCGGCAGAACAAATCGCCGCTCGTCTGACACAACAATATCCTGCACAAAAAGCCAAAATTGCGGATAACTTAGCTCATTTTAAAACCGTATTAACAGCGAAAAAAGCTGAGTTGCAAAAACAGCTTGCTCCGGTTAAAGAAAAAGGTTACTACACATTCCACGAGGCTTATGGTTATTTTGAGTCGGCTTATGGATTGCACTCACTTGGCTCTTTTACGATCAACCCTACCGTTGCACCGGGGGCAAAAACGTTAGCAAAAATTAAAGAAAACGTTAGCTCAAAACAAGCTAAATGTTTATTTGCTGAGCCACAATTTACGCCACGAGTCATTGAAAGCTTAAGTAAGGGTACGCAAGTTAAAGTCGGACAGCTCGATCCACTTGGTGCTAAAATTGAAATGGGTAAAAATGCTTATCCGACATTCTTACAAAGTTTAGCGGATGAATTTAGCCAATGTTTGGCAGAAAAATAGTGATTGGGAAATGGGGCTAATGTAATTAGCTCTACGGTAAATTACCGAAAATTTGCTAAGAATTTCAATTAATTGTGTAGGGACACACTGCGTGTGTCCGTTGTAAAATTTTGCGGGCACACAATGCGTCTGTTATAAAATTTTGTGGACACACGCAGTGTGTCCCTACAAATCCGGTTATTCTATAACTTTACAAAACTGTTCTAACGCTTTCCAAAGTTTCCGCTTTTCTTCCACTTTTGCCAATTCGTTCCAACTAGCGGTCTGAATAATCGTTTGATTTGCAAAATGTTGCTCAATTTTACCCGCTTGTTCTTCTTCGATCAGCCAAAGTAAAATGGAATGATCAACCGTTAAACGTTGAGATTGCTCGTTGTCCAACCATTGGTATTCTACATCTTGTAGCGAAAGCGAATGCAACACATCTCGGAATAAACCGGTTGTTTGATAATCTGCTTTACAAATTACCACCAATTTTATTGCCGAATTCAAGCGAATTTGTGCATCGCCTTTTAAGACTTCCGGTTTCTTAAGTTGCCATTGTGTAATACCCATTTCGCTGAGTAATAAATCTCGTCTATTCATCTTTTTTCTCATAAAAATTGATAGGGAATAGTAGCAAAAGTCGGTAGAATGGGGAAATCTTTTCTCAACCTTATACAGAAATTATGTTATCCATTGAAAGTGAAGTTTTAGCACGTCATTTGCCCGTGTTTGAAGGCAAATCTATCTTATTTTTTGGCGATGTACGAGACGATTTTGCTCAATCGCTCACTAAAGCAAAAAAAGTCCATACTTTAACGAACTATTTTGATTACGCTCATCATCGACAAGCGGTTGAATTTAGCTTAGAAAATCCAAATCAAGCAGAATTAGGCGTATTTTACTGGACAAAAAACAAACAAGAATGTCAGTTTCAACTCTTGCAATGGCTATCGCAATCATCACCAGGGCAAGCATTATTGGTTATCGGGGAAAATCGTGCCGGTGTGCGCTCAGTTGAAAAAATGCTTGAGCCATTTGGTAATATTGCCAAAATTGATTCGGCACGCCGTTGTGGTTTGTACCACTTTGAACTACACACTGTTCCAAACTTCGATTGCAAAAAATTCTGGAAATCTTACCGCTTAAATGAATTGGATATTTTTGCCTTACCAGCTGTATTTAGCTCATCAGAGCTAGATGGAGGCACAAAACTCTTACTTTCTACCTTCCATAAAGCTGATGGATTAAAAGGTGATGTATTAGATTTAGGTTGTGGCGCAGGGGTAATTGGGGCGAGTTTGAAAAAAATGTTCCCGAAAATTAAATTAACGATGAGTGATATTCACGCAATGGCATTAGCTTCAAGTGAAAGAACGCTTGCTGAAAACCAACTTGAAGGAAAGGTCATCGCCAGCGATGTGTTCTCACATATTGATGGGCGTTTTGATTTAATTATTTCAAACCCACCATTCCATGATGGGATCGATACTGCTTATCGAGCCGTAGAAAATCTTATTCTACAAGCTAAAAATCACTTAACGAGAGGAGGAGAATTGCGGATCGTAGCAAATGCTTTTTTACCTTATCCGGATTTATTAGATCAAGCATTTGGCTCTCATCAGCTATTAGCGAAATCTACTAAATTTAAAGTTTATTCCGCTAAGGCTTAATCTGAATTGTTGTTAATTTCCCTCAATTTCATCTGTAAAGAGGGAAATTAACAACGATTATAGCTTCCGATTTGCATAAGCTGTGGCGCCGTGAATTAACATTCTTAGTTGCATCATAACGCGTTTTTTTAATTCTTCTCGTTGTTGGTTATTCATATCTAAAGCATGTGAGCCAGCTGTAAATACCAGCGTAACTAAGCCTTCCGATTGAATATAAGCAATATCTCGCCCAATCGTTGGCTCTCGCATTAAGATATAATCTGTTAGCTCTTCAACAAAATGCTGGATTTCACGAGAAGCCGCCGTACGAAAGGCTTGGGACGTCCCTGAACTTTCTCGAAGTAAAAGTCTAAACACATTGGGGCGACTTGCAATCAGTTCAAAGAATGTTTCTACAGAGAGCACGACAACACTGCCACCCTTTTCTATGCGCTTACGGGCTTGGCGCATCAATTGACGGAGTACCAAACCAGACTCATCTACCATAGCTAAACCGAGTTCATCCATATCTTTAAAATGGCGATAAAACGAAGTCGGTGCAATCCCAGCTTCTCTTGCAACTTCTCGCAAACTGAGGTTGCTGAAACTTTTTTCTGCGCTAAGCTGATTAAACGCCGCATCAACTAATGCGCGGCGTGTTCTTTCTTTTTGTTGAGCACGAACGCCGAGACTACTCATCCGAGCCTTCTTTGTTATTCATGAGTTCATCAATGCCTTTTGCCAAACGTTCATAACGCATACGCAATGGGGAACCAGGGCGGTAAATCAAACCAATTGAGCGATAAGGTTTTGGATCGCAAAATTCGAGATAATTCACACCGCTTGTTGGTTGTGCCGCAAGTTTAGGCATTAATGAAATTCCAACATTTGCGGAAACCATATTGCGTAAGGTCTCTAAATTGGTTGCCTTAAAATGCGGGCTTTCTTTCGCACCAACAGATAGGCAATAATCTAATGCTTGTGTACGTAAGCAATGTCCATCATCAAGGAAAAGGAGCTCCTCATTTTTTAGCATTGAAATATCTAAGGTGCCTAAACTTGCCCAAGGGTGTTTATCTGATACGGCAAGTAACATCTCTTCGTTAAAGAGTGGCACTTCAATAAACGGTTCGCTTTCTTTAACAAACGCTAAAATCCCACAGTCTAACTGCCCAGCAGCTAATTGATCGACAAGCTGTGCGGTTTGTAATTCATAAAGATATAACTCTAACTCCGGAAATGCTGACTTCATCGCTGGCACAATAATCGGAGAAAGGTAAGGACCTAATGTTGGAATAATCCCAACATGAAGTGGCCCAGACATCTCTTTCCCTTGATTGCTTGCCATTTCTCGTAAAATTTTAACTTCACGTAAAACGGCTTTGGCTTGCTCTACCAGCGTTAATCCTGATTGAGTGAATAACACTTTGCGGCTGGTTCGTTCTAATAAGATTGTGCCTAATTCGTCTTCCAGTTTACGAATTTGACCGCTTAATGTCGGCTGGCTGACATTACAAGCATCCGCTGCACGGCGGAAATGTTTATATTCTGCAAGTGCAATGAGATATTCAAGATCACGAATATTCACGATAGCTCCTTTTTATAAATCTTACCTATCAATCAAATAAGATGAATTATTACACATTTATTTGTAGAATGCGTGCAAAATTTAAATTTAATAACCAATTGGAGAAAAAAAATGTCTTTAAAAGATATGACTGGTCAAAAAGTTCCTAGCGTAACCTTCCACACACGCCAAGGCGATGCTTGGATTGATGTAACAACAGATGAATTATTTAACAACAAAAAAGTTGTAGTGTTCTCTTTACCGGGTGCATTTACACCAACTTGTTCATCTACTCACTTACCACGTTATAACGAATTAGCAAAAGAATTCTATGCGTTAGGTGTAGATGAAATCGTTTGTGTATCTGTAAACGATACTTTCGTTATGAATGCTTGGAAAGCAGATCAAGAGTCTGAAAATGTAACCGTAATTCCAGACGGTAACGGTGATTTCACTCGTGGTATGGGTATGTTAGTGAGCAAAAACGATTTAGGTTTTGGCGATCGTTCTTGGCGTTATTCTATGTTCGTAAACAACGGCACTATTGAAAAAATGTTTATCGAACCACAAGAACCAGGCGACCCATTCAAAGTATCTGATGCTGATACTATGATCAAATACTTAAACCCAGCTTGGGAAGCAAAACCTTCAGTATCAATCATCACTAAACCAGGTTGCCCGTTCTGTGCAAAAGCGAAAGCATTATTAGAAGTGAAAGGCTTACCATACGAAGAAATCGTATTAGGTCGCGATGCTTCAACAACTTCTGTACGTGCAATTACAGGCCGCACAAGTGTGCCACAAGTATTCATTGGCGGTAAACACATCGGTGGTAGCGATGATTTACAAGCATACTTTGATGTAAAATAATGTTACATTAACAATACTAAAAAAGGCTAGGTTCTATAAGAACTTAGCCTTTTTTGTTATACTTAGCCAAATTTTTCAATTTAAAGGAAAGCAATGAAAAAACATATCCATATTCTCGGTATTTGTGGCACTTTTATGGGCGGTGTAGCGATGATTGTCCGTGAATTAGGTTATAAAGTAACCGGCTCAGATACGAATGTTTATCCACCAATGAGTACCTTTTTAGAAAGCCATGGCATTGAAATTATCCCTAATTATGATGTTGAACAACTTCAGCCTGCGCCAGATTTAGTTGTTATTGGCAATGCGATGAGCCGAGGTAATCCTTGTGTCGAATATGTTCTTAATAATCAGCTGAATTATACTTCCGGGCCGCAATGGCTACATGATCATCTTCTTAAAGATCGTTGGGTGCTTGGCGTTTCAGGCACGCACGGTAAAACAACCACAACGGGAATGTTGGCTT
>NZ_ACQL01000056.1 GCF_000175195.1 Actinobacillus minor NM305 | reverse complement strand
CCTCAAATTTGCCGGTAAGCAACCACGCTACACCGGCACAACTTCCCATTGCGGCTGTTGTTACGGCACAGAGTGCGGAGAGTTTTGGTAATTTGCTGTGAATATAAA
>NZ_ACQL01000057.1 GCF_000175195.1 Actinobacillus minor NM305 | reverse complement strand
CGGTTTTTCCGTCATTTGGATTTCCAACTTGTCATCTTTCACGACTGTGCGTAGGTTGTTTGCACTCGCTTCTATGCCGGTGTAACCGCCGACAATGGTAAA
>NZ_ACQL01000058.1 GCF_000175195.1 Actinobacillus minor NM305 | reverse complement strand
ACGACCTCGAAATTTAAAGATGCGGACGGCAATGTAATTATTTCCGAATTAAGTCCAACCGGAACCGAAATTGTTCAGTTGGATCAAAATGGCGATGAAGTACGCACAGCGTCTTACAATTTGGAAGGTTCAATCGTTAATGATGGTCAAGGCAACTCTGTTGAAACGACGGCAACCGGCTCAGTTATCAAAGACCCAG
>NZ_ACQL01000059.1 GCF_000175195.1 Actinobacillus minor NM305 | reverse complement strand
CCTTTTACGGTTAAGCCGTCTTTGCCGTAGTGGGCTTCGCTGTTGTCATTCGGGTCATCCGCTGTTACGGTCAAGCCATCCGCACCTGTTTCTGTGGTGCTTTCGCCGTCCGTGATTGT
>NZ_ACQL01000060.1 GCF_000175195.1 Actinobacillus minor NM305 | reverse complement strand
TTGAACTTACACTGGTAGAAACTTTCATCGCACAGCTGTTTGCCGCTCCATCGCAAATAATGCCGCTAATATCGCCAATCATACTGCTGATTGCCATACTGATCGCCTCAAATTTGCCGGTAAGCAACC
>NZ_ACQL01000061.1 GCF_000175195.1 Actinobacillus minor NM305 | reverse complement strand
CGATAGAGCCGTCTTTACCTTTGGCACCTGTTTCACCTTTTTCACCGCGTTCACCTTTTTCACCGCGCTCACCTTTTTCTCCGCGATCACCTTTTAAGCCTTGAATACCTTGCT
>NZ_ACQL01000062.1 GCF_000175195.1 Actinobacillus minor NM305 | reverse complement strand
TACCTAGCACGCAAAATGCGTACTAGGTTATGTATAGTTGAGTGGCTTTGCCACTCTAATTCTCAGCCCCAAAGGGGCTGAATTATGCGTAACCCAGTACGGCTCTGCCGTGCTG
>NZ_ACQL01000063.1 GCF_000175195.1 Actinobacillus minor NM305 | reverse complement strand
CTGTGGAACCGGTTAAACCTGTTACTCCATCTGTGGAGCCAAATTATCCTACAGAGCCAACGATTGAAAAAGCTCTCAGCGAAAAATCCAATGCCCTTGTTTCCCTTCGTCAAGCTCAATTAGCCTTAGTGGAAAGCAACCTTGAAAGCTTACATCAACGTTTAGGCGAATTAAAAAATGGCGAAAAAGGCAATGTGTGGGTGCGTAATGTGAACTCTCGCAACGATTTCGCTTCAACCCGTACTGCTAGCGATTCGCACTCATCAGGCTTTGAGCAAGATGTTCACAGCGTTCAGTTAGGCGCAGATGCTGCTTTAACTGATAATATCCGCTTAGGTGGATTTGTGGGTAATGCGCGTTCTGATGTGGATTTTGACGGTGAATACGGTTCAGGTAAAGTGAAAACGCAATCACTCGGTCTTTACGGCACTTACCTTGCCAACAACGGTTTCTATTGGGATAATGTGGCAAAATATGAGTATGTAAAATCTGAGTCAGCAACCACTGGCAAACGCAAATACAATGCTTATACCCTTTCTACTGAAGTCGGACGTATTCATCAGTTAGGTCAAGGTTGGACGGTTACACCACAAATTCAAGCAGCGTGGACAAGATTATCCAGCCAAAGCGATGAAGAACGCTTATCTGCCTTAACCGCCCGTGCCGGTGTGCGTGTGGCAAAAGCCATTGAGTTTAACGGCTGGAAACTTCAACCTTATACGGAAATAAATGGCATTACTACGCAAACAAATAACAATCAGGTTCGTGTAAACCAATATCTGTTTGATGTTGCTGAAAGCAAAGGTCGTATCCAAACAGCTTTAGGTATTAACGCTGCCGTAGGTAATCATAGATTAGGCTTAGAAGGCTCTGTAACCAACGGTAAATACTTAGATCAGCCGTATAAAGTCCAAGCGGTTTATCGTTATAGTTGGTAGTTAATTAGCATTTAGAATATTCTGTTCTTTTTGGTGTGAACATACTAAGGTTTTGAGCGAGAATAAATTTCGCTTTTACAAACAAGGTGACATAGTAGACTAATTTGTCTACTATGTCATTTTCTTACTGTGCCATCTTCTCCGCAACCGTTAAGAAACCATCGGCAGTGCTAAAAATTTCCCCAAAACCTTGCGCTTCTAGGATTTTATCTGACACCTCACGAAAAGCTCCTTCTCCACCGGCTTTTTCCAATATCCAATCCGCTTTTTCCTTAACATAATCGTGAGCATTACGTGTCGCAATCGCTAAACCGCAAACCTCAAATGCAGGCAAATCTAAAGTATCATCGCCGATAAATGCCGTTTGTTCAGGTGTAACACCTGCTTGCTTCATAATATCAAAACAAGCTGAACGTTTTTCCATTTTGCCTAAATGGGCAAGCTGAATTTTGAGAACCTCTAAGCGTTTACGCAATAAGGGATGATCACCACCAGAAATGACGGCTACTTGAATACCGCAAGTTTGTAACATTTTTACCCCTAACCCATCGTGAACGTGAAAGCGTTTCATTACCTCGCCTTCTGCGGTGTAATACAAACCACCATCTGTTAAAACGCCATCTACATCAGTAATCACTAACTTTATCTTGGTTAAATCCATGTTTTTATCCTTCAATGTGTTATGATCTTCGCATTATAGCTTTTTTGGAGTGAAAGATGTCGATTTCTCAAAACTTATCTCAAATTCAACAACGTATCCAACAGATAGCCCATCAATGCCAACGTTCAGATATCCGCCTGTTGGCTGTTTCTAAAACGAAACCTGTACAAGCTATTGAAGAGGCGATCCAAGCTGGGCAAAAAGCTTTTGGCGAGAATTACGTGCAAGAAGGGGTAGAAAAAATCAATTATTTTAAAGAGAACAAAGAGATTGAATGGCATTTTATCGGACCTCTCCAATCAAACAAAACTCGCCTCGTTGCTGAGCATTTTGACTGGATCCAAACCGTAGATCGTCTCAAGATTGCCGAACGCCTCAATGAGCAACGACCTGAGGGAAAAGCCCCCTTAAATGTACTGATTCAAATCAATATCAGCGATGAAAGCTCAAAATCCGGCATTGCCCCTGAAGAAATGCTCGAGCTAGCACACAAGATTGCTTCTTTACCCAACCTTCGTTTAAAAGGGTTAATGGCAATTCCAAAACCCGAAAGCGATCCTGAACAACAAAAAATCGCTTTTCGTAAAATGGAGCAACTTTTCCACCGCTTGCAGCAAGCCTTTAGCGGTATCGATACGCTTTCTATGGGAATGTCGGATGATATGCAAAGTGCCATTGAATGTGGCTCGACCATGGTAAGAATTGGTACGGCTATTTTTGGTAAGAGAGATTATGGTCAAAAAGCATAAAAGCTTCCTGTATTAGCTAGTCCCCATGATAAATCCTAACAAATTTAGAAAACAGCTTGCTCCCTCTAGGATGAATCTATAAAATTTGTACCCTTTAGGGAACTTTTCTCTAAGCTAATACTCTCTAAAATAATACTTCTATTTAGGAAAGCAGAATGAGCGACACACTCCATAAACATATTACCGTATTACTACATGAAGCTGTTGAAGGTTTAGCCATTAAACCCAATGGCATTTATATTGACGGTACTTTTGGACGAGGTGGTCATTCACGTCTTATCCTTTCTAAGTTAAACGAGCAAGGTCGCTTAATTGCTACTGACCGTGATCCTCGTGCGATTGCAGAAGCTCACACGATTACCGATCCTCGTTTTCAAATCATTCATACGGCTTTTTCAGCGATTCCACAAGTGTGTGAAGATCTCGATTTAACCGGCAAAATTGACGGCATTTTATTAGATCTTGGTGTATCTTCTCCACAACTTGATGATGCCGAGCGGGGCTTTAGCTTTATGCGTGATGGGCCTCTCGATATGCGAATGGATACCAGTAAAGGGCTTTCTGCCGCAGAGTGGCTAGATCAAGTGTCTATTGAGGATTTAACTTGGGTATTAAAAGAATTTGGCGAAGAACGTTTTGCCAAACGCATTGCGACAGCAATTGTGAATTTTAATAAAACAAGCAGTCAAAAAATTACTCGTACTTTGCAATTAGCGCAAATTATTAGTGATGCAGTGCCTTTTAAAGATAAGCATAAACACCCCGCAACACGTTCATTCCAAGCAATCCGTATTTTTATCAATAGCGAATTAGATGAATTGGAAAAAGCACTTAATTCTGCATTAAGTGTGCTTGCACCGGAAGGTCGTCTATCGATCATTAGTTTCCATTCACTAGAAGATCGTATGGTTAAACAATTTATGAAGAAAAACAGCAAAGGGAAAGAGGTTCCACGTGGGTTGCCTATTTTAGAAGCGGATTTAAATAAAGATATTCCGTTAAAAACGATTGGCAAGGCAATAATGCCGAGTGAAGCAGAAATTGAAGCAAACCCTCGTTCACGTAGTGCGGTGTTGAGAGTGGCGGAGAAAAGAGGATAAAAATAGGGATAGCATATGGCAAGTAGTGAGCGTTACCCATTACGACAGATTATTTTAGATGATTTAACCGGCAATAATAAGTTGGCATTATTGTTATTATTTTTGGTCATTGCAACGGCAATAGCTACAATTTGGATTACTCATCAAACACGTTTATTAACGGCAGAACAAGGCGAGTTAGTTAAACAGAATCGTAGGTTAGAGAATCAGTATATTCATTTACAGCTAGAAGAGCACACGAAGAGCCAACGAGCTAGAATTGAAGCTGCCGCAACGAGTTTTGGATTACAATCTATTCATAAAGATCAAGAAGTGATTTTGCTTCAAAGTAAGTAGAGTTAGAAAAATATCATGACAAAGTCAGTCAAATTGAAACGTAAAAAGCAAACGCCACTTTCTTTATTAAAAAAAGAGAATAAAAGCCAAAAAGAAAGTGTAAAAATCACGGATGAACCGCCAAAACCAAGTTTTCTACCATGGCGTTTTATTTGGGTTGGACTATTTATTATTCTTGCCGTTGGCGGTTTAGTTTGGCAAGCGGCTTATATTCAATTGATTGATTCTGATCGTTTGATAAAAGAAGCGAATAACCGTTCGCTTCGCACAACCGATTTACCTTTTACCCGCGGACGTATTTTAGATCGTAATCAACGATTTCTTTCGTTAAGTGTTCCTATGTATTCGATCACGATTGATCCAAGGGAATATTTTGATAGCAAATTAAAACGTTCATCTGAAGCATGGCGGGCATTAGCTATTGAGACCGAGAGTTCAAAGAGTAAGATTGAAAAAAGCGTGAGTAACTTTATCGATAAAAAGAATAAGTCTAAAGAAAAAGTCGAATTTGATCCGCGCGCAATCTTAAATGTGAAAGATGGTAATTATTGGACGCTTTTGGCTCAAAGTACGGGGTTAGACTATAACTTATTGATTGAGAAAGTGCGTAATAATCCAAATTCTGCTTTTGTAGCAATGGATACAGAGCAAGCGAATATTGAGCGTGAAAAATGGAAAGTCTTTGCTAAAAGTACGGGGCAATCTTATAGTGAGTTGATGGATAAATTATACAAATCAGCTCGCCAACGCTTTGTTTATCTTGCACGAAGAGAGAGCGAAAGCATTGCAAATTATGCTAAAGAACTGAAATTAGAAGCGATTGTGGTTAGAGCGGAATCTCGCCGTGTTTATCCGCTTGCTGAAGAAGCTTCACAATTGATTGGTTTTACAGATATTGACGATCAACATGGTGCAGAAGGGCTTGAACGTAGCTTTGACTCATTATTGATTGGTAAAAGTGGTAAGCAAGTCATCCGTAAAGATGCTCGTGGTAATGTTATCGAAAATATACGTGATGAAAAACAATACGATCCACAAGATGTTGTACTGAGCATTGATGAAGAGCTACAGTCCATGGTGTATAGTGAAATTAAGAAAGCGGTAAAAGAAAATGATGCGGAATCGGGTACGGCTGTTTTAGTTGATGTCACTACCGGTGAAGTGCTTGCAATGGCAAATGCACCCTCGTTTAATCCTAATAAGCGGGATACATTTAAGCCTGAGTTAATGCGAAATCGTGCGATTACCGATACTTTCGAACCAGGTTCTACGGTAAAACCTTTAGTTGTACTCACTGCATTACAAAATGGGGCAACTTACCGTGATGAAATTATTAATACACGACCTTTTACGGTTAATGGTCACACCATTAAAGACGTTTCACCTCGAGAAAGTCTTTCGCTTACCGGGATTTTACAAAAATCCAGTAACGTGGGGGTAAGCCGCTTAGCACTGAGAATGCCAAGTACAGCGTTAGTTGATACTTACAGCAAAGTAGGCTTTGGTAAAGATACAGGGCTAGGGCTTGGCGAGCAGCGTGGTACAAACGGGGATCGTAAACGTTGGGCGGATATTGAACGTGCAACGATGGCATATGGTTATGGTTTAAATGTAACACCATTGCAATTAGCTCGCGCTTATGCAACTTTAGGGAGCTTTGGGGTTTATCGCCCTCTTTCTATTACAAAAGTCGATCCGCCTGTGTTAGGCGATCGAGTATTACCGGAAAAGATAACGCGCGATGTCGTGAAGATGATGGAAAGCGTTGCGCAAAAAGGCGAAGGCGGACAACGAGCAATGGTTGATGGCTACCGTGTGGCGGTAAAAACAGGTACAGCCCGTAAGTTGGAAAAAGGGCAATACGTTAAAAAATATTTCGCTTACACCGCAGGTATTGCACCTGCAAGTAATCCACGCTTTGCGTTAGTGGTGTTGATCAACGAACCTAAAGCAGGCAATTATTACGGTGGTGCAGTATCTGCGCCATTATTCTCCAGTATTATGGGCTATGCACTAAAAGCGTATAACATTAAACCGGATAATCTTTCAGAAACTCATTAAGTGATTATAGTATGAAACGTTTACTTTCATTTTTCCCAGCACTTGAAAGCTGGGCAGAATTAAAAACCTTAAACAAAATGACCTTAGATAGCCGCCAAGTTGAAAAGGGCGATCTGTTTGTTGCCTTAAAAGGACACCAAGTCGATGGTCGTCAGTTTATTGAAAAAGCGATTGAACAAGGAGCTGATTTAGTTTTAGCCGAAGCAGATGACGATGTGCAAGCGGTAAGATTGGCAGAAAAATTTGCAAATTCGACCGCTTGTGTGCTGGAAGTGCCGAATTTACCAAAACAACTTTCAGCGATTGCAGGTGCGTTCTATGGCAATCCGTCAGAAAAATTAACCCTTGTCGGCATTACAGGTACCAACGGCAAAACCACTACGGCACAGCTTTTTGCTCAGTGGCGAAACTTGCTTGGCGGTAAATCAGCGGTGATGGGAACTATCGGCAACGGGCTATACGGGCAAGTACAAGAAGCGGTAAACACCACAGGTTCTGCCGTTGAAATTCAACGCAACCTTGCGGACTTTGTTGAATTGGGGGCAGACTTCTGTGCAATGGAAGTCTCTTCTCACGGCTTGGCTCAGTATCGTGCTGAAGCATTAGACTTCGACTTGGCGATTTTCACTAACTTAAGCCGTGATCACCTTGATTATCACAACACAATGGAGGAGTACGCCCAAGCGAAGTTCCGCTTATTTGGCGAGCTTTCATCAAAACAACAGGTGATCAACGCTGATGATGAAATCGGGCGTGAATGGTTGGCAAAATTGCCTGAAGCCGTCGCCGTCAGCACCGACAGCCAATTCCAACCACAACAAACCCGTTGGGTCAAAGCCAAAGCGGTACAATTTACCTTACAAGGTGCAACCATTGAATTTGAAAGTAGCTGGGGCAACGGCGAACTCAAAAGCCGTTTAATCGGGGCCTTTAATGTCAGCAACTTATTAACCGCTTTCGCTGGTTTATTGGCTTTGGACTACGATTTGCAAAAATTAATCGAAACTGCACCGCTGTTAAACGGTGTATGCGGACGTATGGAATGTTTAATCAGCGAAGAAAATCCTGAAGAAAGCCCGATGGTGATTGTTGATTATGCCCATACCCCTGATGCCTTAGAAAAAGCCTTAGATGCCGCACGTTTGCATTGTGAAGGTGAATTGTGGTGTGTCTTTGGTTGCGGTGGCGATCGTGATACAGGCAAACGCCCATTAATGGCACGCATTGCCGAACAGTTAGCGGACAGAGTGATTGTAACTGATGACAACCCACGCACCGAAGATCCTGATGTGATTTTTAACGATATTATGAAAGGTTTCCGCAAGCCAAAAGCGGTGCAGTCTATGCATATTCGTCAATATGCGATTGAACAAGCAATTGCCCAAGCCGAGCCGAAAGATGTGATTTTGATTGCCGGTAAAGGACACGAAGATTACCAAATTATCGGCACGAAGAAATATCACTTTTCGGATCAAGAGTGGGCGAAAAAATCTCTTGGCTAGGGATCGATGAATAAACAAAGAATTACGATTACTGCCTTTATTTTTAAATTAGGTGATGATTATTTAGGTTTTTTAAGAAATCTTACACCAACGGTACTTTTTCTTTCTTTAGCCTTTTTCGGATTGCCTGAATTGGGGAGTGCAAATTGGTCTCTTGAGAAAATAGGTATGATACTTTTTTCTTTAGGCTCTCTTTTTATTGCTGCGAGTGCGATGGCGGTTAATATAGTTTCATTTGCCAAGAAAGCATTAAAAGCCTTGCAAGAGTTGCAAAATATTGAAGTAAAGACACCGCTTAATTTTTGGCAAACGGTGAAACTACTGTGGCAAGAAGGGAATGCTAAAGTCGTCATGTTCTTTTTTGTCATTAATATTGTCGCTATTATGATGGTAATGACCTACGGCATGAACTATGCATTTAATTTCTACCGAACCATATCTAGTATGGTTGGGTAAATATAAGGATAATAAATGATAAAACAAACAACTCAACAACTCGCCCAAACTCTAAACGCTAAACTACTTGGTAGTGGTGAGATTATTGTTGAAAACATCAGTACAGATACCCGTCAAGCGGTCGAAAAAGGCTTATTTTTTGCATTAAAAGGCGAAAAATTTGATGCTCACGATTATGTGGAAAAAGCGATTGAACAAGGCTGTGTTGCCTTAGTCGTTGAGCGTGAATTGGCGGTAAATGTACCGCAAATTATTGTGGAAGATACTCGCTTGGCATTGGGGCAGTTGGCGAAATGGCTGAAAGCGGAAATTAACCCAAAAACTGTGGCAATGACGGGCTCTTCAGGCAAAACCACCGTCAAAGAGATGACTGCAAAAATTTTGCAAAAAGTGACCGCTTGTGAAGATCAAGTGCTTTATACCTTTGGTAATTTAAACAATGACTTAGGTGTGCCATTGACCCTATTACGTTTAACCCCTGAGCATAAATTTGCCGTGGTTGAGCTGGGGGCGAACCACATCGGCGAAATTGCTTATACCACCGAAATTGCACAACCTGATGCCTGTTTAGTGAATAACGTGGCATCCGCTCATCTTGAAGGATTTGGCTCGTTGGCAGGTGTGGCTCAAGCTAAAGGTGAAATTTATCGTGGCTTGAAGGCTGGCGGTAAGGCGATTGTGAATTTAGCTCATTACTACCCTGAATGGCAGAAAGAGATTGGCGATCACGAGTTACAGTCGTTCTGCTACACCGGCGAAGATAAAGACAGCTATGCAGATTTCTGGGCGGAAAATGTTGAGTTACACCTCAATGGTTCACGCTTTACCTTACATACGCCACAGGGTGAAATTGAGATCAACTTGCCTTATTTAGGCGAACATAATGTGAGTAATGCGTTAGCGGCAACAGCACTCGCAATGGCAGTCGGGGCAGATTTAACTGCGGTTAAAGCTGGATTGGAACAGCGTTCAGCGGTTAAAGGGCGTTTGTATCCGATTGAAATTAAAGAGAATGTGCTGTTTATTGATGACAGTTATAATGCAAACGTGGACTCAATGAAATCTGCGGTATCAGTATTAAAACAGTATCCAGCTTTCCGCATTTTTGTGGTGGGCGATATGGCGGAACTTGGTAAAGACAGCCCAGCTTGTCACCAAGAAGTTGCCGATTTCGTTAAACAGGCGAAGTTAGATTTAGTGGTCAGCTTCGGCAAAGAGAGTGAGGTGATTAGCGGTAATTCAGCTCACCACTTTAATGATAAAACCGCAATGGCGGCGTTTTTGCTCCCGATCATTTTGCAAAAAATCGAACAAAATCAACCGCTTGTATTATTAGCAAAAGGCTCTCGTAGCCAAAAAATGGAAGACGTAATTGCTTCCTTATGTCGTTCTTTTGATGTTTCTTTTTAAGGATTAGCTTATGTTAGTTTGGCTTGCTGAATATCTGGTGCAATACAACACCGTGTTTAACGTGGTGTCGTACATTACTTTCCGTTCTATTATGGCGTTATTAACCGCAATGGGAATAGGTTTATGGATTGGGCCAGAAGTTATTCGCCGTTTACAACTGTTAAAATTTGGACAAGAAGTCCGTAATGATGGCCCGGAAAGCCATTTTAAAAAGCGTGGTACACCAACGATGGGCGGTGTGATGATCTTAGCCTCAATCGGCATTAGTACCTTACTTTGGGCAGATTTACGTAATAGCTATGTCTGGTTCGTGCTTTTTGTGCTATTTGGCTATGGTGTAGTGGGCTTTGTGGATGACTATTGGAAGATTAAACGTAAAAATACAGATGGCTTAATTGCTCGTTGGAAATATTTCTGGCTATCAGTGATTGCATTAGTTGCCGTATTTGGTATTTATGCTGTGGGGAAAGATACAGCCGCAACGCAACTTGTTGTGCCATTCTTTAAAGAGTTTATGCCACAGCTTGGCGTTTTCTTTATTGTACTTTCTTATTTTGTTATTGTAGGAACCAGTAACGCCGTCAATTTAACCGATGGTTTAGACGGTTTAGCGATTGTACCAACCATTATGGTGGCAAGCGCTTTTGCACTTATTGCTTGGGCAACGGGTAACTATAATTTTGCACAATACTTACATATTCCTTTTATTGCCAATGCCGGCGAGCTTGTGATCCTTTGTACCGCAATTGTTGGCGCAGGTTTAGGTTTCTTATGGTATAACACCTACCCGGCACAGGTTTTTATGGGGGATGTGGGTTCACTTTCTTTAGGTGGCGCATTAGGAACTATTGCTGTGTTAGTTCGCCAAGAATTGTTATTAGTGATTATGGGCGGTGTTTTTGTGGTTGAAGCTTTATCTGTTATTTTACAGGTCGGCTCCTATAAACTTCGCCAAAAACGTATTTTCCGTATGGCACCGATCCACCACCATTTTGAACTTAAAGGCTGGCCAGAACCACGCGTTATCGTGCGTTTCTGGATCATTACCTTAATGTTGGTATTAATTGGATTGGTAACGTTGAAGTTACGTTAATTCGGGGTAGGGTGGGTCTTGACCCACCGCTGATAAGGCTCTATTCGATGGTGGGTCAAGACCCACCCTACACATAAGAGAACAACAAAATGCAAAATCAATATCAAGGCAAAACCATTACGATTATCGGCTTAGGCACAACAGGCTTATCTTGTGTCGAATTTTTTGCGGACAAACAGGCTCAAGTGCGAGTGATTGATACTCGATCAAATCCTGCTGGTGCAGACAAATTATCGAAGAACATTCCACTGCATACGGGTGGTTTAAACCTTGAATGGCTATTAAGCTCCGATTTAATTGTGATTAGCCCAGGGCTAGCCTTAGCAACGCCAGAAATTCAGCAAGCTATTCAAGCTGGCGTGGAAGTGGTTGGCGATATTGAGTTGTTCTGCCGTGAAGCAAAAGCGCCGATTATTGCGATTACGGGGGCAAATGGTAAAAGTACGGTAACGACTTTGACAACAGAAATGGCAAAACAAGCAGGTATCAAAGTCGGTATGGGCGGTAACATCGGCGTGCCTGCCTTGAGCTTATTGAAAAGCGATTACGAACTTTATGTGTTGGAATTATCAAGCTTCCAGCTGGAAACGACCTATTCTTTAAAAGCGAAAGCGGCAACCATTTTAAATATCAGTGAAGATCATATGGATCGTTACAATAACTCCGTTGAAGAATATCGTGCAGCAAAATTGCGTATCTATCAAAATGCGGAAAATATTATTGTAAATGGTGAAGATCCGCTAACTTATCCAACACAAGCGGTCGAAAAATTAATTCGTTTTGCAGAGCAAAATGCAGAATATTCGAAAAAGAACGACACATTATATGCTTATGATGATGCGGTTATCGGTATAAAACAGATGTTAATTCGTGGTCGCCATAACGAAATGAATGCATTAGCAGCAATGGCATTAGCCGAAGCTGCAGGTATTCCTCGAGAAGGCATTGTAAAAGCCTTACAAATTTATGGTGGTTTACCGCACCGTTTCCAAGCTGTTGCCACCAATGATGGCGTGCGTTGGGTTAATGACTCGAAAGCAACGAATGTTGGAAGTACAGTGGCAGCTTTAAATGGTTTAGAAGTCGCCGGTACACTTTATTTACTTTTAGGTGGCGATGGCAAAGCGGCCGATTTTTCAGAGTTAGTTCCTTTAGTCAATAAATCCAATATCGTTTGCTATTGTTTTGGGCAAGATGGCGAACAACTGGCAAAATTATCTACCCAAAGCGTATTGGTTGCTACCATGCAAGAAGCCGTAGAGCAAATTCGTCCGCAATTAAAAACAGGCGATATGGTGTTGTTATCACCGGCTTGTGCAAGCTTAGATCAATTCAAAAACTTTGAAGAGCGTGGCAATATCTTTATGGCATTAGCTCGAGGAGAAGCGGTTTAATGTGGGAAAAAATAAAAACAGAATGGGATAATTGGGTAAGTATTACGCCTAATAATGCCCTTTATGATCGTGCTCTCATTTGGCTGTTTTTAGGATTATTAACTGTTGGATTCGTGATGGTAACTTCAGCCTCCATTCCCGTGAGTACCCGCTTAAATAACGCACCTTTTGAATTTGCGATTAAAGACGGCTTTTATGTGATTACTTCCATTTGTGCTTGCCTCTTCTTTGTGCAAATTCCGATGGAAAAATGGGAAAAATATAACATTCTTTTATTTTTCTTTGCGGTAGCTTGTTTAGTTGCTGTACTGATTATCGGAAAAGAGGTTAATGGTTCAAAACGTTGGATTCCTTTTGGTGTCATGAATTTCCAGCCTGCAGAGTTAGCTAAATTAGCGATTATTTGCTACTTTTCTAGCTTTTACGTACGTAAATTTGATGAAATGCGTACACAATCGTGGAGCTTTTTCCGTCCACTACTGATTTTGCTTATTTTTGGTGGGTTATTATTACAGCAGCCGGATATGGGGAGCTCTTTTGTATTATTTGTACTGACATTCGCGATGTTATTTGTGATGGGCGCTAAGCTCATGCAATTTCTGGTTTTAGGTGCAGGCGCTATTATAGGCTTTGCTGCTTTGGTCTTAATGTCCGAATATCGTTTAAAGCGTATGACCTCCTTTATGGATCCATTTGCAGATGCTTATGGTAGTGGTTTCCAACTTTCAAACTCTCAAATGGCATTTGGGCAAGGCGAGTTTTGGGGGCAAGGCTTAGGAAATTCCATTCAAAAATTAGAATATTTACCTGAAGCGCATACCGACTTTGTTATGGCAGTAATTGGTGAAGAGTTTGGCTTTGTTGGTATTCTCTTTGTGATTACCTTATTGGTTTTACTTTCACTTCGAGCGTTGAAAATTAGCCGAGAGTCATTGATTATGGAAGAACGCTTTAAGGGCTTTTTTGCATTTGGGATAGCGATGTGGATCTTCTTACAAGGCTTTGTTAATTTAGGTGTTGCATCGGGTTTGTTACCAACAAAAGGTTTGACCTTTCCGTTAGTCAGTTATGGTGGTTCAAGCTTAGTGATTATGTCTATTGCGATTGCCATTTTGTTAAGAATAGACCATGAAAATCGTTTAGAACGTGTTGGTCATGCACACATCAAAGAGTAACGTAAAGTCATTCTAAGGCAATATAAAAGAGTTGGTAATGATTACTTTCTAATCTTTACCAGCTTTTTTTATTTGAAATTGAAATGCTTTAAGATAGACTGATAATGAATTCAGAAAATATAATGAGGTTATTTTGAAAGGATTATTACTCCGTCTTGTTGGAGCGATTACTTTACTGCTATGGGCATGGGATATGGTATTTCCATGGCAAAAATTAATGCAGGCTGAAGAAAATCGTTATACACATATTCAGCATCAGAAACAGCTGAAAGTGGGAATGATTAATCATCCGTTATCCTATTTCGTTAATACAGAAGGCACATCAGGCATAGAATATGAGCTATCAAAAGCTTTCGCTGATTATCTAGGTGTTTCGCTAGCCGTAGAATCTTTTGATAATAGCGATCAGCTATTTAAGGCTTTACAAGAAAATCAAATTGATATTGCCGCTGCGGGTTTGTTGTATCAACCAGAACGAGGGGAGCAGTTTCAAATAGGCGCGAGTTATTATTCTGCTTCTTGGCAAGTTGTTTATAAAAAAGGGAATACAAGACCTTATAAGTTAGGGGATCTTCAAGGAGAACTCATCGTACCATCTGGTTCTGCTGTGATCCCTATTTTAGAGAAACTGAAAGAGGTTAATCCAACACTAAATTGGAAAACAACGGATAAATATACGCAAGAAGAGTTGTTATTACAGGTGGCTGATGGAAAGCTATCTTATACGATTGCCGTGTCGGTAGATATTTCTGCAGCACAGCATATTAGTCCGAATATTGCGGTTGGATTTGATTTAATCGATGAAATGCCTGTTGTTTGGTATTTACCACATAGTTCTTTTAGTGAATTACAAGCCGCAGTTTTAGAATTTATGGATAATGCAAATGAAACAGGGTTATTAGCTCGTATTGAAGAAAAATATTTTAATCATTTAAGTCGTTTTAATTATGTAGATATAGTCAGTTATCTTAAGGCTATTAAGAATATTTTGCCTAAATATCAACCTTTATTTGAAAAATATAGAGGTGAATTAGAATGGCAAATGTTAGCCGCAATTGCTTACCAAGAATCCCATTGGGATCCAAATGCTATTTCCCCAACAGGTGTTCGAGGAATCATGATGCTTACTCGTGATACCGCTGATCGTATGCATGTTACAGATAGAACGAACGCAGAACAGAGTATAAAAGGCGGAGCAGAGTATTTGAATATGCTTATTGAGCAATTACCAACAACCATTCCTAAAGAGGATAGAATTTGGTATGGATTAGCAGCTTATAATATGGGATTAGGGCATTTACTTGATGTCAGGCGATTAACAAAACAACTTGGTGGTGATCCGGATAATTGGTTCGATGTGAAGAAAAATCTACCGCTTCTATCAGAAAAACGCCATTATAGTGGATTAAAATATGGCTATGCTCGAGGATTTGAAGCTTATAACTATGTTGAAAATATACGCAAATATTACAGTAGCATCATCAATCACCAACGTGTAGAAGAACAAAAAATCCAAGCAGAGCAGAAAATCGATGAAGGGATGGAACAACAAGAAAATAGTATAAATAATACGATATCGGAGAAAACAGAGCATGAAGTGCAAAGTGAGACTGAAGCAGAGAAGAAGCCTGACAACAAATAAAAACAGAAGAATTATGCATATTTGGAAAAGAAAGCGTTTAATCAAAGAGCGCAGAGAAGTTGCATTTACGATAATGAACGCATTATAGTTTGTTTACTGGGAATAGAATGGACTTACACAATATTCGAGAAGATTATCATCAAAGAACATTGTCAGAAAGTCAATGTGATGATAATCCCCTTACTCAATTTCAAAAATGGCTAGCCGAAGCAATTGAAGCAAAAGTGAATGAACCGACAGCGATGAACCTTGCTACAGTACAAGATAATCGCCCGACAAGTCGTATGGTGCTATTGAAAGAAGTCAATGAACAAGGCTTTATCTTTTTTACCAATTACCAAAGCCGTAAAGGGCAAGCCATAGCACAAAATCCTTATGTTGCCTTAACGTTCTTTTGGGCTGAGTTTGAACGTTCTGTCAGAATTGAAGGGGTAATCGAAAAAATTTCGGCACAAGCTTCCGATGAATATTTTGCAACTCGACCTTATACCAGCAAAATTGGCGCGTGGGCAAGTGATCAAAGCCAAGTATTGAGCAGTAATACCGCATTAGTTGCTAAAGCTGCGTTGATGGCGGCGAAGTACCCACTTAATGTACCAAGACCGCCACATTGGGGAGGCTATCTTGTTAAACCTGAGCGCATTGAATTTTGGCAAGGCAGACCAAGTCGTTTACATGACAGGATCTGCTATCGGCTAGAAAATGGAAATTGGTTTAAAGAAAAACTCTCCCCTTAGCGTTTTACCTTGAGAAATTGGCATAAATTGCCTACAATATCGCCTTTTGTTTATTAGACGAAAACTATGTCGCAAATTAAATTGATTGTCGGGCTTGCCAACCCCGGCGCAAAATATGAAGAAACTCGCCATAACGCTGGCGAATGGCTAGTGAACGAACTCGCTCGAATGTTTAATGCTACGTTAAAAGACGAGGCAAAATATTTTGGTAAAGTCGCCAAAATTAACACGCCACAAGGCGAAGTTCGTTTGCTTGTGCCAACCACGTTTATGAATTTAAGTGGTAAGGCTGTTGGCGCATTAGCGAATTTCTATCGTATTAAGCCTGAAGAAATTTTAGTCGCTCACGATGAATTAGATCTTCCCCCAGGTGTTGCTAAAATCAAGCAAGGTGGCGGACATGGCGGACACAACGGTTTAAAAGACATTATTGCTGCGCTTGGTAATAGCAATAATTTCTACCGTGTGCGTATCGGAATTGGGCATCCAGGGCATAAAGACTTAGTGGCAAGTTATGTGTTAGGAAAACCTTCCTCAACGGATCAGCCTTTAATTAATGCTGCGGTTGATGAAGCCAGCCGTTGTGTGGAACTGCTGTTCAAAGAAGGGATTGTTAAAGCGACTAATCGCTTGAATGCTTTTAAAGCGTAAAATTGATTGAATAATGATGGTAGGACACACTGCGTGTGTCCATATCTGTTTTTTCGGACACAGGTTATGTGTCCCAACATAATAGGAAAATAAAATGGGATTTAAGTGTGGTATTGTCGGTTTACCAAATGTGGGTAAATCAACTCTCTTTAATGCATTAACTAAAGCTGGTATCGAAGCGGCAAACTATCCGTTCTGTACCATTGAACCAAATACAGGTGTTGTGCCTATGCCAGACCCTCGTTTAGATGCGTTGGCGGAAATCGTTAAGCCAGAACGTGTATTGCCAACTACGATGGAATTTGTGGATATTGCAGGCTTAGTGGCTGGGGCAAGTAAAGGCGAAGGTTTAGGCAATAAATTCTTAGCGAATATCCGTGAAACTGATGCGATTGGTCACGTTGTCCGCTGTTTTGAGAACGATGATATTGTTCACGTTGCAGGCAAAATCAGTCCACTTGATGATATTGAAGTGATCAATACGGAATTAGCCCTAGCGGATTTAGATAGCTGTGAACGTGCTATCCAACGTTTACAAAAACGTGCTAAAGGCGGCGACAAAGACGCTAAATTTGAGCTTTCCATTATGGAAAAAATCCTACCGACCTTAGAACATGGCGGTATGATCCGTTCTGTTGCGTTGGATAAAGATGAACTTCACGCCATCAAAGGTTATAACTTCTTAACTTTGAAACCAACAATGTACATTGCCAACGTGAATGAAGATGGCTTTGAAAACAATCCTTATTTAGACCAAGTGCGTGAAATTGCGGCAAAAGAAAATGCGGTCGTTGTGCCTGTTTGTGCAGCGATTGAAGCGGAAATTGCTGAGCTTGACGATGATGAGAAAATCGAGTTCTTACAAGATTTAGGCATTGAAGAACCAGGTCTAAACCGTGTAATCCGTGCAGGTTATAAGCTATTGAACTTACAAACTTACTTCACCGCAGGCGTGAAAGAAGTACGTGCTTGGACGGTGTCTATTGGCGCAACAGCACCAAAAGCGGCGGCGGTTATTCATACCGACTTTGAGCGTGGCTTTATCCGTGCGGAAGTGATTGCCTATGAAGATTTTATTCAATTCAAAGGTGAGAACGGTGCCAAAGAAGCAGGCAAATGGCGTTTAGAAGGAAAAGAGTATATCGTTCAAGATGGCGATGTAATGCATTTCCGCTTTAACGTGTAATTCGCAAATTTCTATTAAAAAACAACCGCTTGTGAATAACAGGCGGTTGTTTTTTATGCCTGAATAAATTTTTATTGTAATAAAGCGTAAAAGCCTAATTTTGCCGTTTAAAATTAACGCATAACTGGTAAAATAGAACTTTTGTTTTTTTAAGAAAATATGATGAAATTAAGTTACCTTTTCGGCGCACCAGAACAAGCGGGCAGATTAAAAGCAGAATTTGCAGATTTTATTGTAAAAGAGGAATTAGGCTATCCGCTTACGGGCGAAGGGGAATTCGTTGCTGTCAAAATTCGAAAGACTAATGCGAATACACTTTTTGTTGGCGAAAAATTAGCAAAATTTGCCGGTATTTCTGACCGAGAAATGAGTTATGCGGGGTTGAAAGATCGCCACGCCATTACCGAACAATGGTTTTGTTTACATCTTGCCGGTAAAGAAACACCGGATTTTAGCCAGTTTGAATGTGAAGGCGTTGAAGTTCTGGAGGTCACTCGCCATAACCGCAAAATTCGAGTGGGCTCGCTTTTGGGGAACCATTTTGAGCTTTTGCTTCGTGATGTAGTAGAAAGTGAGGAACTGACACAACGTTTAACAAAATTACAAGCGGTCGGATTTCCTAATTATTTTACGGAACAACGCTTTGGGCGTGATGGTCATAATCTTACCCAAGCTTTACGTTGGGCAAACGGCGAAATTCAGGTTAAAGATCGCAAAAAACGTAGTTTTTATCTTTCTGCGGCACGGAGCGAAATTTTTAATTTAATTGTCTCGCAACGTATTAAAGATGATCTTATTCAGCAAGTCCAAGTCGGCGATTATTTGCAACTTTCAGGTTCTCATAGCTTTTTTGAAGTTAAATCTGATGAGTTAGACAGTTCTCAAAGTCGATTAATATCAGGCGATGTACTTTTAACGGCGCCGTTAGTGGGCGAACATTCATTAGATTTAGTCGCTAATGAGGCTGAAAAACAGATTATTGAACAGCACGCGAATTTAATTGCCTTGATGAAAAAAGAACGTGTTGGGCAGGCTCGCCGAGCGATGTTATGCAAACCTCAACAATTTAGTTGGGCATTTGAACCGGAAGGTTTGCGTTTAATGTTCTTCTTAGAGGCAGGTAGCTATGCCACAGGGCTTGTGCGAGAGTTAATTCAATGCACGGAAGATGCATAAAAGGATAATATGAACATTTTAATTAGTAATGATGATGGCATTAATGCCCTAGGCATCAAAACATTGGCAGCAACTTTGCGTGAAGCAGGGCATCGCGTTACCGTGATTGCACCGGATCGTAATCGTTCTGCAGCGTCAAGTTGTTTGACGCTGACTGAGCCGTTGCGTGTTCATCAATTTGATGAATTTAATTATACGGTAATTGCCGGTACACCGGCAGATTGTGTTCATTTAGCGCTTAATGGGCTTTTCCCTAATGATTTCGATTTAGTCATTTCAGGGATTAACCACGGTGCAAATTTGGGCGATGATATTGTCTATTCCGGTACAGTTGCAGCTGCATTGGAAGGTCGTCATCTTCCTTTACCTTGTTTAGCCGTCTCTTTGGTTGGTAGAAAGGGCGATGATAAGCATCACGGGCATTTATTTGGCAATAATCATTTTGAAACAGCTGCAAAAGTGGTTTTATCGCTTTTACCTAAATTACACAAAGATTTGATTAATCCTCGCGAAATTTTAAATATCAACGTGCCGGATTTGCCTTATGAACAGTTGAAAGGCGTTATGATTACCCGTCAAGGTAAGCGTTCTCAGGCGGCAGAAATTGTGAAAAGCCAAGATCCTCGCAATGGTGTCATTTATTGGCTTGGGGCAAATGGTGTGGCGATTGATGAAAGCGAAGGCACCGATTTTTATGCAATTAATCACGATTATGTATCGATTACGCCTATTCAGGCAGATATGACCGCTCATCGTTCGCTAACCGATTTACAAGAAATTATTTAAGAAAGGCAAAAATTTTATGCAATTATTTGGTACAATTTATGACAAAACAATGGCGTGGTCAAAGCACCGTTATGCTTCGTTTTGGCTAAGTTTTGTGAGCTTTATTGAAGCGATTTTCTTTCCAATTCCGCCGGATGTGATGTTAATCCCAATGTCGATGTCTAAACCTCAAAATGCGACAAAATATGCGATTTATACTACGGTTGCGTCTGTGTTAGGTGGCATAATTGGCTATTTCGTGGGGCTATATGCCTTTGATTGGGTTCAGGGTTTCATTGCCGATTGGGGAATGCAAGCAAACTTTGACAAAGCAAAATCGTGGTTTGAAACGTGGGGCGTGGCAGTTGTCTTTTTAGCAGGGTTTTCTCCAATTCCTTATAAAGTCTTTACGATTTGTGCCGGTGTAATGCAAATGGCATTCTTACCTTTTGTACTTACCGCTGCGATTTCCCGCTTTGCCCGTTTTATTTTGGTGGCGAAACTTTCGGCGTGGGGTGGTGAAAAATATGCTGAAAAAATCCGCCGTTCTATTGAATTGATTGGCTGGGGAACAATTATTTTAGCGGTTGTTGCCTATGCGATTTATGAATTAACTAAATAAATTTATTCAGGATTCTTAATATGAAAAAATCATTCTTTTTATTACCGCTTGTTGTTGCTTTTACTTTAGCAGGGTGTAACTCAACGACTTCTTCCGAAGTCGAAACATCTGATGCAGTAAATACTGCAAATACTTCAGGAACATGGCAGCCTGCTGATATTCAACCAACAGCGATGCCTAGCTCCATGAATCAACCGGTTTCTCAGCCGACTTACGGTGCTTCTACAACACCAAGCTATAATACTTCAGCAAATTCAAGTTACAGTAACTCAACAGAGAGTGTTGGGAATTGCCAAGTGATTAGAGATACATCAGGTACGCCGGTATATACACAAATGACAAAAGGTTGTTATACAGACAGCACTTATACAGTGGGTGCAAAAGATACACTTTATTTAATTTCATTCTTATCCGGCACATCGCCAAGTCAGATTGCAAGTTTAAATAACATGAGTACCACAACAAAATTAAAAGTGGGGCAATCGCTTCGAGTACGATAAGGAATTATAGTGATGAAAAAAATTGTGAGCTTATTTGTTTTATCAAGCGTTTTTTTAACCGCTTGTAGTTCATCAGAACAACCTAAAACAGATGTTAATGAATTATCGCCAGGCGTTATGCAACCCGTAAATGGTTCTGGTGCAAGTGAAGGTAGCTTTGGGTGGGAATCTGATATCCAATCAGCGCCAATGCCTTCGACAATGAAATAATACGAAAGGATAGCGAATGAAGAAACATTTTTTACTTTTACCTCTTACTGCAATGGTTTTAACAGCATGTAGTTCAAATACTCCCGCACCCGTTGTAAATGCTTCTGATAGTACAGAACTTTCTCCTGGTGTTATGCAACCTGTTTCAGGAACTGGCGCAGTAAGCAATGGAGGATGGCAATCAGCTGATATTCAACCAAGTAATATGCCAAGCTCTATGTCGGGTAGTATGCCTACAAGTACGCCTGTGGTAACAAACCCGGTTATTACAGAACAACCAGAACTACCAAAAACAACGACAAAAGTTGTGAAGAAAACCAAAACGGTACAAAAGAAAGTTGATCAAAATTTCGAAATTCCAAGAGATGCTAATAATGCCCCTGTATATAGCCAAATTCAAAAAGGGTTTTATGATGGCTCAACTTATACCGTTCGTAAAGGCGATACAATGTTCTTAATTGCTTATATTGTGGGTAAAGATGTTAAGGAAATCGCAGCATTAAATAATATGAGTGAACCTTATCAATTAACGGTAGGGCAAAAATTAAAAACAGGTAAATCAGGTACTGAAACGATTACTGTAGAAGAAACTGTAACAGTTCCGGTTGAGCAGCCTAAAGTAACTTATCAGCAAGGTGCAAATGGTACAGTTTATGCCTCTGATGGTAATGTGACTGGGCCAGTAAAAGCAAGTACGGGCTCTGATGCAGAAGTGAGTGTACCAAATAGTGGCATTCGTGCTTCAGTTGGAACAGCACAAACAGCTAAGACAGCAAGTACAGGTGTTGTTGCAAGTGCAGGTACAGTAAGTACTGTTAAAGCAACATCGCCAAGCTATTCTTCAAAATCTAATACGGCTTCAGCACCTGCTTCGTCATTTAAATGGCAATGGCCAACAGCAGGACGAGTGGTTCAAGGTTTCTCTCCATCTGAAGGTGGAAACAAAGGAATAGATATTGCAGGAAGCAAAGGTCAAGATGTTCGTGCCGCAGCTGATGGTAAAGTAGTTTACGCTGGAAACGCATTGGAAGGTTATGGTAATTTAATTATTATCAAACACAATGATGATTTCCTAAGTGCTTATGCTCACAACGATAGTATTAAAGTCGATGAGCAAGATAGCGTAAGAGCGGGTGAGAAAATCGCAACTATGGGAAGCACAGGTACAACAAGTAACAAATTACACTTTGAAATTCGTTACAAAGGTAAATCTGTCGATCCAACACGTTATTTACCAAAACAATAGCTTCATGCATTCATAACCTAGTTCTATGGAGCTAGGTTATGTTTTTCCTAGTAGCTAAGAAAAGACCAGTTATATAAACTGGTCTCAGACGGATGACAAACCTACCTTTACAGACACCTTCCGTCAAAGGTGGATTTATTTTTTGCCGTTTTATCTCTTTCTTTTGCATTTCACTTCGAATAGCCATTCAATCGGTCAGTTTTGTGGATTTTTTACCATGACTTCATATTGATAAAGGTTGAACCATAAAAAACGTAAAAAAGCCCATAGTACAAGGGCTATCTTCTTGAGATTTTGTGCCATTGCGACTAGGATGCATTGCATTTTATGATGTTGAACAACTTCAGCCTGCGCCAGATTTAGTTGTTATTGGCAATGCGATGAGCCGAGGTAATCCTTGTGTCGAATATGTTCTTAATAATCAGCTGAATTATACTTCCGGACCGCAATGGCTACACGATCATCTTCTTAAAGATCGTTGAGTGCTTGGCGTTTCAGGCACGTACGGCAAAACAACCACAACGGGAATGTTGGCTT
>NZ_ACQL01000064.1 GCF_000175195.1 Actinobacillus minor NM305 | reverse complement strand
TAACTTATTACAAATGCTATGACTCATCACAAAACCTCACCATCATTTTCATTTTAAACCTTAAACGTAGGGTAATAGAAAGTGTCATTATTGTATTTATGACACACGAACTGCGCTTAATTTACTATGCCTTTTACCTACTATGTTTAAAGAATGTATATAAGTTATCTATGAAGCGAAATTATCACATTCTAAGATTTCATCTTCATTATCCAAATTAGTAAAAGAATTCGCAATTTCAATTAATTTCTGTATTAAAGATTGATCATCTTCAATCCGATTATGAGCATAGGGACTTATAATGCCCAAGATAAGGATGCAATTTGAAATATTAGGATGTCTTATATACAAAACATAATTATCACTAGTTCTTTCAGCAGTTCTACGTTTCCATTTTGAAGACTTGAAGTCTTCATTATTTAATGCGATATGTATTTTAGATATTAAAGAATTATATTGCTCTCTATTTATAATGATACATTAACTCATCACAATCATCAGTATGTTGTGATTGTGCTCGACACTCATTTATATTCTCAATCTGCCGAATATCTTTTCCTAACTCAATTTACGTTGGGGAAGTAAAGACGTGGTAGTTTGCC
>NZ_ACQL01000065.1 GCF_000175195.1 Actinobacillus minor NM305 | reverse complement strand
AAAGTAATCTTCCGCTTTTGTGGCAAATTTCGCTTGCCGTTCTTTTAAATCTAAGGCTCGGACTTGATGGCATAAGATCACACCTGTTACTTTACCGGATTGTGTGCTATTGCCGTCAAGCACTACCGTTACATTTTGTGAACGTGCAGCATTTCCACCTGAAGAAATAGGGCAACAAATTGCTGTACCTAATGCTTTGTTAAGCAACTCATCAGAAATCACAATAAAGTAATGCGGATTGCGTAGCTCGTGCCCTTTAGTTGGGTCGGGGTCAACATACCAAATTTCGCCTTTTTTAGGAATGCGCATTACCACACCTCTTTGCCAACCGCTTCAGATTGTGTGAATTCGCTCACATTGGCGTTTAAGGTTGCAATTTCTTGGCTGTCAATACCTGCTAATAATTCGGCTACGGTTTTTCGTCCGCGCGCTTGGCGTTTAGCCGGTGTAATCACAACACTTTCGCCTTGCGTTTCCAAATTAACTTTGTTGCCAATTTGCCACCCCATCTGCTGAAGTATTGCGATAGGCACGGTTAAAACGGCAGCACCGCCTTGTTGTCTTAATGTCGATTGCATAACTCCCCCTTTTGTGTTACTTTGTGTAACATTATAAGCGGATTAAGGGCAAATGCAATAGACATTGTTAAGAAATCGAAATCGTCTTAGCTGTTGAAATGGCATAGCTTAGCACCATGAATTTAGGTGTTAATTTTCTATTATTCCCAAACGTTCCACTTACTTTAATCGTTTTGCTCGTATTTTTAGGTAAAATGAAAGCATCTACATTAACACCAATAAAAGTAATATACCTATCAGTAGCTGCTGCAGTAATAGTGACTGTTGCAGAGTAGATTGTGTAGTATTCACGTATAGGAGATGACGAGTTTTCACCATATTCTTGCCCTACATACTCGCTGTGCGAACTCTCGTATTTCAACGTTCCGGAAACTTGCTCAATAACACCGCCACCAATCAATTGAGTCACTTCAAGCTCACCAGAGAATTTGCCTGTCGCACCTTCAAATCTTGTGCCTTTAATTACACCGCCTGAGATTGTTGAGCCACTTACAGTTGTTCCCGATATAGTTCCGCCTGAGATATTATTCCCGTTGATATTTGTCCCCGTGATCGTTGTACCAGAGATACTACCTCCGTTAATCGCATTACCTGTTATCGTCCCTCCGCTAATTTTAGGAGATGAGAGAGAGACGCTTGCCTTTACGGTATCCGCTGTTACCGTACCGGCACGCAGAACTTTGCCATCAATCGACCCTGCCACCATATGACCTGTGGTTACTTGACCAGCCCCGATTTTATCGGCGGTAATGGTGTTAGTTACAATACTGCCACCGTGTATCGCTGTTACGCCTGAGTTTTGCCAAGGGCTAGGTTCTTTGGTGTACTCAGTACATTCTTCGAGCATTGGGCGAGCAACATAGACATCAGGGTTAGCACCTGTCGTTGTACCACTACATCTAAAACGTAGAGATACACAACCACTAGCAGGGCACTGGAATTTAACCGCATATCTGCTCATTCCTTTAATCGTTTTCTGTGCTGAGCCATTGACAATAGGCGTTGCACTACTTGCTACACTTTTCACAAAAGCTGATCCGTCAGCACTATATTCTTCAACCAAGATGGTTCCTGTTTGGAAACGATAAGGGTTAGCGTAAACACTAAACATATACCATTGACCTGCATTTAAGAATACAGTTCTGTGAAGTGGATCAAGCCATCCAATATTTGTTGCAGTTGCAACTGTTACGGTTGTTTTAATTCGCACCTCATTGTCTAAAGCGTCATTAGGATACCAATCCGCCACACCGTTCTTTTCAGTAAATGTATTATTTACAACTAAACTTGAATTACTTCTAGTACCAACATGCCAACCATGCGCATTATTAGATAAAATAGCATTTTGTAGGAGATTTCCCCCTAACCCAATAGCCAATTTGTCAGCACTAATTTGCCCTGCTTGTAAATGGTTGGCGTTAATCGCTCCTGCCTGAATTGTACCGGCTTGTACAGCGTTCGCCGCCATCATTCGAGCAGATATCGTGCCGTCCGCAATCAAATCGCCATTAACCGCTACTTTGTTATTAACCACGCCAAACATCGGCTTAACGTTGCCATCTTGTGCGTTTTTGACCACGTTAAACTTATCAGCCATCACAATGACGGAGCTTTCGCTTCCGGTTGCGCCCATTGAGATGCCGGCAATAGCTTTCTTACCGCCACTAATTGCAACGGCTTGGATAGTGTGCAGTGCTTGCACCTTACCATCAAGCGTTGCGACAGTGCGGCTTGTGCTGGTTAAACTTGCCTCCGCACTTCCCAATCTTGCCGTATGCGCTGTGATTTGGTCAGTTTGCGCTTTGTCTACATTCGCTTGGGTTTGCTTGTAACTCGTTAGATCGGCTGATACTGCATTAACAGAGTTTTCAATATCCTCAGGGGCTGGCGTCCAGTCTGTGGCTACGTTGCCTTTTTCAAGTTTTACGCTGTGAAACGCCAACCAATCTGTATTCTCATAAGTTCCATTTACACCAATAAGAAGATAAGCTCGCTCACTTGTCCATTCCGCAGTAAAGGTTATCTTAGGTCTGTTTAATAGACTAGCTATAACTGGTATTGTCGCTAACCGTTGATTATCCCCGTCAGCACGCATTAAAAATACATAGTTGAGCCCTGTTTTTCGTATGCCAGCTGTCCCCTGCACATTAAGACTAAGGGTGTACTCTTGACCCTGCCTGATATTACTGACCTGAGTCGCTTGTGCTTGCACAATGCCAGCTACACCTGTACCGCCTAACATACTTAGCCTTAGCAATCGTCTGCCTTGATAAGAGCCACTTTTAATTACTGCCATATCAGGATTGTAATTGTCATACTTAATGTAAGAGCTATCTATCAGTAAGTTTCTTGCTCCGATCGAAAGTGAATCCACTGCAGATTTTGCATCTGCCTTCCAAACTGCCTGCAACGAACTTTGTACAAGGCTCGCAACCTCACTTTTATTCGCTTTGGTTGATTGGATCGTAGCGATATTACTTTCCGCACTGCTCATTTTGCTGTTAAGCGTATTGAGCTGGGTTGCGGTTGATTGATTTAACGTAGTGATTGCCGTGGTATTTCGGGTAATATTGCTTTCTGCTCCAGCCATTCGGGTTGTTAAGCCGGTAATCTGTTGCGATTGAGCTAAATCCGCACTTGCTTGGGTTTGTTTGTAGGTGGTTAAATCAGCTGATACCGCATTAACCGAGCTTTCAATATCCTCAGGGGCTGGTGTCCAGTCTGTGGCTACGTTGCCTTTTTCGAGTTTTAAGCTATGAAACTCAACAAACCGCCCTGAACTAGTATGACGGAAACCAACCAAGAAATAACCTTGTTGCGTGGTGAATGGGGATTTGAACGTAAGTTTGTAATAATTGAACTCTGTTTCAGAAGTAATATTAATTTTTGCTAAATTGACATTATTACCATCTTGACGCATTAGATAGATATAGTCTAATGCCACATTACCTCTAGCAAATAATGAGAGTGTATAAGTTTCTCCTTGTTGGAAATAAGATGTGAAATTGGAACTAAATGAACAAATGCCAACAGGATTTCTATCACTTGTTGAGATTACTTTGATAGTTCGCCGATTTGCATTTTTTGCAAAATCAATCTGTGGCTTACCCCATTTATTATATAAATTGAACTCGCTGTCTCTTAACAAATTCCGCCCACCAACGCTAATCCCATCAATCTTCGCATTGAGATTTTGGCTTAACTCCGACACGCTACGGTTTGCAGTCGCAACACTTGTTTGTAAGGTTGTAATACTGCTTTCAGCACTTCCCACTCTCGAGGTTAAAGCTGTTATCTTGTCCGCATTGGCTTTGTCGCCGTCTGCTCGGGCTTTTTGCTCTGCGGTTATACCGGATAAAGCGTTATCCGCTTTTGCGGTTAGCGTGGTAATTTGTTGAGCTTGTTGGGCATCAACATTTTGCAACTGATTGATTGCCGTACCTCGTGCGTTTGCTTCGTCCTGAATTTTCTTCGTGAGATTAGCGCTTTCGGCTTTGATTGCATTATTGCGGTTAGCAATCTCAGCATTGATCGCATTTTGACGGTTAGTGATTTCTTGAGTAAGGCTGTTTTTCACTTTACCTGCTTCCAGTGCGGCACTGCTTGCCGTGCTGTCGGCTCGGTTTAGTTGCTCAATCAGTGTTTGGTCTAATTGACTGCTTTCAAGTTGTCCCTCTAAATCGACCGCTTGCACTTTTGCGGTGTATTTGTTGCCGTCCCAAACATACAATTTGCCGTCTGCTTCGTTGTAAATTTGATGATGACCAAGGTTTTCCGTTGGAGTTTCGAGCCGTTCAACGGTTTTGATCATCTCCAATTTACGTGCCGGCATTGCGACATCGAAGACTTCTTCAATGATGTTCTTACCAAGCTTCTCATTGAGCAGCGCCAACTCTTCATCAATATCTGCACCGGTTTCCGCTTTTAAGCCTTGCTCTTGATAAAATGGTCCGTTGTTTTGTCCACGGGTATGTCTTACCCAGTAATAACGCACTTGTCTTGCCCCGACTTCGTGGCTGTACATCATACCGTTTACTTTGGCAATGCGTGTCGCGGTGCGAATATCGTTGGTTTCGCTTGCCCAAATTTCGGTAAAGGTCGCCTCATTGACCATTCCCCACGAGATAACCACCGCCGTTAAACCGCCGGAAACCTCAACATTAGTCGGAATAGGCGGTCGGTCAATGATAAAGGTTTGGCTTTTTTCGCTAACAATTTGACCGCTTGCATTTTTGGCAATGATCACAACCGTATAATTGCCGTCCGGTAAATCCTCTAAGGCAAATTCGGTGCTGGATACCGCTTTATGATAGGCGTAGAGTTTGCCCTCTTTGAGGATTTTAATGTCATACGTGAGCGTACCAACGCCCGAAGTAGTGGACCAAGTAATTTTCATTCCACCGTTGATGGTACCTGTTACATCGGCACTTTCGAGGGTCGGTGTTTTGAGTAGGCTGGTATTAACCGGCTCAAAACTTGCCCCGTTGTCCACAATCGCCTCTTTTTGCGGTTCGTGCTGCAGTGCCACAATGGTGTAAGTGCCTTCATCGCTGTTTTCGGTGATGGTCATACAACGATAGAGGCGTGAGGTAATTTTTGACGTAGTAAGCGACCAAACGCCATTGACCGTTAAGCCGGTCGGTACGCTGTCCAAAGTTACGACACGACCTGTCGCTGAGCTGATTTTAATGTTGCTGTGTTTGGCATTTGCATTGATAAAACTGAGGTAACTGTTACCGCTCACTTCAATTTCACGATCGAGCGTTACGCTTCGTCCGTTAATTGCCACCACACGACCGCCAATATTCGCACCGGCATAATGATTGTCCGTTACACGGATAATATCGCCAGGAATATTCATCAAGCCTTCACTGCCTACGGTAAAGGTAACCGTCTCCGTTTCTAAGCGTTCGGTTTCCAACAACCATTTACCCGTGCGAAAGGCTTGCCCACGAGAAGTACAACCGTAAGCGGTCACTTTTTTGAGATTTAAACCAAATTTGCGAATGGCTTCATCATCGGAGACGTATTCAATGGTGTTTGTATAGGCATTGCTAGCGTCCTTGTATTCCACTTGAATAGCATTATGACGTGCTTTCATTGCGGAATACTGGCGTGAGAATTCGCCACCGACAACGTTAGCATTGGTGTACGTCCAAACAGGGTCGGACGGTCTATCCATAATGAAGGTAAGTTCAGTGCCGTTCCACACGGGGATCGCACGGAAAATCGAACACAAATCTGACAACACATCATAAGCGGAACGTTGTTCTGTAATCCATAAGTTACAAGTAAAACGAGGCTCTACACCGCCAAAGCCGTTTGGAATTTGCTGGTCGCAGTACTGCGAGATTTGATACAACGCCCATTTGTCCACGCTGAATTCGCCCAAACGGTCGCCCAAGCCGTAGCGTTTATTGGTCACAATATCCATCAACACCCAAGCGGGGTTATTGGTATAGGCAATTTTGAACGAGCCGTCCCATAAGCCGGAATAAGTGCGCGCAACAGGGTCGTAATTGCTTGGCACGCGCACTTTAATACCGTAAATCTCATAAGTTCGGGTCGGAATACCGCTAAAATACTCCGAGTCGAACTTCACACCGGCATAAGCGGTATTCGGATAAGCAAATTGGCTGTCGATAATCTCGGTATAGCTTGCCCATACCGTTTTATTGGCTAAGCGGTTCGATTTGCTGTCGGCGGTAATACGCTCAACTTTAATCGTAAACGGCACGGCAGGCAAACCGCTAATCTCGATCGCACGAGAGTATGGATTGCTATGCTTGCCATTAAAGGTAAACGGGATTTCGCGCGTACCTACGGTAATTTTTAAATCAACCGTTGTCGGGTTAGTATCGCCCTGATCGTTTTGCTCAAACAGTGCCTGAACGCTCAATTTCATTCGGATACGATTGACCGAAGCATCGGTTACGGTACGGGTAATCGGGGTGGTTTTCTTCACTTCCACGCCTACCGCCACTTCTTTTTCCACCGCATTAAATTCAGGGATAACATCTTGGTCTTGCGTGCCAAGTCGCCCTTCCATTTCCACGTTTGAGAAATTGTAGCTACCGTCTGCCGCTTGAACCGGTGTGTTATCTAAGAATACCGATTTCAACCCATCGACCAAACCGCCAATTTCGCCCTCTGATAAAATCTCAACAATTTTTACTCGCTCTTTACTGCGACCGCTTTCCGGTGCTTCATATGGCGTATGACCGCCACCGCCGCTACTTCCGCCCATAGCATTTCTCCAATAAAAAACGACCATTGCTGGTCGGTTTGTTAAATAAAAAAACTTGATTGTGTGTATTTGTGTGTATATAATTATTCTTGATTAAGACAAAGGAGGATGCATGCACTCAAGCGACTTAATCAAGGAACTAAAAGAATCGGGTTGTTTCTTTGTTAGGCACGGAAAAGGCGATCACCAAATATGGCAATCGCCGATTACAGGAAAACGATTTCCTGTACCACACCCAAAACAAGATTTACCTATTGGCACTTTGCGTTCCATCAAAAAATCGGCAGGGCTTTTATAGCTCTGCCGAGCTTAGCAAAGGAGAGAACTATGTTATTTACCGTTGGTGTAGAAACCCCACAGAATGAGAATGAAGCATTTGGACTTTGTGTACCGGCACTCTTTACCGATGAATATAGTTGCTTTAGTGCAGCTGATACGATTGATGACATTATCCCTAATGTAAAAGACGCCATTCACACAATGTTAGAAATGATGGTAGAAGACGAATTTGATATTAGTACTCTTCAAGATAAGGGATTTGTCCACTACAAACAACAAGAGGATTTTTCCCACTGTGATAGCTGGTTGCTTGTTGATATAGATATTTCTGCATTCTTGGGCAAAAAACAACGGGTAAACATTGTGTTACCACAATATCTATTAGACAGAATTGACAATCGTGTCTCACATAGTAATTTTTATCGAGATAGAAGCCATTTTTTAGCCGTTGCTTCTCAACGTGAATTAATTTCTCAACAGATTTAATCAATAGGCATAAAAACCCCGAACATTCACAGTGTTCGGGGTTTTGTTTTATTTCTGTACTTTCTTACCGTTTCGATAAATCCATTTCGCTGATTGTTGAGAAGCCTCTGCCGTTTCCGCATCGAACACTTCAACCCCTTGCGAAATAATCATTGAGCCGACTAAAATTCGCCCGTAGGCAAGGGGGACTGATTGCCCTTGTGCTGCCATATTCTGTAAGCTGTTAAAGGAAGTTGAGGATTTTTTCTCTGCTTCTTTGCCTGCACCACCCATAGAGGGCATTTTTGTGAGCATTTGAGCAACACCGCCTAACATCATTGAGGCGCCCATACCGCCTAGCATTAGAGCGGCGCTTTTCCCAATCACTCCGCCAACAGGTCCAAGCAATATTGCTGCACCGACTAATGCCACGCCTAACACCGCCTGAAACACTCCAGCACGCTTAGCCCCTTTGACGACGGGCGTGATATGTACGGTCATTCCTTCTTTAAGTCGGTAGTACAAGCCTTTCTCTAAATAGCGGCTATCAATGCACTGCGAGCCAATCCGCACTTTGTAAAAGCCATTTTGCAAGGCTTGGCGTAGCCCTTTGAGTTGGGTCATTAAGGCACGTAAAACCTCCGCCGTGTCTTGGCAATCTAGCTCAAACTTCTCGCCAAACTGTTTAAGGGCGCCGTAAAATCTCACTTTGATCATATTAACCGCCGAATAATGCTAGGAAAAAATTTCCGCTTTCCGGCAAGGTAAAACAGAAAACGGTAAAACAAATAACCAGTAAAATGGCTAAAAAACGGCAGAATGAAAGTTTTTGTGTTCCCATAATTACCTCTTTTATTAGTGTTAAGCTAACCACGAATGGCATTGATTAAATCAGGCAACACCCACGCCATTCCAAAAATAAAACTTAAAATAACAACCACGTAAGCAAAACGGCGAGCGGTCGCATCTTTTGAAATTACTTCTAGCATTTTTGCTATCTCTATATTAAAATTCATTGTGTTTTATGTCCTCTTAGTGTGGTTAAGTGGATATGAAAAACCCCGAGTGCTGCAAACGCTCGGGGTTTTGTTTTTATAATGTCTTCATTGGAAGGCGGAAATCTAATTTTTCTGCCTCCATATACCGCCAGATAGAATGGGTATGTTTAAGCCAATAGCCGTCATACAAATCCCGTTTTGAGAGGCGTTGTGGGCTGTGGTGTAATACCGTTTGATCGCCCAAATAAATGGCGGCGTGATTGGCTACATCTGCGCCGACTTGCATTAAAATTACATCGCCGATTTGCAATGTTTCTTCCGAATTTAACCGCTTGAAGCCGTTTGCCTCCATATTGGCTAAATAGAGGTCTTGCCCGTTTTTCCACCAGTCGTCCTTTCGCGCAAATTGAGGTAAGTCTGCACCGGCGAGGAAGTAGAAATCTCTAAACAGCGTGTAGCAATCCGTTTCGCCGTGGACAAATTCACGCCCGACAAGCGGTTGAATTTTGGGGAATAAATGCAATTTGCCATCACACACTAAAATCCAATCGCTATCGCTTTGGCTCATCATTTGCCGATCGGCAAGCGATAAGGTCGGTTCGCCATTAGGGTGTGAATGGACAATCGCTTCAATCCAACCGAGCTTTTCCGCTTCGATTTGTGCTTCAGGGGCAATCTCAAAATAATTTTTAGGATCGCCCGCCACATTTTGGCAAGGGTAGAAAAAAGGCTTGCCGTCCATATAATCACGCAATAAAAAACCGCACATTTCGTGCGGTGCTTGAGATTTGGCGTAGGACAGGATTTCTTGTTCAATTCTGTGGGGTACTGATCTTTTTTGCATAGATAGAAATAAAAAATTTTGGCGTGAAAAAATGCGGAGGGCTTAGGAATATCAAGGCTGTCCGCATTTTTGTTTGGTTGGGCTATGCAAAAAACAAAATGAGCAGGAATAGTAAAAAAATGGGCAAAATTGTACTATTTTTTGCATAGGTATAATCGGTTTTTAAATAGTTTTTAAAATGATTTTAAAAATTTAAACTAAGCTATGCCCAATATGAACCACTTGCCCGATGATTTGCAGGTTTTGGGCTTCATCTGCAGATATTCTGATTGGGCGGTATTCTTCTTTGTTGTCGCTAATTAGCTCTACACCGTCCCATTCTATTTTTACACGTTTAACCCATACGCTGTCGCCATTTTGAACTAAATATACTTTGTTATTTTTAACTTCTTTCTTACTGAAATCAACTAACAGCTGGTCGCCGTTATGAATGGTGGGTAGCATTGATGAGCCATTCGCCCAAAATACGCCACAGTGCTTCGGTTTAACGCCTAGATTGCGTAGAAGGTTGCTGTCGTAAGGTACTTGCCCGTCTGGTTCGGTTACGCCCACGTTAAAGCTTCCAAAGCCCGCTGACACTTCAATGCTTTCAAAGCTTGATAGCATTTCAACTTCGTCCTGTTCTGTGCGTTCTTTTTCTAATGCTTCAAACGCTCGTGCCACAATGCCTTTTGCTTCTTGTGGTTGGCTTTGTTCGCCTGTTAGCAGGTAGTTAGGTGCTACCCCTAAAAATTCTGCTATCTTAATGATCATTGAAGCCTGAGGCTCTCGTTCATTCATTTCCCAGTTTTGTAGCGCAGATAGTGATACATCAAGCCTATCTGCCATTTCATTTCGACTTAAACCGAGCTTTTCTCTTTGCTCTCTAATTCGGTTTCCAATCATTGATTTGTTTTTAAACTTCTCAGTCATAACTTTAAAAAATCCTAATTTCTTTTTTAATGTTTTTAAAGTTCCAAAAAGAACAATTAAAACAATAATTTAGATTAAAAGCCTCAAAAGAAACGATTAAAATGCAATCAATTAACTTTAAAAAGAACTTTTTAAGCTTGATTTAGTTTCTTTTGAGGTTTATTATCTCTCGTGTTAAACAAATGGAGTTATCTAATGAGTACATTAACAGAGCCAAAAAAAACAGCACAAGACTGGCATAGAGCCGACATTATTGCTGCGTTACATAAGGCTGGTTGGTCGTTACGCCAGCTTTCATTACAACACGGTTATAGCCAAGCCAGTACATTAAAGAATGCCCTTGATAGACCGTGGCGAAAAGGCGAACAAATCATTGCAGATGCAATCGGTGTACCGCCTGAAGAAATTTGGGCGGGGCGATTTGCTCAGCGTAGCCTTAAAAAATTCGCTGAGAGAACGCTCTAAGGAGCTTTTATGAGTGAAAACAACTTAAAAACGCACTACTCAGCCAAAGAATTATTACTTTTAAGTTTAACCTGTTTACCGAATTCGGTGCAAGGAATTATTTATCAAGCTAAAAAACAACTTTGGGAAACTCGTAAAAGAGTTGGTCAAGGTGGCGGGAATGAATACGAGCTTAGTTCAATGCCCGAAGAAGTCCAAACCGAAATCCGCTCACGTTTTGCGGTGGCGGTGGTAGGGAGTAAACCTAAAGCACCGGCGGTACGAGCTGAGGTTGATTTAGCCAACCTAACCAACAAACAACGGGCGGTGGCAGATGCCAGAATGGCAATTATCGCCAAGGTGTTATCGCTAGAAGATAGCGGAATGAGCCGTATTAAAGCGGTGGAATTTTTCTGTGATCTTGCAAAATCCGGCAAATTACCGGAAGAAATGGCAGATTTAGTGGCAGTGGCGAATGCGAAAAAGAATGCCAAACGTACCCTTGGGGTGCGGACGTTAAATCAATGGGTAATTGATTACTGCAAGGCTGACAATGCCGAGCAACGGTTAAAAGCGACCGCACCGCAAGTGAGACAACCGGTTGATATTGCCGAGCTAAATTGGTTGCCGGCATTTTTAGCGGTGTATCGCAACACTAACGGCATCAACATTGCCGAAGCCTATCACGAATTTGAATGGCGGTGGCAATCAACCTACGCAGACCAGCCGTTATGGTTGGATATGATGCCGAGTATCTCGCAAGTACGCCGAGCGATGGCTAAATTTAGCAAGCTATTTAAAGCGATTGGTCGCAAAACAGGTGCAGAGCTTCGGGCGATGAATACTTATGTGAAGCGTGATTGGTCGGTGTTAAAAGCCAATGACGTGTGGGTGGGAGACGGTCACTCAATGAAGATGAAGGTTGCCCACCCTGACCACGGCAGACCGTTTATTCCGGAGCTTACGATGGTTATGGACGCTGCGTGCCGATTTGTTGTGGGTTGGTCGGTTAGTTTAGCGGAAAACTGTATTGCGGTCGCTGATGCCATCCGCTATGGCGTGGAACGGTACGGTATCCCTGCGGTGTACTACTCTGATAACGGGGGCGGGGAGAAAAACTGGACGTTAGATGCCGATATTACGGGGATTTTGCCAAGATTGGGCATTAACCACCAGACCGGTATTCCCGGTAACCCACAGGGGCGAGGCATTATTGAGCGGGTAAACCAAACTATCGCCTTACGCATTGCCCGACAGTTTGAAACCTATCACGGACGAGGTGCAGACCGTGAGACAGTTCGCCAAGTTTCGACCGGTGTGGTGAGTTTAGAAAAAGCCTTGCGCCAAGGCAAGACGGCATTGACCGATAAGCAGAAACGAGCAAAAGGCAAATTGCCAAGCTGGCAGCAGTTTGTTGATGCGGTTGAAGCAACGATTGATTGGTACAACAACGAACACGTCCACCGTGAAATCGGTACAACGCCGGCAAAAAAACGCCAACAGTTATTACAAGATGTGGAAGTCTTGCATATTACCCCGATTGAAGCTCGGGATATGTTCCGCCCTCAAGTTATTCGTGTGGCGCAACGTGGTTGGTTATCGCTCTTTAACAATGACTACTTTAACCAGAAGTTAATTGAGGTTGATGGCGAGAAGGTTACCGTCAGCTTTGATATCCACAATGCGGAAAGCGTGATTGTACGCCATTTAGACGGCAGATTTATTTGTGAGGCTCAATTTGACGGCAATAAACGTGCGGCATTCCCTGAAGCATTTATGGAAAAATCTCGCCGAGAACGTGCAAACCGCCGAATGAAGCTCAAACAAGAGCAAGTGGACGAAATCCAAGCGGAATTAAATCCAGTCAGAACCATTGAACATATACCGGAGTTTAGTTTTATACCAACCACGAAAGCTAAACAAGCCAAACCAATATTCCTCACTCAAGCCGATAAGGATGAGTGGGAAAAGAAACAAAGAGCCTACGGGTAAGGAGCAATAAATGAAACCTAATCAGACATCTTCAAACGGTCAAGTAACTCAGTCAAGTTGGATTGAGCGAATTCGACAACAACGTCAGGCTCGCCGTCGGGAGTTGTTATCAAAGCAAGTTGAGATTCTAGCAAAGCAACAAGCTCAGTCTGAGAAATAACTTGTTTGCTTAATAGTAAATGAAACAAATCTCCCAGCAGATCATTAGCAGCGAGGTTTGCATATTCAAGAGCTTTAACTCTTTGTTCAAGCGTTTTTAACGTGATGTTAGGCATAACAATTCCCCTACTTTAAACCAATTTTAAAACCACATTATAACGAGGTTAAAAATGAAAAACCAAGAACTTAGAACCTTAATGGATAGCAAAGGCTATCAGCAAAAACAGGTGGCACAGCTTTTAGGTGTGTCGGTGGCAACGGTGAGCCTGTATCTCAAAGGCGAATATAACGGCAACGTAAGCGATATTGACCGCAAGGTGGACGAGCTGATTGAGCGTGATAAGGCAAAAGTGGTAGAAGCGAAATATAACGCCGCTTTTGTACCAACTTTAGCGGCAAGACGTGGAATGGAAGTCATGGCATTTGCTCACGTTGAGGGCGAAATTAATGTGATTTACGGCTCGGCAGGTTTAGGCAAAACGCAGATGTTAAAAGAGTACGCACGCAGAAACAGCTCGGCGGTGTTAATTGAGGTTGATCCGAGTTGTACGCCTAAAGTGTTGCTCCGCAAGATTGCCGAAACGGTGGGGGCAAATGCACGAGGGGTGAATAACGAATTGCTCGACAGCATTGTGAGCAAGCTCAAAGGCTCAGAGCGTTTACTGATGATTGATGAGGCTGAATTGCTCTCCACTCGCTCGCTCGAATTTATCCGCCGTATCCACGATTTAACTGGTGTGGGCGTTGTGTTAGCCGGAATGCCACGCTTGCTGATTAACTTAAAAGGCAAGAATAACGAGCTGGCACAGCTTTATAGCCGAGTGGGATTTGCGTGCGATTTGGGTAATGCGTTGAGTGAGGAAGATTTAGGACTGTTAGCAGAAAGTGCATTAGGTACGAATGAATTTAATGCCCCATTGATTAAAGCCTGCCACGGTAATGCTCGCCGATTAAGCAAGTTAATGCGTGGCGTGGTGCGGTCTAGCGAGATTAACCAAACGCCAATCAGCAAAGAGTTAGTTGAGCAATATAGCAAGATGTTGATTAGTTAGGGGCAAATATGAAAAAGGTATTTAGCGAAACCGCAAACGAGTTAATGAACCCATTAAACGCTTATATTCACGACAGCCTTGTGAAGTTGGAGATTGCCACGCTTGAGTGCGAGGCGTTGGATTTGGAAATTGAGCGTGTGGAATTTGAGGCGGCAAGCCCACCTCGCCTTGTGTTGCGAGATAACCGCAAAACGCAGGATTTTGTGAAAAACGGCTTAGCGAGCCTGTTTGGAATGAAAACTAAAGGCGGCAGACGGTATGACAGTTATCAAATGCAAGTGCGAGGCGTGAAGTGTGTGTGGGAGTCCGAACGTGTTGCGAAGGTGTAGGAATGAAGAAACGGCGAATGATTTATGCCCTGTATGTTGGCGAGGAGAATGTGGCTGACGGTACGGCGGAAGAATTAGCAAAACGGTTGGGAGTGGAGGCAAAGACGATCAGATTTATGTCGTCTCCCGCTCACAATAAACGAGTGAAATATAACGGTAAAGCAGTCCGCACCGTGAAAGTTGGACTGGAATAGAGAGGAAAAAACAATGAGCAAAGTAACGATTGAAAATGAAATCTACTGGCGAGATGCAGACGGTAATTTAAAGCCGGAAGCATTAGTAAAAGAAATCGACAAAGAACGTGATGAATTAGTCCGTCAATTTGTGAGTAAAGCACAAGAGCTAAGTAAAGCGTTAGGCAATTTTAAGCAATCCGTATTTGATGATGTAGGGGCTTTTGTCAGCCTGTCGGCTGAAAAATATGGGGTAAAAATCGGCGGTGCAAAAGGCAATATCACACTATTTACCTATGATGGTGAATATAAGTTGCAGTTAGCAGTGCAAGAAAATATCCGTTTTGACGAACGAATCCACGCAGCAAAAGCCTTGATTGATGAGTGTTTGCACGATTGGTCGGAGGGGGCAAAACCGGAACTTAAAGCGTTAATTGATAATGCGTTTGAGGTGGATAAGGAAGGCAATTTATCTACGGCGAAAATCCTATCCCTACGCCGTGTTGAGATTGATGATGCACGCTGGAATCAAGCAATGACGGCAATTTCAGACAGCGTGCAGGTAATTGGTAGCAAAGGTTATATCCGTTTTTATAAACGCGATGAAAATGGCAAATATCAGCCGATTTCGTTGGATATGGCGGGGGTTTAAAGCCCTTTTAAATGCCCTTTAAAAATCTCCCCTAACCCCTCTTTTTCAAAGAGGGGAACAAGATAGAAGGGCATTTATAAAGTGTTTTAACCACAGGAGAAAAATATGAAACCTAAACCACCAAACATTAAAGCGGTTAAGTTTGACCGATATAAACACTATGCCGAAAAGGCAGCAGAAGCTGAACGCAAAGGCAACTATGCAGAAGCTAAAGATCATTGGGAAGTTGCAAAATTATCGGCGAAAACGACCGCTAACCGAGACTGGGCGGAACAGCGGGCAGAATTTTGCAAACGTATGAACAAGAAGCCTTTTAGGGGGAAATGATGACCGAAACCATAAAAGAACAACTTAACAGCCAGTTAAATGAGGCAATTATCCAGCTGATACAGGCACAGAAATATTTAAACCAAGATGATGCTATTCGTAGTGGTGTGTATGTCGGTACAGTGCAAGACCTACTACCGAAAGTACATTTAAAGTTATTAACAGTAAATCGTAAGCATTAACCAACCACACTAGGAGTTAAAAATGAAAAACAGTGATTTTATCCAAATGAGCCAATGCCATATTTTTAGCATTAAGTTCCCAACGGACAATATCAAAGGAGTCTTGGAGGAAGCCGAAATTGATGTAGGCGATAGCTACACTCAAGTTGAAATTGTAAAAAATCCAATGACAGGTCAGAAAGTGCAAGAGCTTGAAAATGGCTTGTTCTTCACGGTACGAGCCACTTTTAAGAAAGTTACCAAAGAATTACTTTCAGCCAAGATTTATGAATTAAAACAAAAAGCCAAAGAACGTCCTGATTTAGTGCCTCCAAGCAATGAAAAAGAGTGGCGGTTAGAAGCAGAAATGCAACTTTTCCACATTGTGCCGTTTTCAAGCGAGTTAGTGAATATCTTTTACAGTCCTGAAAAAGAATTGCTGATCACAAATAGCCGCTCAAAGCACACTCAATTGGCATTACATCACTTAATTAAATTATTCGGATTAGCTGGATTTAGAAGTGTAGTGGTATCTGATGAAAAACTGGGTTTAAACACACGCCTGAAAGATTACTTAGCTGAAGGCAAACCGATGTTTAAATTCTTAAATTTTGAACACGAAGCTACGTTAGGTAATCGTGACGAGGGTGACGAAACATTTTTGACTTGTCGCCACCTAGATAGTGAAAAAGGGAAAAATAAAGCCCTTGAAGCGTTAAATAACGGTTTTAGAGTGAAATCGGCAAAAATGCGATATGACGAGGGCAATTTCCCGGTGCATTTTAAGTTAGATGGTAATTTAAAAATCCGCTCAATGCGTTTTAGCGAATGTAGTGATGTTAGCAAGCAATTAAACGCACCAAATTTTGCAGCTAAATCATTGGCATTTACTGAATACTTAGAAAGTCAGCTTAATGCCTTATTGAAAATTGCAGAATGTACGGTACTGGAATTTGTGAATGAAACGAAGTTAGAAAGTTTTGTTTAAAACCCATTTACAGCCCATTTACCCCCGCTTTAAGTGGGCTGAATAATGTGTTTTACAGGAGGAAAAAATGAAGTTATGCAAATGCCCGATTTGCCATTCGGACATCTCGTTTGAGGCGTTGATTGAAGATGATGCCGCTCGGGAGTTATTTAACACGGTGATCACGATGGGAAGTGGTTGCGGTGCAGCGGTTGTGCCTTATTTGGGGTTGTTTAAGCCGGAAAAATCCAGCCTATCTAACAGTCGAGCGTTAAAGCTGGTGAAGAGTTTGTTAGAGATGTATCAACCCTCTAATGTGCTAGAAAGAGCGTTGCGAGATACGGTGGAGCAAGTCCGCCGAAATCGTAGAGAAACCGGCAGAATTGAGCCATTAGCAAACCATAATTACCTTAAAAAGGTGTATGAAAGTGTCAAAGTGCAGTTTGCCGTTGTGCGAACTGATAGCGACTTTAAGCCTCAGCATGAAAGCCCTGAACGGCAACAACGCAACCAAGAAGAGAAACTCAGAGGGGCTATCCAATATGTTGAGCGAATGAAAGGCTTGGGGCAATTAGAGCACATCAAAAACACGGAAAGCTATCAACTTTGGCTGAAATGGCAGGAGGAAAAGCAAAATGCAGCCGCAAACTAGAAAACAGATGATACAGAAAATCCATATTGGCAAAAATGAACTCAAACTTGATGATAACGCCTATAAAATGTTGTTATTAGAGGCGGTAGATAAGCCAAGTTGCTCAATGATGACCGACAGCGAATTAATGACAGTGCTGCAAACAATGAAAGCCAAAGGCTTTGTGGTGAAATCGAAAAAGTACGGCAAACGCCCAACCGCAAGCAAAACTGCCCCACATCGACAAGGGCTAATGAATAAGATTGGAGCTTTGCTTTATGAGAATAAAAAGCCGTGGGATTATGCCAACGCTATCGCCAAACGCTCTTTTGGGATTGAGCGGGTGCAATGGCTAACGGACGACCAGTTGCATAAGTTGGTGCAGATGTTGGCAAGTTATAACCATAGGCACGGAATGAGAGTATAGAGTTTATTTACAGCCTTATGCGGAGGGCTGAATAATAAATTTTACGAAATTTTTTGCATAGCCCACTTTTTAAAGTGGGCTTTTTTGTGGTAGATTTTAGGTGATTTGAGCTCATTAAAGGAAATTGAAAATGAAGAAACTATTAGCTTTTGCTTTCTTTTTGCCTGTTCTTACTCACGCAAATACTTTGAATCTACCGCTATGTGATGATCGTAATATTCAAGAAACATTAGCAGGTGTATTTAAGTTGAGAGGTGATGAAACTGGTGTTGATTTAACACCTAAAAGTATTGATTTTGTCAAAGAGGTTAAATTTCCAAATCAAGAAAAAGATATAAGAGCTTGTTCTGCTATTGTTCAAGCTAATATTTATAAATTTGATACGATATACTCCATTTCCCCTTATGAAAAAGGATTTTGGGTTCAATTAGAAGATGCTCAAATTATTATGGATCAAGAAACCCTATCGAAAGGTAAAAGCCAGTTCTCAAATTCTTTAGCAGAGGATAAATTGAAATCGTTTGAGTTAGCTAAGAAACACGGCAATATGTCGGAGGCTTGTACATCGTTGAGAGTTGCAAAGCAGTTTTATTTAGATGCTAATAATGAAGATGGATATATAAAAGTGAGTGATTTACTCAAAGAAAATAATTGTAAATAACCTTATTTTAGACCGCATAAAAGCGGTCTTTTTTTATGTTGTTATATCCAGTTATGCAAAATAAATCGCAAATAAGGCGGTTTTTAGCGGTTTTTAGCGATTTTAGTAACAAGGCAGGTTACAACTTAAGTTATATTAAAAAATGGCTTGTAGAGTGTTTTTGATAGGTTTTGCAGATCAAATCTATTGCAATGATCGGTAAAAGATTATAGAATGACTACTATCTGCTAAATAGCAGATAAAGGGAAGCCCTAAAAGGCTATAAACCTCTTAGGGCTTGTATTATTGCTAGTATATATTTTGAGTTTGCCGACCGAATATATATTAGCTAACCACGAAATCCCTTGAATACTTCAAGGAATAAGGGATTTTTGTATAAAAATACAGAAGCCAAGACTTGACTTCTGTGAAAACTGGTTACAAATTTTACCTGTTTTTCGTGAGTTTTCAAGGGTTTTTTCACTTTTTAGGAAAAATCTAATGAAAAAAGAAATTAAAAAGCAGGATAATTCTAGCTCTTGTGGCTATATTTTCAGACGTTTCAGACGAGTAAAAGGCTCTAAAGCGAAAGGTGAGGAGCGTTTCTTAGATGCTTGGGAATATGGTTATGAAGCTTGGAGAATCCCTATTAGAAAATGCTAATTTTTTCAAGACCGCTTTCACAAGCGGTCTTTTTTTATGCAAAATTTGCAAAAAAATTTTTAAGTAAGTATTACAGATTTGAACAACCCCCTTGGATAATGGCTTTCGTGGAAATTACTCAAGGGGGATTTTTATGTCTGAATTTGAAAGTGTTGAAGATTATTTGCCGGAAACGGTGAAAGAAATTGTGGGCGTGATTGGTTTGCCGGCAACTGAAAAGCTAATTAAAGCCTTTGGGGGCTTTTCATTTCAATTTTCTAACGGTAAAGTCTATTTTGACAAACTCAAAGAAGTATTAGGGCAAGATGATGCTGTGAAATTACAGGCTTATATGGGAGCTTGTGAGATCTATTTACCACGTTGCGAAACCGCATTGAGAATGTTGCGTAATCAGCAAATTTACGCCGATTATTGCCAATTAACCAAGCAAGGGGGATTAAGTGGTCGATTGGCAATTATGCAAATTTGCCCTAAATATAGCGTGTGTGATCGTGTTGCGTGGGAGGCAGTACGATATTATCAGCGTAAGCATACCGTTTCTCAAGCCACTTTGTTTTAGTGTGGAATCCTTTCGCCTGCTCCCCGTTGCTCTAAATCATTAAAGTCTCTTTAAATCATCATTGTATTTAAAGAGGCTTTTTTTATGACTGAACCTACCAAAACTAAGGCAACTCTTGCCGATTTTAATCTTGCATTTGACCGCTTAATCGGGCACGAGGGCGGTTATGTCAATGACCCGAAAGACCCGGGCGGTGAAACAAATTGGGGCATCACTATTCATACAGCTCGTGCGAATGGCTACACAGGCTCAATGCGTGCAATGAGCCGTGCAGATGCCAAAACGATTTACCTCAAAGCCTTTTGGCAACGCTACAACTGTGACCAATTCCCACCTGAGTTGGCTTTTCAGTTTTTGGATGCCTGTGTTAATCACGGCTCCGGTAATGCCAGCCGTATGTTGCAACGTGCGGTGGGTGTAGCGGATGACGGCATTATCGGCAAAGTGACTTTGGCTGCGATTGAGCGTTATTCGGTGGCTGATGTGGGCTTGCTTTTCCAGGCAGAACGTCTTGAGTTTTATACCAAGCTCAAACACTTTGACCGTTTTGGTAGAGGTTGGATTAACCGTATGGCAAGCAATTTGCGTTATTTTGCCAAAGATACAGAGGAGTAAAAATGAAACAGTTTTTACTTGATTTGATTACTAACAAAGACGGTAAGGCGAGCACTACCGGTTTTATTCAGTTTATCAGTTGGCTGGTGCTGTCGGGCATTTTAATTCACGCCTACCTTTACGATAAGCCGTTTATTTCTGATTGGTGGTTTGCCTATGCCGGTATTTGTGTGTTAGGCAGCCCTGCCACTAAAGGTGTGGTGAGTGCGTTAAAACAAAAAGAACGCTCAAGGGAGAATGAAGAATGATGACACAACAAATTGTCGGCTTTGCTGGTGTGATTGGCACGGTGCTTGCCTATGCGTTTTTTAAAGGTTGGCAATTAAAACAAGAACGTAAAAAGACCGCGATTTTAGAGGCTGAAAAACAGCAACAAGCGGTCGAAATTCAACAAAAAAATGCAGAGGTGAAAAATGCTCAAATTCAGCAAAAACACGTTAATGAAACTCGCCGCATTCAGCCTAGTGCCGTTGATGAGCAGTTGCACCAACACGGTTACTTCCGTGACGAACACCGGCTGCACAGCGTTCAGTCTGATTTATCCGAGCCGTGCCGACACGGTGGAAACGAAACGCCAAGTGCTTGCACACAATCTGACTTATGAGGAAGTTTGCAAGAATGAGCTTAATTAAAAAACTCAGACAACGTTGGCAAAAATGGCGATTTTACCGCCGCCGTCCTGACCTTGCAGAACTGCATAACGTGGTGCGTGCGGCGGTAGCAAAAGGCAATCAACACCCTGTTGGGCGAGCGAAACGGGGGCGTTATGATTGATGAGAAACTATTTCAAATTTTGCTCTCGTTTGTGATTGCTCCATTACTCGGTTTTGCGATTAAAGTTGTTTTTGACCGTATTAGCCGAAACGAGCAAGCGGTAAAAGAGCTAAAAGCAGAAATGGAGAGTAAATATCAATCGAAAGAGCTTGCCCACGAGGTTAATCGGGGCATTAGAGAGAAATTGGACGATATTTTGGACTCCATCAAAGAAGTAAACCAAAAACTAGATAAAAAGGCGGATAAGTAATGAGCCGTAGAAAACATAAACAAACTGATTCGGAAAAACTAGACCTGATTTTAGGTGGGCTTACCGAGCTTAATGGCAAAGTGGATAAGCAAAACGAAGAAATTGAACGCTTACACCGTGAAATCCAAGCCACAAATCGCTTAGTGAATGAAATGACTCGCAAAAATCGCCGTGATGCGGTGATTGCCGGTGGTGTAGGTGGTGGCATTATCGCGGTAGGTTTTGAGCTGTTACGCCTGAAATTTGGAATGTAGAGGACGTATGGCACACGATGTTGAAGTACAAAAAGCGGTTAGACAGGCTTATGTATTTGACCGTTTAAGCCTTGAAATGGCAGCCGAGCGTGCCGGTGTGTCGTTTGGCACAGCTCGCCGCTGGAAAGCCAACGCTGAAAAGAACGGTGATAACTGGGAAAAAGCCCGTGATGTGCAAGCAATGGCAAGTGGTGGCATTGAGAATATCGCTCAAGGCTTATTAGCCGGTTTTTTAATTAAATACCGCACGTTGATGACGGAACTTGAGGAAAACACGGAAATGACCACTGAGGCGAAAGTTGAGGCGTTATCTGCTTTAGCTGATTCTTTTGCGAAGATGACTGCTTCGAGCAAGAAGATTTTGCCAAGTGTGAGTGAACAAGCCACCGCTATTCGTACCGTTGAGATTATTGCCACCAAGCTCAAGCAACGCAGCCCTGCTCTGTTAGCAGAATTTATGGCAATGACTACTGAGCTAGAAGCAGAATTTGACAAAGCGTTTAAGAAGTAGCCTAGCACGGCAAGCCGTGCTGGGTTACGCATAATTCAGCCCCGTTGGGGCTGTTGGGTTATTTATGAGTTCAACAGAATTAAGAAAAAGCCTTGAAGCAATTCGTGCCGACTTGCAAAAATTTATTGAAGCAAGCAATGAGGGGTGGAGTGATAAACCTGACGATATTTTAAAGCGACGTGAGCAGGTATTTGATGTGGGAAGTGGTTTTGAGTTTTTTGTCTCTAACTACTTTCCGCATTATGTTCGCTCGCCACATAAATCTCAGTTGCATCATTATTTGTTTAAGCGGTTGCCGGAAATTATTCAAAGTCCGAAAAAGTGCTTAGATGCCATTGCCGCCCCTCGTGGTGAGGCAAAATCGACCATTGTGTCGCAGTTGTTTGTGTTGTGGTGTTTAGTGACGAACCGCAAAAAATACGCCTTGATTGTGATGGACAGTATCGACCAAGCCTACCCGATGTTAGAGGCGATTAAGGCAGAGCTGGAATTTAATAATCGTATTGGCATTGATTTCCCTGAAATTGCAGGGGTTGGGCGTGTGTGGCAGGTGGGTACAATCATTACTAAATTTGACCAAAAGGTGCAAGTTGCCGGTTCGGGCAAAAAATTACGTGGTTTAAGACACGGTGCGTACCGTCCTGATTTGGTGGTGCTGGACGATATTGAAAATGACGAGCAAGTCAGAAGCCCTGAACAGCGAGACAAACTCCACAACTGGCTGAAAAAGACCGTGCTGCCTTTGGGCTCTGCCGATGGCAAGTTAGATATTGTTTATATCGGCACCATTTTACATTACGACAGCGTGCTCAACCGCACTTTAGCCAGTAAAGCGTGGCATACCGCCCATTTTAAAGCGATTTTACAAATGCCCGACAATATGGCGTTGTGGGATAAATGGGAAGAATTTTACTTAACAGAGGGTGAGTTAGTTGCGGATGCCTTTTACTCGGCAAATAAAGCAGAAATGGACAAAGGAGCGATTGTCTCTTGGGCTGCTCGTCCGATTTTAGACTTAATGAAAATTCGGGCAAGGGACGGACACGCCACTTTTGACTCCGAGTATCAAAATGACCCTGTCTCGGGTGATGATGCGATTTTTGCCAACAGTATCCAGTATTGGACGGAACTGCCTGATGACCTGATTTATTTCGGGGCGTTAGACCCCTCAATGGGTAAAGCCGGAGCAAGCCGAGACCCAAGTGCGATTTTGGTCGGTGGCTATCACCGTGCAAGCGGCAAGTTATATGTGGTAGAAGCACAGATTAAGAAGCGTTTGCCTGATTTGATTATCGAAGATGTGATTAGGCTACATACGCAATATCACTGCCATAAATGGTTTGTAGAAACGGTGCAGTTTCAGGAGTTTTTGCAGACGGAGCTGGTTAAACGCTCGGCACAACGTGGCAAGCCTGTGCCAGCAATGGCAGTTAAACCTAACACCGATAAAATGTTGCGGATTGAGAGCTTGCAACCGCATATTGCTAACGGTTTGATTTTAATTCATCGCTCGCAATCGACCCTTGAAAGCCAGCTTAGACATTTTCCGAAAGCAGACCACGATGACGGCCCTGACGCTTTAGAGATGTTGTGGCGTAATGCGGTAACGGCTTCAGCTCCGATTGAGTGGGAGTCGATAGAAGATGAAGATTGGGAGTATCGGAGTAAATGGCGACATTAATGATGGGTAGGGACACACTGCGTGTATCCGTGAAATATGCCCTGCTATGCAGGGCAAGACATAATTAACGAACGAGTTCTGCTTTGGCTTGGTTAAGGCGGTATTGCAATCCATCGCCTACTAACCGAAGCAAGTTAGATAAATGGTAATTGGAGATTTGGTCGCTCGTATTATCCACAATCTCTAATAAATGGCTCACGCTGTATAAGGCTCCGCTTGCATAATCGAAGCCGTCTAGTGTGTCTTGAACTTGAATAGGTGTGATATTCATATTGCCCCCTTATGCATTTAAGCTAAGTGAAAGTTGATTGTGTCGATTTTGCAAAAGACGGTGTGTGTTAGGTGAATTTGTTGCTCTGCGCTCTATTAAGCCTAATTCAAACATTTTCGCTAAACGTGTGCCAAGTGCTTTTTTGCCTAAATTGAGTAGCTTACTAATTTCAGGGTTGCTCAAGCCCATTCCGCGATAACGCAAGATTTCTTTTGCTTCAGGATAAGCAACAAAGAAGGCTTGATGAGCACGCTCAATCAGCATTGTCGTTTGGTCTGGATTATTGAGTAAAAATGGCGGAATTTGTGCCAGTAATTTGGCGTTTTGTTCCGCAAGGGCTTTGGCATTTTTCTCTTGCTCAATGAAATAACGGCGAGCTTGGCGACCGAGTTCGGAGCGTTCGAGCATACAGAGCTCTTTCGCCATATCAAGGGTTAGGTGGTATTCCTTGACTTCGATTTCACGAGTTCCAAAGAACCCTCGCTCGACATTCTCAAATTTGAGAACCTCGATAAAATCAAGGGTTTTAGTAAAACCGTACTCTGAAATTCTACGGGTAATCCAGTCTTGGAATTTAGTAGAAACTTGAAGGCGAGCGTGTAGCTCACGAGCATTAACAAGAAGTGTAGTTTGGTTGGCGATAACGCCTGTGAAAGTAGTGATTGGCATTTTGACATTCCTTTTGATGGAAATCCCTAAATAACATTTAGGGCGGTCGAGAGCTCAAAACTCGTGTCAAATCGAGCGGAATTATTCCCCTTTCGGGTGTTGTATTCTTCGCACTCTCGACCATTGATAAAAATTGTTACTTTTTGACCGCTTGTAAATTGCGGATACAAAAAAATCACACTGACGGGGTGAATTAACCGTTTGACATAAGGCTTTTGAGACCTTGAATAAAAGAGTAACTCTACTTTAAAAGTTAGTCAATAACCTATGCAAAATAAATTGCAAAACAGGATGAAAAAATGAGCAAAAAGAAAAAACAATCCGGCGTTAAACCGAATTTAAAACAGGTTTCAAGCCCTATTCAAACCGATTTAGCCGAAATTACCGCCACAGGTCGGGTACTCTCCGACCACCCGAGCAATTTTATTACGCCAGCAAAGATGAAAAGCATTTTTGAAGATGCGGAGAACGGCGATATTACCGCTCAGCACGAGTTGTTTATGGATATTGAGGAGCGAGATAGCTCTATTTTTGCCAATATCCAAACCCGTAAGCGTGCCGCATTGGGCGTGGATTGGGCGATTGTTGCCCCTCGCAATGCCACACCGCAAGAAGAAAAATTGCGTGATGAGGTGGATGAGTTATTTTATCAGCTCGGCAACCTTGAAGATTTGGTAATGGACTGTATGGACGCTGTGGGACACGGCTTTGCTGCCCTCGAAATTGAATGGGCGTTTAACGGCAAGTTGTGGTATCCGAACGCCTTTATCCACCGTCCGCAATCGTGGTTTAAGTGGGATAAGGTAGATAATCTGTTGCTGAAAACCCGACAAAATACCGAAGGTGAGCCATTACGAGAATTTGGCTGGGTGGTGCATACGCATAAATCACGCTCCACACAGGCGGCACGCAATAATTTATTCCGCACGCTGGCGTGGCTGTATATGTTTAAGCATTACAGTATTCACGATTTTGCGGAGTTTTTGGAGTTGTACGGTATGCCTATCCGTATTGGTAAATATGGTGCTGGTGCAACGCCGGGCGAGAAAGACACGTTAAAACGTGCGTTAGCGGAAATCGGACACAACGCCGCAGGAATTATGCCGGAGTCGATGAGTATTGAGTTGCATAACGCCGCAAACGCAGGTGGTGCAGCCGGTAATAATCCGTTTTTGCAGATGGTGGATTGGTGCGAGAAATCCATTGCACGATTGATTTTGGGGCAGACCTTAACCAGCGGTGCGGATAATAAAATTTCAACGAATGCACTTGGCAATGTGCATAACGAGGTGCGGCGTGATTTGTTGGTGTCGGACGTGAAACAGCTGGGGCAGACGTTTACCCAGCAAATTATTTTGCCGTTTTTGCAAATTAACTTCGGGAATATCGACCCAACCCGCATTCCGAGTTTTGAGTTTGACACCAAAGAGCCTGCCGACTTGGCGTTATTTGCCGAGAGCTTGCCGAAATTGGTGGATATTGGCTTACCGATTCCGACTCAATGGGCGATGGATAAATTAGGCATTCCGGAGGCTCAAGAGGGCGAAGCGGTGCTAGGGCGTGCTGCCCCACTACAAGCGGTGGGATTGTCTGCAAAAATTGCAAATTTTCCGCAAAAAACAACCGCTTGCGAATGTGGTTGTGGTGGCAAAGCTCATGCTCTGTCAGCAGATTTGGGTGATAGTCAGTTGCCAGCAAATAGTCTGAATCAGCAAATGTTACCAATAGTAACGCAGTTAGCGAAAGCTTTTACGAATGGGAAAAACTACGAAGAAGTGGAACAAATTGCACTGAGTCAATTTAATGAATTAGATGATGAGCAACTTATTCAAGGATTAGCCCAAGCTCTGTTTGTAGCTGATATTTGGGGACAAATTCAAGGGAAGGCTCAACATGAATGAGAAAGACTTGTTGTTTGCTATTGGTTTAAAACCTAAAGAAGCGATAGCTTTTTTAGAGCAAAAAGGCTATGTATTGGGCTTTAACTGGCACGAAGTTTGGCAAGAGGCTCACGCCAAAGCCTTTACAGTAGCAGGTGTATTGAAGCAGGATATTTTAATTGATATTCATCAAAGTTTATTAGAGGCTCAATATAACGGTATTCCACAAGAAGAGTGGGAAAAGCAAATTACGAGAACGTTGCATCGCAAAGGTTGGATTGGTGATACACCAGATTTGATAGTAGATGAAAATGGTGAATTATTAGGGAAACGCTTAATCCCCCGTCGTTTGCATACCATTTATCAGACCAATATGCGAACGGCTGAACGGATTGGCGAATATAAAGCAATGCGTGAAATTATGCATTTACGCCCTTATTGGCGATATGTGGCGGTAAATGATAAATTTACTCGCCCTGCTCACGCTCAGTTACATAATAGTGTATATCATGCAGATGATCCGTTTTGGCATACATTTTATCCACCGAATGGCTGGAATTGCCGTTGTAAAGTTATTGCGGTGAAAAAACGTGATATTGAGCGAGAAGAAAAATGGGTTCTGCGTGAAACTAAGCCAGAAGATTTTGAAGAATACACAGAAACTATTGGTGGCATTGATCGAAAATTACAAGCCTATCGCTTGCCAAGTGGAAAATTATTTAAAACTGATGCAGCATTTAACTACAACGCTGGTCAATCACACCTTGCCAATTTAGGGCAAGCAATGCTGGAGAAAAGCATTTCAGCACCGCCTAAGTTAGCAGCGATTGCCATCAATGAAACTTTTAAGCATCCTAAGTTGATGCAAGCAATTAAAGACAGTTTTACGTTAGAAGTGCTGGCAGTTTCCCAGAATTTGGAGCAAGGTATTGCTCGACCACAAGGGAAAATTCATCATATTGGGGCAATATTGCCGCCTGTGGTCATTGCATTAGAGCGTGAGGGTATTGCACTTGAAAGTGCGGTAATTTCTATTGAAGATCGGGTTTTATATCACGCCTTGCGAAATGATAAAGCTAACCGCAAACAAGGTGATAAAAGATTGCCTGTGGATTTCTGGAAAGACTTGCCTGAAATGCTATTAAAACCTGTTGCAGTGTTGAGGGATAAAACAAGTAGAAATCCTGAAACTAGGGAAAATTCATTACTCTATATTTTTAATACCCCGAAAGGTAAAGTTTCAATTCGGTTTAACTACATAGAGAATGGAGAAAGAATAAATAGTGTTCGTAGTGGTGAAATTATTTTAGATGTAAGAACACTTAAAGATAAAAAACAATTCGACTTATTGTATGGAAGTTTAGATTAATAAAAAATACTTGCACTGGTGGTGGGATTCGAACCCACATAAACGGCTTTTACCCCGGCCCTTTTCCCATTGGTAACAACCAGTGCAAGTTGATTTTATACTACGCTTACTGAATTAAAAAATCAACAATAGTAAAAAAAATGATTGAGATACAAATTCACGGTATTGATGAAATTATTCAAACCTTAAATCGCATAGCTCAAAAAACTGAGAATAAACAAGACTTGATGGCTGATATTGCCGAAACAATGAGACTAGCAGTTGATAAAAACTTTGAAGAAGAAGGTCGCCCTGCTTGGCTAGGTCTAAAATATCCTAATAAATCCGGTAATATTTTACAGGGAGAGAGTGGAGATCTACGTTCAGGCATTACAGCAGAAAGCAATAATAACCAAGCTATTGTAGGAAGTAATAAAGTTTATGCTGCTATCCACCAATTCGGCGGAATGGCTGGGCGTGGGCGGAAAGTGAAAATTCCTGCCCGTCCGTTTTTACAGCTTACCGAGCAAGATGAGGCGGATATTTTAGATGATGTGCAGGATTATTGGCAAAAGTTGATCGGTTAGGCTTAAAATGACCGCCCCAAAAACGCCCCAAATTAACGATTAGGGGCGTTTTTGTTTTGTATGGTATGATTTATCATTCTTTCTTTTTTAAAATTTTTTAAAGCAGTTTTAAAGCGTTTTAAAACAAACATCACTCCTCGCTTAATGCAAGCGGTCGATTTTTTCTAAAGATTTGCAATTTGTGGAAGTTGCTCTCCTCTTTTCTTTTTCCCCAATTCTTTATTCTCTAACCTCATTAATTTGTTTTGAGGTGTTTTTGTGTTTAAGCAGAAATTCAAACTAAACCCGATTGCGTGCAGTTTTCAGCTTGAGCAAGAAGTGAATGGTCGTATTCAGCTTTTTCCTTATGGTTGGTTCTATCCGCAAGATGGGCGTGATGGAGGTTGGTATGTAGATGACACAAACGGTTATCAGCTTGCTGATGACATTAATAATTTGCAAATCCAACTGATGATCGACTATGAGCATCAAACCCTTTATGTAGCAACCAATGGCAAAGGCAACCCTGCTGCCGGCTGGATGGTGAAAGCGGAATATATTTCGGGGCAAGGCATTTTTGTTGAGGTGAAGTGGACGGAAAAAGCCACCGCTGAAATTAAAAATGGCGAGTACCGTTATCTCTCTCCACTGTTTTTAGCGGACAAATCAGGGCGTGTGATTAAGGTGCTAAATGCGGCTTTAACCAACCGACCAGCTTTACACAATCTTGCCGAAGTGGTGGCAACCTCAAGCCAATTTGCTCATTACCTAGAACCTAGCGAGGACAATTCTCAAATGAAAGAACTCTTAATTAAATTATTTGCATTGTCGGCAAATGCGACCGATGAGCAGATTACCGAAAAGCTGACCGCACTGGATAAAGCCAAAGGCGATAGCCCTGTGGCGTTGAGCGATGTGTATGCCGAACTTGCCAAAGAGCAAGGGCAAGTTGTGGCATTATCCGCAAAAGTGAATAACCCCGACCCGGCTAAATATGTGGCATTAAGCGACTTACAAGCGGTGCAGTCAGAATTAAATGGCTTAAAACAGCAAATGAACGATAAAGAGCGTGATGCGTTAATTCAAACTGCTCTCTCTGATGGTCGTTTATTACCTGCTCAAAAAGAGTGGGCGGAGAATTTAGGTAAGCAGAATTTAGTGGCGTTATCGGACTTTTTAAAAACGGTTACCCCTAATCCTGCTTTAGCAGGTACGCAATCGGGCGGTGAAGACCCGAATAAAGGTGCGGAGAAAGTGGCGTTATCGGCTGCGGAAATTGCAGCAGCAAAATCGCTTGGTTTAAGCGAAACAGCTTACATTGAAAAATATAAAACGGAGGAATCCAAGTAATGTTTAAAAAATCTGAATTATTAAAGGCACTTGATACTGCATTTCGCAAAGAATTTAGTGCCGGTTTAAAAGTGCTTGAACCACAATGGGGTACGGTTGCGATGAAGGTAAGTTCCAGCACTGCAACTAATACCTATGCTTGGTTGGGTCAATTTCCGAAAATGCAAGAATGGGTGGGTGACCGTCAAATTAAAAATATGCAAGCACAAGGGATGACGATTGAGAATAAATTATTTGAATCAACTGTTGCCGTGCCTCGTACTGCCATTGAAGATGACCAAGTAGGCTTATTTACCCCAATGGTGAAACAAGCTGCTCAAAGTGCGGCTGAATTACCGGATGATTTGGTCTTTAGCTTGTTGAAAAAAGGTAAAACAACCCTTTGCTATGATGGTCAGAACTTCTTTGATACCGATCACCCTGTTTATCAGAATGTTGATGGAACCGGCACAAGTAAAACGCAAAGTAATATCACTACAGGCTCTGCCAGCGGTAAGCCTGCGTTCTATGTGCTAGATGATAGCCAAGCCATTAAGCCGTTAATTTGGCAAGAACGCACTACACCTGAAATTGAAACGAAGTTTGACCCAAGTGAGTCAGACCACGTCTTTATGAAAGACCAATATTTATGGGGTGTTCGCTCTCGTGGTAATGCCGGTTTTGGTTTCTGGCAGTTAATTCACCGTGTTGAAGATAGTGAGTTAAACAGTGAAACGTTGGAAAAAGTATTAACTGCAATGCGTACCTTAAAAGGCGATGGCGATAAGCAGTTAAATATTCGCCCGACCACCTTGCTTGTGCCACCTTCGCTTGAGTTTGCTGCACGCAAATTGCTTGAGGCGGAATTGATTAACGGCACCACTAATACGCTAAAAGGCGTATTAAAGGTGGTAGTAAATCCATTTATTACTGAATAGGTTTAATGTTTGGCGTAGCAATACGCCCATTTTGAGAGGGTAGCAAAATGGCAAAACCAAAGAAAAATGACAGTGAAGCTTTGAACACAAACGAAAATACACCGCCTGAAGATAAAGTGAATAAACAGCCTGAAGATAAAACGGATGAACAACCTAAACCGCCTGAAAGTGAAACTAAGCCAGATGACGGTGCTTTGATTAATCCTATCGCCTTTGAAATCAAACTGAAATCCATTCACCCACAGGCGACCTATGGGCGTTGTGGCTACCGTTTCAATAAAGAAACGGCGGTGGAAATTGCTCGTGCTGATTTAACTGATGAGCAGATTATCACATTAGCTAACGACCCTTATTTGGAGTTTGTGCCGGTTGTTGAGGGTGATGCGTAATGTATGCGTTGGTTGATGATTTCGTGTTGCGAATTGGCGAACAGGAATCCATTGAACTAACCGACCGTGATATGGCAGGTGTAGTTGATGAGGCGACTCTTGAAGTGGCTTTAGTGGATTCCTCCAGCCAAATTGACGGCTATTTAAGTGGGCGTTACCGTCTGCCATTAAAGACTGTACCGCAAAATTTAAAGCGTATTTGCTGTGATTTGGCTCGTTATCATTTAACCAGCAAATCATTAGTAACGATGACCGAAGAGGTAGAAAACCGCTACAAACTTTGCTTAAAAGAGCTGGAAAACATCTCAAAAGGTGTGGTGTCGTTGAGCTTAGATGAAGAGGCTGCCGCTGAATCGGCAGATGGTGAAAACACGGTGCAGTTTTTCAATGGGGGCAACCGTATTTGGGGGCGAGACCGTAGATGATTAGCAAAATTGAGCAAGCCTTGATTGACCGTTTGCAGTTAGGTTTAGGCAAGATGGTGTATTCCGTTGCCGGTTATGCCGGAGAAATTAACGATGAGCAGTTAGATGTTCGCCGTTTGCCGGCTTGCCTTGTGTCTTACGGTGGCTCGGTATTTGAGGCTAAATCAATGGGGGCAAGGGGTAAACGCTATCAAGCCACCGATGTGTTTGTGGTGTTGGTGATTACCCGCTCAATGCGAAATCAGACCACTGGGCGTTTAGGTGGGGCAACAAGCCGAGAAGTGGGGGTAAATCAGTTATTGGGGGCAGTTAAAACCTTGCTGATTAATCAGACCTTAGGCGGTTTAGTCCACCCTATCCAACCCAAGCGAATCCGTACTATTTGGAATAATGCGGAAGTGAAGAAAGAGAAACTCTCTGCCTATGCTATTGAGTTTGAAATCAGCTACAACGAATGCAATGTGCTTGATGATGGCAGATTCCCGGAAGGGGTTGAGCCGAATGAGCAGGTCTTTAAGCAGTATCAAGGCAAGCTAGATGAACCGCAAGGCGATTTATCGGGCTTTAATAATCGGATTTTTGACCCGAATAACAATGCCGAAGCGGCATTTAGAACAGAATTTAAGGATGGTGATTAGATGTTAAAAGTGAAAGCCGCTAAAGGGGTGCGTGTGCCGGTAGAAAACCGACCGCATCACTATATTGAACAAGAAACAGTAGAGGTTGAAAACACCCTTTACTATCAACGCCGCATTGCGGATGGCGATTTGATTGTCGTCAAAGAAACCAAATCCGCTAAAGAAACAGGGGGCAAATAATGTCAAAAATTGAATTTGAGAAAATCCCGAACAGTATTCGCAAGCCAAGTGTGCTGACGGAATACAACAACAAAGATGCAGTAACTACCTTGCCGACCAATGAGCAAGAGGTGCTGATTATTGCCCCGATGACAGGCGGCGAAGCAGCCTTTACTTCACCGCATAAGTTATTTAGCGATGTGGAGGCAGAAAATTTATTTGGTAAAGGCTCGGTGGCTCATTTAATGGTTCGCCAAGCGATCCAAAATAACCCATTAATCCGTTTGACGGTGGTGGGCTTAAAAGACCACGATGCCGGTGTTGCGGCAAGCGGTCAAGTTACCTTTACCGGTACGGTAACTTATGCCGGTGTCGTTTCCGTTACGATTGCGGGGACAGCGTATGAAGTTGCTGCGGCTAAGGGCGAAGAAGCTCAAGCTATCGTTGCTCGTTTGGTGAATGTGATCAATGCGGCAAGCTATAGCCCAGTAGTGGCAAGTGCTGAAACCGAAACCACGCTGAAACTCACTGCAAAAGCGAAAGGCGAAATCGGCAATGAAATCACGCTTGCAACACGCAATACAGCAACAGGCTTAACTCTTGAAGCTCGTGCATTTGAAAATGGTCAGCGTAATGCTCAAATTGCCCCGGCATTGGCAAGCGTTGCCGGTACACATTATAACGTGATTATTTCGCCTTTTTCAGACGATGAAAATGCCCTTGCATTGCGTAGCCATTTGGAATCGGTTTCTGCCCCGATTGAAGATAAACCGGCTATCGGTGTAATGGGTTGGCGTGGCACTTATGCGACAGGCACAACCTTAACGGCAAGCCTCAATAGCGAACGCATTATTGTGGGCTGGTATAAAGGTTCGGTGGAGTCTAACGCAATGATTGCGGCAGGGCTTGGAGCAGTGATTGCGGGCGAAGAAGATCCTGCTCGCCCATTGAATACCCTTGAAATTAAAGGCTTAACGGTGGTGGACGACTCGCAAAAGCCGTTATTTACCGAAGTAAACCAAGCGTTATATCACGGTTTAAGCCCGATTGAGGTGGTGGCAAGCCGTGTGCAAATTACCCGTGCGATTACCACATACACCAAAAACGCTACCAATACGGACGACCCGAGCTATTTGGATTTAACCACGATTCGCACGTTAGATTATGTGCGTAAGGCAATCCAAACCCGTCAGCGTTTGCGTTTCCCTCGCGCGAAAAACTCGCACCGTATTGTGGCGAAAGTGCGTTCGGAAATTTTAGACGTGCTTTATCAGCTCGAAGGCGAGGAAGTGATTGAAAGTGTGGAAGCGTGGAAGTCTCGCTTATTGGTGGTGCGTAATGCTCAAGACCCGACTTACTTGGATTTAGAAATCCCTGCTGATGTGGTCAATGGCTTACACGTTATCCGCAACAAAATTACGTTAATTTTATAGGGGGTATTAGATGTCGATTGTTTATGAAGGCTCTTGCGTGCTTGAGGTGGACGGCGTTGAGATTGAGATCACCAAACTTGATGTGAAAACCGTCACCGGTCGCAAACTGGTTAAAACGATGAATAGCTCAGGGCGTGCGAGAGGTTATGCTCAAGGCATTGAGGAGCATACGATTTCGGTGACTGCTGTTGAGCCGCAAGACGGCACTTATATTGATTGGGCGAATATTAAAAATGCGAAATTAACCCGTTATCCGCTCAACAATACTGAGAAACGCACGTCTTACTTGGGCTGTTTCAGTACGGATGTGAGCGAGTCTTACACTGTTGATGGTGAATCGGTGCGTGATATTCAGCTCAACGCATTGCGTAAGGTGGAAGAGTAATGAAAGTTACCCTACTTGGTTTTGAACATAACGGCGTAATCTATCGTGATTGCACGGTGCGATTGCTGACAATGGGCGGTCAATGTACCGCTCAAGAAATGGTAGCGGATTTAGGGCTTGAGGAAAACTCGGAAGCCTTATCAAAGCGTGAGCAAACCTTAGTGGATATGGCTTATCTCTCTCAGCAAGTTACCTTTGATGGCTTGGATAAAGAGACCGTTACCCCTCAATTTTTGTTTGATAACCTTGCCGCTGATGACTACTGGACGTTGATTGAGGCAACGCTGGAGCTGCGAAAAAAGCGGTTAGAAAGTGGGGAGAGCCAAAGCGAGAGCGAAAGCCCGGTAAATCCCGATTTGGCGTAGCGGAAGCCTTTAAGCAGTACCGACAAGCGGTGATTTTACTCTCAAAATTTGCAATCACCGCCGAGCAGGTATGGCAAATGCCTTTGCTTGAGGTATTTGCGTGGATTGAGAGCTACTTGGAGAGTGAGGGCGTGAAAACACCGCATAGCCCAATGGGTGCGAATAGTGAAGTGAAACACGAAAGCTATGTCTTTACTCGGCGTGGCAAGATTGAATAAGGGGCGAAAGCCCCTTTTTTGTACTTTAAAATGAGTTTAAAGAGACTTTAAAAATGGCAAAAGATTTAGAAACTAAGCTGGTGCTAACTGCGGTGGATAATGCCTCTAAGGTAGTTAAAGATACCGCCAAAAATGCAGAAAAAGCCTTTAAAGATACCGAGCGAGCGGCACAACAAAGCAGCAATGCACAAGCCCAGTCGGCACAGAAAGCGGCAAATGCAACGGAAACCTCAAATAAAAAGATTGAGCAGAGTTATCGCAATGCCCGCAAAGTGGCTGCGGATGTAGCCAAAGCCCGTGAAACATTGGGCGTTAGAGCTGAAAATGCGATCCAACGAGAAATTGAGCAGACTCGTGCGGCGTATGACCGCTTAAAACGCTCCTGTGTTGCCTCACAAAATGAGCTACGCCGAGCCTCAGAGGCGACTAAACAACGAGTGAGAGAGCTTAATGCAGAATTGGGTAAGACAAGCTTTGGGGATAAAGCTGTAGGAGTAGGACGAGGTTTAATGAATGCTGGAGTTGGGCTTGCAGCCGGTTTTGCGGTGACCAAACCGAAGATGATGGAAGCAGCTGAATATGATATGGCTTTGGCTCGTGTGGCTGACACCGGTTATTCAGGCGGCACGATTGAGGAAAAAACACAAGGGAAGGCGAAAATCCATCAAACAATTAAAAAATCTTTGCAGTATGGAGGTACGAAAGAAGAGGCACTAGGAGCAATTAATAAATTTATGTCTGAAGGTCAAGTAAGTGTTACTGATGCTTTAGATTTACTGCCCATTGCTCAAAAGAATGCAACTGCAACGGGGGCTTCTACAGATGAAATCAGTCAAATGATTAACTCAATGTTACGTTTTGGTGTGCAGAAAGATCAAATTCAACTTGCTTTAGATTATATGAATGCTTCAGGTAAAGCAGGTGGGTTTGAATTGAAAGATATGGCTCAATATTTTCCTGAGGTTTTGGCAAGTGCAGGTGGAGCTGGTTTAAGTGGTTTAGAAGATCTTAAAAAAATAGGCATTAATTTGCAACAAGTTTATGGTGTTTCCGGTGGTGCTGCACAAACTGCAACCAATTTGAATAATTACTTCTCGAAAGTTAAGGCTTCAAGCACGGCAGATAATATTGAAAGTGTTGAGTTTACCAACTCAAAGGGCAAAAAGCAGAAGATTAATATGAAGCAATCTATGCAGAAATATATGAAAGAGGGGCAAAATGCTTCAGAGGCTTTACTTTCGATTATTGAAGATATTTTAGAGAATGACAAAGAATACCAAGCACTTTTGAAACAATATCGCTCTGCTAAAGGAGAAGATAAAAAAGCGATTATGAAAAATATCGCAAAATATATTGAGGGGACGAAAGTTGCTGAAATTATGCCTGATTTACAGGCTGGGCTTGCTACTTATGCGATGCGTAACGACCAAGTAACAAAAGAAAATACGGAAGCTCAATATACAATTGCGGAAAAAGGCAATTATAACGAAGAAAGCTATAAGTGGATTGCTGAGCAGGCTGCTTTTAGTTTTCAAAAAGCAAAGAATAACCAAGAAATGACACAACTTGAGAATTTTCAGAAAGTGAGCGATATGGCTGCCTATGTTGCAGATCAATATTCTGAATTTGCTCAAAATTACCCAAATTTGAACTCTGCCTTAATTGCCACTAAAGACGCTGTAATTGCCTTTGGTATGGCATTAGCCACCTCAAGTATTTTTGATTTATTAACAGGTGGAAAAGCTGGCAACGTAGGCAAAGGAGCTTTAGCTGCTGGAGCAATGGAGGCAGTAAGTAATAGCAAAGGAATTAAATGGGGGGTGGGTGGTTTAACACTTGCTGCCGCTGGGGTTAGTTTATACGCAGCGGCAGAAAATAGCACTGCCTATGCTGCTCAATCAGAGGCAGAAAAAGAAAAGCATTCGGAGGCAATTAAGCAATTTCATCAAGCAAATAGCCCAAAAACTACGCCAACGTTTCGCTATGGAATGCCTTCAGCAACACCAATGCCAACAACACAATATCACGGTGGTTATGTGATTGCCGATAGATTGCGAAATAATGAGATTGGGCAAGAGCGAGTGAAGCAAGGTTCGTTGAGTACAGAAGAATTAAAAGCTCGTACTGAGCGTAACCAATCTATTATTCAAGGTGTAATTAAGCCACAGGTGGATTCAGTTAGCCAAACCTTGTCTAACTACCAAGCCGACTTTCAGGCATTCGGGGCAATGATTTCAGCAGGATTAGAAGCAGGCTTAGCCGCTCAATCTCACACAATAGCAAACCAAATCACGGTTGAGCTAGATGGCTCGGTAGTCGCTGAGAAAGTGGCAGAATATCAGTTTAACTTTAACAAAAGGATGGCGTGATGAGCGGTTGGACAATGCCTATTCAGCAGGCAAGTTTTAAGGGCGTTAAGTTTGATGTTATCGGGGTCGATGATAGCTTTGAGCGAGCAGTGATTGAACACGCTTACCCTTTTGTGAATGGGGCTGATTTAGAGGATATGGGGCTAAACACCCAAACTATTCGGCTGCAAGCGATCTTTTTTGGTTCAAGTTATTACACGGATTATATTAGGTTGCTTTCGGTTTTACAGCAAAAAGGTGCTGATGTTTTAGTCCACCCTATTCGTGGGCGTTTGCCCAATATGTTGCTTGTTTCGGCAAGCCTGCATACCGATGCGGAAAATATCAATTATGTTGCCTTAGATTTGACTTTTAAAGAGGCAACCGAAATGCAGCCGATTTTTGCCTTTGAAGATTCGCTGATTTCGAAAATCGACAAGCTACTACTTGATCTCGAAAACCTGTTTGATGATGGCTTGCGTTTTTGGGATAGCGTTGGGGTGTTTGATCTGAAATCTCGTTTGCTTGGGCTTTGGGGGGCATTATTTGCCTCATTTGAGGCGGTGCGTAACCTGTTTGACTTGGACAAGAAAAAATACAGTATTGCCTCATCAACCTCACAACGCACCTATTTAAAAGACGGTTCGGGGGCATTGCACCAGCTAAAAGAAATGGTGGATAGCGGTATTCAGGGGCGTGCTGATTTAACGACACTATCGTTTAAATCTCAGTTACTCAATATTACTGATGCAGTAGATAACACTCAGGCGATTGTTAGCAAAGTGGCTAGAGATGAGGGCTTTAACCGCTCAAAAACGGTTAAGTTACTTGGCTCTGATGTGGTTGAGCTTGGCATTATGCTTGACCTTATTGCCACGACTAAGCTCACCAAAGTCTTGACTGAGCTGGTAGAAGAGCGTGAGGAAGAGCTGCTAATTGGTGATTTAGAGTTAATTAACCAAATTGTGCGTGAGCATTGGCTGAATATTATCAACAAACTGCGTGAGCAACAGGAGAACACTCAAAAAGGCGTGCCGAGTGATAAGACAAAAGTTATCTATGAGACCGCAGAAAAGCTGATCAACAATATCCGTAATGTTGCCCATCAGTTTACTGCACTTGTGCTTGCGGTAATTAATAAAAAACCGCCTTTGACCGTGCGAATGGTAATGGATAGCGGCACAATCCACAAAGTAGCCCATTATTTTTATGGGGATTACGAGCGGGCGGATGAGCTGTTACACCTTAATCCGCATATTCGCCAACCGAACTTTATCGAACAAGGCACGCTGTTAAATTGTTATTCGGAGTAAGCAATGATTGAAAATGAAATTGTAGTGGAAATTGACGGCTCGCAGCATAAAAACTGGAAAAGTTATGATATTGACAGCGATTTTTTAATCCCTGCGGATAGTTTTAATTTTGAGCTAGGAAAATCCAGCAACTTAGAGGTATTACCTAATTATTCGGGTAAAACGGCGGTGGTAAAAATTAATGGTGAAACGGTTTTAACCGGCATTGTAGATACTACCTACCACACTATTAGCAAAAGTGGGCGTGGTTTTAGCCTAAATGGACGTGATAAGGCGGCTATTTTGGTGGATTGCTCTGCCCCGATTACCAATGTGCAAGGCTTATCGTTACTTGATGCCGTTAAAAAAATTGTTAATCCGCTCGGCATTAAAGAGGTACAACTTAAAGCCGAGAAAAACCCAACTTTAAGCAAGGTCGATATTGACGTGGGCGAGTCGGCGTGGGAGGCAATTATGCGGTGTGCCAACTCTGCTGGTTTGCATTGCTGGTTTGATCCGAAAGGCGTGTTGATTGTGGGCGGAGCGGATTACGCTCAACCGCCCGTTGCCACGTTACATTGCGTGAAAGAGTCTGGCGATAGCCGTAAAAATAACTTTGTTGATGCAACGCTTTCTTACGATGTCTCACAAAGCTATTCGGAGGTTACTTTTCTTGCTCAAAAACACGGCAAAGATTCTGACAATGCCAAGCACGATTTTAAGTGGGTATATAAAAATGACGAAATGGAGCTTTATAAGCCCAAAACTATTGTGCTGGGCGATGTGGAGAACCTTGAAGCCTTGATGAAACAGGCGAAAAAGCAGGTATCAGATTGGCAGTTAGAGTCGTTTAGCCTCACCATTATTGTGCCTGACCATAAAACCAAAGACGGCACATTATGGCAAGCCGGACAACGGGTTCATGTGGTGTGTGAAGAATATGATCTCGATGGCATTTTCTTTCTGATGGGGCGGCGTTTTCGGCTTTCTCGTAGTGGTGGCACAACCACCGAGCTGCGGTTAAAACTGGATGGTGTGTGGACTCCGGACGCTTATCAAGCCAAAGCGGAAGAAGCTCGTAAGCGTAAAGGCAAAAAAGGTGATAAAGCCTCGAAAGCTAAAACGAAAAAAGGTAAAAAAGGACGTAAGAAAAAAGAGCCGGTGGAATATGTAGGCTCTTGGGAGTTGGGGCAATAAGTATGATGCGAAAACTGGCAAAACAGACAAAAGAGGTGGCAAAAGGCGTGCAAGATGGTGTGCGTGCTGCTTTTAGGGGGGTATTAAATTTAGTCAAAAGTGGGAGCGATATTCAGCAGGTGCAAGTTTCCGGTTTGGCTGATGAGACTATCCAAGACTTAGAGTTAATGCAGCACTTTGGCTTTACCTCTGTGCCTCCTGCCGGTACGCAAGTGGTTGTTATCCCTTTGGGTGGTAAAACTACACACGGTATTATAGTCGCAACCGAGAATGGCTCGTTTCGGGTTAAAAATCTGAAAAATGGTGAGGTGGCGATTTATGATTCAAGTGGTTCAACGATTATCCTTAAAAATAACCGTGTGATTGATGTAGAGTGTGATGCTTACAATGTTAAATGCAAAACTTATCAAGTTACAGCAAGTGAGGGGGCAACAATTAATGGTGATCTTACTCAAGCTGTTGGGAGCTTTTCAACAAGCGGTGATGTCACTGCAAGTGGGGATGTTTCCGCAAACGGCACATCATTAAGCACACACAAACATAATGAACAAGGTGATGGCAGACCAACTTCTGCTCCAATTTAATCTTACATAACTCACAAGCGGTCGAATTTTGCAAATTTTTTGCAGAAAATGACCGCTTGTTGTTTGTGGAAGTCTCTCCCCGTTACTCCTATCTTTAACTGCTCTACCATAGCAATATGGACAGAGAAATCAGCCCGCTCACTCGGGACTATACAAGTGACAAAATAGATACACTCCAAAATGCGGTGTATATCAGATTAACAACCCCTAAAGGCTCGTGGTGGGCAGATGGGACGTTGGGGTCTCTGCTCCATCTTATTCAACGTGAGAAAGATTTAAGCCGTGTGGGGCTGTTAGCCCAGCAGTACGCCGAGGAGGCGTTGCAACCGATTATTGATGACGGACGGGCGAAAAGTATTGTGGTCACACACGAGCAGCCAAAAGATGGCTCGTTAAATCTTTTGATCTCCGTTATTGATAATCGTGGGGTTAAATTTGAGTTTAAACACCCTGTAAAACTGGTTTAGGTAGTTTTTAAAATGTATCAAATCCCAACACTTGATGATGTGCGAAGTGAAATCCTACGAGATATTCAATCTTTAGAGCCGGCAGCTGATATTGAGGTGGACTCGGATTATTACGTCCGTGCATCTGCCTTAGCAAGCTGTGCGGTTGGTCTTTATACCCATCAAAATTGGATTGTTCGCCAGTATTTTCCTGATACGGCGGACTCAGAATACCTCGAAATGCACGCCAAACTACGGAATATTTACCGCAAAAATGCCACCTATGCGAGTGGCTCACTGAAAGTGTTTGGCACAGTCGGCTCAACAATCCAAGAGGGCTTGCAGGTTAAATATGGTGAGCGTTTTTATGTTACTAAAAGCTCAGGCGTTATTGGCTATGATGGCTCTGCTACTGTGCGGGTGATTGCAGTGGCAACAGGGGCATCAAGCAATGTTAAATCTGAAAGTAAAGCACAACTGACTGCTGCTCCTGTCGGGGTATCAAGCGACTGTTTGTTATTGCCTGATGTGACCGGCGGAACAGAAGTAGAAAGTGATGCGGCGTTATTAGCCCGACTATTAGAGCGTATCCGCCGACCACCTTCGGGCGGTAATAAAAATGACTTCAGGCAATGGGCAGAAAGCATTGATGGCGTAACCTCGGCTTTTATTTATCCACTAAGACGAGGCGAAGGCACGGTAGATATTGCCATTACCTCCGGCGATACAGTGCCAAGTGATGAAATCGTACAAGCAACTCAAGCTTATATTGACAAAGTTCGCCCTGTTACGGCTAAGTCGGTTTATGTCTTAAAACCTGTGCAAAAGAGAGTCGATTTTGAAATTAGGGTGTTACTGGATATGGATACTACGCTTGAGGGCGTAAAAGCGGAAATCGAAAATGCCTTAGAGAACTACTTTTTATCACTGAAACCTGCGGATACGCTAATTATCTCGCAAATTGAAGCGGTGATTAGTGACTTGGTCGGTGTGGTTGACCGTGAAGTGATTAAGCCAGCTCGAAATCAGGTGATTGATGCCTATCGTGAGATGGGTTGGTTTAGGCTTGGGAATATTGTTGTGAGTGAAATGTGATGGCGATTGAATCTAAACATGGTCAGGCTCTAGCAGGGTTATTACCGCCAGTTTCATACGATCCTAACGGTCGGTGGCTCGCATTATCGCTCGAAGTAGAAGGGCGAATGCTAGACCGTGTGTCTGCGAAAGCAGAAATGTTACGAGATGCGGTGGATGTTAGTACTGGGATTTTTATTGGTGATTGGGAACGAGTTTGTGGTTTAACCGCAAATAGCAAGCTAGATTTAGCAACACGTGTGCAACGAGTGATTGCGAAGTTAAATCAGCTTGGTGGGTTGTCGATTGGGTACATCACTCAAGTTGCTAAAGATTTGGGCTACTGCATAAAAATTAACGAACCTCAGCCATTTATTGCAGGGATTAGTCGAACTGGGGATATGCTTTGGCACAAAGATATTATGTGGACATTTTTTGTTGATGTTTGCAACCCAACAGATGACCACGAACGTTTTAGAGCTGGTATATCAAAAGCTGGCGATACATTGATGGGACGATATAGCGACCCAGTATTAGAAAGTTTATTGGAAGAAGTCAAACCTGCATTTAGTCGTGTGTGGGTTAGATATTTAGGAGATTTTTAATGAAACAAGTAATGAATCCAATCAATACTCCTACACAGCGTTTTAAAGATGGTAATCCAGCAACGGGTGAATATGGCACGATTGTTACCGCCCAGTTTTTGAATGATACGCAAGATTCAATCATTAATATACAGCAAGAGTTGCATAGTGTACTTGCTGAAGCAGATATTGAAGCAAATAATGAACAACTTGATCAGCTAGCTAAAGCAATCAAGAAAATTGCGGGCGATGCTACACGTGATAATTTTAACGAATTAGCCAATCCAGACGGTTACAAACACATCGGCCGATGTAAATCTGTAGCCGAACTTCGTACCATCCGCCCAACTGAACACGGTCAGCGTATTTTGGTGGATACTTACTATGAGGGTGGCACAACAGGCGGTGGCGAGTTTGTGGCTGATTTGCAGGATTTAATCACGCCTGACGATGGTGGGACGTGTTTTGTGGTTGATGGAAATGGGGGA
>NZ_ACQL01000066.1 GCF_000175195.1 Actinobacillus minor NM305 | reverse complement strand
GTTAAATCTTTGTGCAACTGCTACATAACACCGTATACTATAAAGCTTTACGCCACTTTTTAGTAACAGTTTTTATTATGTTATCGCATCACTATATCATATCACGTGAATTGTGTGATTAAGGGCGAACGCCTAAAGTATGACAAATCGCATAAGTTAATTCTGAGCGGTTTAGCGTATAGAAGTGGAAATCTTTTACGCCTTCTTTCGAGAGAACTCTAACCATATCCATTGCAATACTTGCCGCAACTAAATTTCGTGTTGTTGGATCATTATCTAAACCTTCATACATTTTATGCATCCAATTTGGGATTTTGACGTTTGTGAGTTGCGCCATTTTTTGTAATTGTTTGAAATTGGTAACCGGTAAAATACCCGGCACAATTTCAACATCAATTCCCACATTGACACAGCGGTCGCGGAAACGTAAGTAACTGTCAATATCAAAGAAGAATTGGCTAATCGCACGGCTTGCACCGGCATCAATTTTTCGTTTGAGATTGAGTAGATCGGCTTGTGCTGATTTAGCTTCTGGGTGAACTTCAGGGTATGCAGCCACAGAAATATCAAAATCAGCCACTTCTTTTAATAATGCAACGAGGTCTGAAGCATAAAAAGGCTTTTTAGTATAACCTGGTGGTTCATCGCCTCGTAATGCAACAATGTTGCGAATCCCATTATCCCAATAATCCTTTGCGATAACTTTAAGTTCATCAGGTGTTGCATCAATACCGGTAAGATGAGGGGCTGCAATGATTCCAGTTTCTTGTTGAATACTTTTCACAATACTGTGCGTTCTATCTCTCTCTCCGGAATTCGCACCATAAGTTACAGAAACAAACTTCGGTTTAAGTGGCGCTAAACGATGAATAGAATCCCAAAGCAAGGTCTCCATTTTTTCATTTTTAGGTGGGAAAAATTCAAAAGAAACGTTGATCTTGCCATTTAAGTCGGCAATGTTTTGATTTAATTGGTCGATATTGGCTGCAAAACTCATGTGAGAAACCTTTTCCTTATATTGTTTTTAATAGTAACTAAGTTGTACTTTAAGAGTTTGGTTAATGTAAGTCAATTACATAATTCTCAAAATGAAGATGAAATAAATTCATACAAGAGGCAAAATTTGATATACATCAAACATACCTCTTTATTACTAGATTTTTTTTTTAAGTCAGATAAAATGCGAAACATCTAGATGTTTAATCAATAACACTTTTAATCAACTGATTTCATTTATTAAAATAAGGAACGCATTATGCAGATAACCAAAGTTGCCGTAGCCGGCACATTAGAATCTAGCGATGCACAAGTGCGAATTGCACCTTCTGCACAACTGGAAATCGAACTCAACAGTTCAGTAGGTAAACAATTTGGTGATGACATTTTAGCCACCATCAATGACGTTCTAAAACAATTTAATGTAACCGCAGCTCAAGTTATTGTAGAAGATAAAGGCGCACTTGATTGCGTACTTCGTGCAAGATTGAAAGCTGCGCTTTTACGTGCAACAGACGAAAAAATTGATTGGGAGAAAGTGCTATGAAATTAAGAAGAAGTATGCTGTTTGTACCGGGTTCAAATGCAGCGATGATTAGCAATACTTTCATCTATAAACCTGATTCAATTATGTTTGACCTTGAAGATGCGGTCGCTTTAAAAGAAAAAGATTCTGCACGTATCTTAGTTGCTCACGCATTGCAACACCCGCTATATCAAGAAATTGAGACGGTTGTTCGTGTTAATCCATTAGACTCTGAGTTTGGTTTGGCAGATTTGAATGCCGTTGTACGTGCAGGCGTTGATGTTGTGCGTATGCCAAAAACAGAAACCGCACAAGATGTGATTGATATGGATAATGCAATTACAGAAATCGAAAAAGCGTGTGGTCGTGAAGTTGGTTCAACTTTAATGTTAGCGGCAATTGAATCGCCACTTGGTATTACACAAGCAAATCAAATTGCAACAGCCTCTAAACGTTTAATCGGTATTGCATTAGGTGCGGAAGACTACGTACGTAACTTAAAAACAGAGCGTTCACCTGAAGGTATTGAATTATTATTCGCACGTTGTTCAATTTTACAAGCAGCACGTGCAGCCGGTATTCAAGCATTCGATACCGTATATTCAAATGCAAATAATGAAGAAGGTTTCTTAAAAGAAGCGGCATTGATTAAACAATTAGGTTTTGATGGTAAATCATTAGTGAACCCTCGCCAAATTGAGTTACTGCATAATTTATTTGCGCCGACACAAAAAGATGTGGAACAAGCACAAAAAATTATTGAAGCTGCGGAAGAAGCAGAACGTAATGGTTTAGGTGTAGTGTCATTAAACGGTAAGATGATCGATGCACCGATTATTGATCGCGCAAGATTAGTGCTTGAACGTGCTAAATCAGGTATTCGTGAAGAGTAAGGGGAAAGAAAATGACAACTAGAGAACAACGTGTTGAAAAATTTAATGGCGGTAAAGCTGTTTATCAAGCAGTGCCAAAAGCTGAATCTCTTGCTCGTACTGCGAAAGACCGCAAAATTTGTGATAGCTTAGAAGATGCTATCCGCCGTTCAGGCTTAAAAGATGGTATGACAGTTTCGTTCCACCACGCTTTCCGTGGCGGTGACTTTGTCGTGAATATGGTAATGGACAAAATTGCTGAAATGGGCTTTAAAAACCTGACTTTAGCTTCAAGTTCATTGATCGATAGCCATTTCCCAATCGTAGAACACATTAAAAATGGTGTTGTAACCAAAATTTACTCATCAGGTTTACGTGGCAAATTAGCAGATGAAATCTCAAAAGGTATTCTTGCGGAGCCGGTTAATATTCACTCGCACGGTGGTCGAGTTCACTTAGTGAAATCAGGTGAATTAAAAATTGACGTGGCATTTTTAGGTGTACCTTGCTGCGATAAATTCGGTAATGCCAATGGTTTTACCGGTAAAAGTAAATGTGGTTCATTAGGCTATGCTCGTGTTGATGCGGAATTTGCTGATAAAGTTGTGCTTTTAACAGAAGAATTTGGCGAATACCCACTTCATCCGATCAGCATTGCACAAGACCAAGTAGATTTAATCGTGCAAGTTGATGCTGTTGGCGATCCGAAGAAAATCGGAGGTGGCGCAACACGTATGACAACAAACCCTCGTGAACTTTTAATTGCCCGTAAATGTGCAGAAGTCATTTTTGGTTCTGGTTACTTTAAAGATGGCTTCTCGTTCCAAACCGGTTCAGGCGGTGCGGCACTTGCGGTAAGCCGTTTTATGGAAGAAAAAATGCGCCGTGAAAATATCACAGCAAGTTTTGCATTAGGTGGTATTACCTCAAGTATGGTGGCATTACACGAAGCAGGTTTAATCAAAAAACTGATTGACGTTCAATCTTTCGATAAAGATGCGGCAGAATCTCTTGCTCGTAATCCAAATCATATCGAAGTATCAGCTAACCAATATGCAAACTATAGTTCAAAAGGTGCTTCAGTTGAGCGTCTAGATGTGGTTATTCTTTCAGCGTTAGAAATTGATACCAAATTTAACGTAAATGTATTAACCGGTTCTGATGGTGTTATTCGTGGCGCATCGGGTGGACACTGTGATACCGCATCTTCTGCTCAAGTTGCGATTATCGTAGCTCCTCTTGTGCGTGGTCGTATCCCTACAGTGGTTGAAAACGTAATCACTTGTGTAACCCCAGGTGAAAACATTGATGTTCTTGTAACCGATCACGGTGTTGCGGTAAACCCTAAACGCCCTGACTTAATTGAAAAATTAACAGCAGCAGGTATTCAATTATTTACGATTGAACAACTTTGTGAGCGTGCATATAGCATTACAGGTAAACCGAAAGATATCGAATTCACCGATAAACCGGTTGCGATTGTTCGTTACCGTGATGGTTCTGTGATTGATACGGTATATCAAGTAAAAGCATAAAAAAATAAGCGAGTATAAACGTTATACTCCAGATTGCTGATAAAGGTTATATTTGAGCAATAACCTAGCACGAGCCGTGCTAGGTTCATTAAGCCCAGCCCCGCTGGGGCTGAAAGGAAGAGCCGCAGAGCGGCTCAGATTAAGTAACCCTATACGGCTCGTATAGGGTTTGTCAACGGTCTGGAGTATAAACGTTATACTCGCCTTATTAAGTAAGCGGTCAATATGTTTGAGCAATTTTATAATAATTTTTCTTTGGACGGCGAAGAGGTAAGTCTTGAGCAGTTGCTTGAAGCTCGAGAAAACCGAGTTCAGCTCCAGCAACAGTGTTTAGCACAATACGGTCAAACAGTATTGTCGCTTACTTTGCTTGCGGTAGGGGGCGTTAAGAAAAATGCGTTGCTCAATTATGCGTTTGCAAGCGCATTAGAAAATTTGACCGCTTGTTTTTCGGCTTTAGGGGTAACGCCCACAGCAGAATTTATTAGACCGTTAAATACGGGACATGAAGCATTATTTGTACTGCCTATTGAGGCTGACAAGCTAAAAAGGGCAATGATCGCTTTAGAAGAAAGTTCGCCTCTTGCTCGTTTATGGGATATCGATGTTATTCAAGCGGATGGCAGATTGTTAAGTCGTACAGAATTTAATTATCCGCCTCGCCCTTGTTTAGTCTGTCAAGATGAAGCAAAAGTTTGCGCAAGAGCAAGAAAACATAGCTCTGAAGCGATTTGGAGCGAAATGAAAAAGCGTGTTCAGGCAGATGATTTCTCACAGCGCATTGCCACAATGGTTTATCAAGCATTAGTTGATGAAGCAAGATTATCGCCAAAACCAGGCTTAGTGGATAGTATAAATAATGGTTCTCATCAGGATATGAACCTGAAAACTTTTGAGCAAAGTGCGCTAGCATTACGCCCGTTTTTTGCACAGTTTGTATTAAAGGGGATAAAAACCGTCAATTTGCCCCATTCGCAAATTTTGGCACAAATTCGACCGCTTGGTGTTATTGCAGAAAAAGCAATGCGGCAGGCAACAAATGATGTGAATACCCATAAAGGCGCAATTTTTGCATTTGGGTTAATTTGTACCGCAATTGGACGATTGTATGCGTTAGATGTAATAGAAAATCAGCTTAAGCAAAGTCAATCTTTAGTTAATGCTATTTGTGAGCAAGTTGCACAATTTACTCTGGGTTTAACAGAAGAATTAAAGCATTATCCTGATCATCAACCTCTTACCGCTGGCGTTAGATTGTTTAGAGAATATGGCTTAACAGGCGCCAGAGGCGAAGCAGAAAGTGGCTTCTTATTAGTAAGACAAGCATTGGATTTTGTTGAAGCATACAAAAATGTTGAATTACAACATCAATGGTTAATTATATTATTGTATTTAATGGCAAATAATCCCGATACGAATGTTGTTAATCGAGGGAAGATGGAAGGACTTACTTTCATTCAACAAGAAGCAAACAAGCGGTTAAAAAACAAAATACTTTTACAAAATAAAAACGACTTGATCTCAAGTCTCACAGAATTTGATCAAGCCTGCATTGCACGTAATTTGAGTTCAGGGGGCAGTGCAGATTTATTGGCATTAACGATTTTTTTTAAATGTTATCTTAAATCTTAATAGAGGTGAACTATGGCTTTATCTAAAGCGCAAAAAGTTGCAGTACTGGTTGCAATACCTGTACTCTTCTTCTTACTGCCTGCACCAGAGGGACTTTCTCTGATTGCATGGCGTTTATTAGGGATCTACATTGCAACAATCGTAGGTCTTGTGATTAAACCATATGGCGAGCCGGTATTATTACTTGCTGCTGTCGCGGCTTCTGCTGCAACTATCGGTAATACTGAAGGTGCTAGTGAATTTGTGAAAGTGAGCCATACACTTGCCGGTTATCAATCTGGTACAACATGGTTAATCTTTACTGCATTTACCCTTAGTTCTGCATTCGTGATTACCGGTTTAGGTAAACGTATTGCATATCACATGATTAGTTGGTTAGGAAGCACAACTCTCCGTTTAGGTTATGTGACAGTTTTCCTTGATTTATTACTTTCTCCGGCAACTCCGTCAAACACGGCTCGTGCAGGGGGGATTGTATTCCCAATTATTAACAGTGTGGCAGTCGCTTTAGGTTCAGATCCAGAAAAATCACCTAAATTAGCAGGTCGTTACTTATTGTTAAACGTATATATGGTGGTAAAAACAACCAGCTATATCTTCTTAACAGCGATGGCGCCTAACGCATTAGCATTATCATTGATGTCTCCAATTCTAGGTTTAAACTTAAACTGGGTTCAATGGTTCTTAGCAGCTTCTGTACCAGGTTTATTATGCTTATTTATCATTCCATTTATCTGCTACATTATTGCTAAACCAGAGTTAAAAAATGTAGATAATAAAGCGATTGCGAAAAAAGGCTTAGATGAATTAGGTCCAATGTCTTTCCGTGAGAAAGCATTAGCGGTGTTATTCGTATTAGCGTTATTTGGCTGGATTTTCTCTGATTTCTTAAATGTAAATGCAACAACAGTTGCGTTAATTACCATGGTACTTTGCGTTGTATTAACCATCGTATCTTGGGATGATATCCGTAAAAATAAAGCGGGTTGGGATACCTTAATTTGGTACGGTGGTATCATTGGTATGTCTGGCATTTTAGAGAAAGCAGGCTTCTTCAAATGGTTAGCAGATACATTAAGTGCAAACTTAAACTTTGGCGACCATGGTAATATTGCTTTAATCGTTATTTTACTCTTGAGTGTTGCTGTACGTTACTTATTTGCATCAGGTGGTGCTTATGTAGCTGCAATGGTTCCTGTATTTGCAACAGTCGGTAAAGTAGCTGGTGCACCGGTTGAATTATTAGCATTAGGCTTATTATTCTCTAACTCTTACGGTGGTTCTGTAACGCACTACGGTGGTGGCCCAGGTCCAATTACATTTGGTGCAGGTTATAATGACATTAAATCTTGGTGGACAGCAGGTGCAGTGATTGCATTCGGTAGCTTACTCATTCACGCAACATTAGGTATTGCTTGGTGGGAGTTCCTGTTCAGTGCAGGTTGGTTACCAACAGTAAACTAAGATAAATTCTAATTAAGCGGTGGGGGTTTGTAGATCTTTTACAAAACCCCATTGTTTTATTTTCACGTAATACGTTATGTTTTTAATGAATTAAGTTTTAACAAATTGTTAAAATTACGATCTAGATCACAAAATTAGGTTAAAATTTGCAATAAAATAAAATTCCTTCCATTCTCTCGTTTTAATAAGGATACAGTATGAGTGATTTAAAACAACAGGCATTAGACTTCCACGAATTTCCCGTTCCAGGCAAAATTTCCGTTACACCAACTAAAAATTTAGCTACTCAGCATGATTTAGCATTAGCATATTCTCCAGGTGTTGCTGAGCCGTGTCTCGAAATTGAAAAAAATCCAGCAGCAGCAAGCCGTTATACTGCGCGAGGCAACTTAGTGGCAGTGATTTCTAATGGTACTGCGGTTTTAGGTCTGGGTAACATTGGCGCATTAGCATCAAAACCTGTTATGGAAGGTAAAGGTGTACTATTTAAGAAATTTGCTGGCGTTGATGTTTTTGATATCGAAATTAATGAGACAGATCCGGATAAATTAGTTGATATTATTGCCGCATTAGAACCAACATTTGGTGGTATCAATTTAGAAGATATTAAAGCACCTGAATGTTTCTATATCGAGAAAAAATTACGTGAGCGAATGGGTATTCCGGTCTTCCATGATGACCAACATGGCACAGCGATCATTGTTGGTGCAGCCGCTTTAAACGGCTTGCAAGTAGTAGGTAAAAAAATTGATGAAGTCCGTTTAGTGGTAAACGGTGCCGGTGCTTCAGCAATTGCGTGTACAAACTTATTGCGCTCTTTGGGCTTCAAAAAAGAAAATATCACAATGTGCGATTCTAAAGGCGTTATCTTCCAAGGTCGTGGCGATAACATGGATGAAACTAAACAGTTTTATGCTATCGAAGATAACGGTTGGCGTACATTAGCAGATGCCATTCAAGGTGCCGATGTGTTCTTAGGCTGCTCTAAAGCTGGTGCATTAACGCAAGATATGATTAAAACAATGGCTGATAATCCGCTTATTTTAGCACTAGCAAACCCGGTTCCTGAAACAACACCACATGAAGCTAAAGCAGTTCGTCCAGATGCTGTTGTTTGTACAGGACGTTCGGATTATCCTAACCAAGTTAATAATGTTTTATGCTTCCCATTCCTTTTCCGTGGTGCATTAGATGTTGGCGCAACAACCATCAACGAGGAAATGAAAATGGCAGCTGCACATGCAATCGCAGATTTAGCGAAAGAACCTGTACCTTTTGAAGTTATTTCAACCTATGGTTCTTTAACATTTGGTCCAGATTATGTAATTCCAACACCTTTCGATCCTCGCTTAATTGAAGTAGTATCTTCTGCGGTAGCAAAAGCTGCAATGGAAAGTGGCGTAGCAACTCGCCCAATCAATGATTGGAAGGCTTATGCTGATCGTGTTAGAAAATTAGTCGAATAATGTAAAACAACAAGAAAAAGAGATGGAATGCCATCTCTTTTTTGCATTTTTTTTCTAAATCATGTAGAATTACGCCCGACTTTTAGTCACATAATTTTAGGGAAATAGCTGGGTCGCCTGCTATTTTTTGTTTTTTACGGAATGAAAATTCCATTATTTAAGAGAATTAAACAATGTCATTCAAATTCGAAGCTGAAGTTCGTACAGCGCAAGGTAAGGGTGCGAGCCGCCGCCTGCGTCACAATGGTCAAGTTCCTGCAATCATCTACGGTGGTTCTGCAGAGCCTGTATCAATCGTATTAAACCACGATAACTTAAACAACGCACAAATTCACGATGCGTTCTACAACGAAGTATTAACTATCGTTGTTGCAGGTAAAGAAGAGCAAGTTAAAGTACAAGCGATTCAACGCCACCCAACAAAACCAAAACTTGTTCACTTAGACTTCAAACGCGTGTAATCTAGGCGTAGCAAGGCTTTAACTCTATTTTTCGTTCCGAAATTATTTGTGATTTTGCTGATTTTTAAGGTAATAAAATCAACATTTTACAAAATAGTTTCGGAACGTTTTTTTTTTACGTTTCATCTGTTGGTTTGAGTATTTTATCTTAAACCCAACCAACATAACCATACAAATATAAACAAGATAAATGGGAAAAATTTGGATGAAGTAGGAAGAAGTAAGAAGGGAAAACTGAAACAACGTTACACATACAGAAACAACAAAACCCAGCTTTTTACGGCTGGGTTTTCGCTTGTTTAACATTGGCAAACATTATATTACAGAACGCAACGATGACGTCCTCAAAGAAGATTACCAACAGCGTTTCGATGCTGATTTCATCTTAATAGTAGAAGAGTTATCGCAGTTATTTGAATTATTAGCAGCGGAATTTTGACGGGATTAAGGAGCGGTTATGATCAAAAAATATAGAGTGGTATTAGAATCTTGGCTGGATATTAGTGATTATAGCAAAAGTCACACGCATTTGAGGCGGCAGCAGCCACTTTGCCGACCATTAGGTCGATTTAGACAACTATGCGCATTTGGAGGGACGGTTGAATTTGTGTGTTGAAGATGAAACCGCCTAGTGCGGTTTTGTTATTTTAGGAGATTGAGAATGATTAAAGAAAACAACGGCTGGATTAGTGTTAAAGATGCATTACCAGAACCATATAGAGCAGTATTAGTTATAAACAGCGAAGAATATTTCTTAGCATCAATTCGTTCAGACGGGGAATTTCATTTATCTAATTTTTCTAGAGTTTATGATGTTACCCACTGGCAACCACTCCCACCGCCATCAACCAAATCAAATAGCGCAAGGGAAAAATGATAGATGGTGTGTTTGTTAAAGAGGGCGATTTATGCAATTAGAAGCAGAAAAATTTGCCAAAATTCTCTCTCATCTTCAGGGAATTTGTACAACCTTAGGCTATGAAGGTATTAAATTCCGTTGTTGGCTAGAAAAAGAAGATGACAAATCAAACCAACGATTGAGTTTTATTTTACCATTTTGAAAAATGGGCAACAAAATGACCAAAACCGTCAGCGTAAACCACCGCACTTTTCAAACGCTCGCCATACAGTCATTACGCTACTGTATGGGGCGTAGAACCTTTGCCGTGAAGTTTATCCGTGAACATTGGCAAGACCTTACCAAACACGCCAAAGCCATCATCATTCGAGATTTAGACGAAGCATTGCAATCCCACGAAGACGACCTAAGAGACAATAGCGAATATCGCCACTTAGGCGACCAGTGCGACTACCAAAAATGGAAAAACCTAAGAGAATGGATCAACGAACAAGCCTAGCGGAAGCTAGGTTTTTTATTTGGGTAAAAAGTATGACACACATAGAACATTTAACAATTAACCAAGTTGCCAAAGAGTTAAATTGCCACCCAAACACCGTCCGCCAACATTTAGCAGATTGGGGATTTTTTAAAATGGAAGGTTCTAAAGTGTGGCGGGTTAAACGATCAGATCTTGACCGAATGAAAAAACAAGCGAATAATGGCCGTGGGGTATCTCTGTCGGTCGAGGAGAAAAGAAAATGTCGATCTACAGACGAAAAGCAAACGGTCCGTGGTGGGTTGATATCACAACCCCAAACGGCAAGAGAATTAAGAGAAGCACTCGCACGCTTGTAAAACGTGAAGCACAACAGTATCACGACAAACTCAAGCAAGAAATGTGGGCAGAAGATAAGCTCGAAACAAAGAGAAAATATATCTTCGAAGATGCCTTATTGCATTATGTCCGTTCAGCCGAAGAATTAAAGGATAAAGCCACGAAAAAGCGACACGCCGAGTACTGGCTATCTAAATTCGCAGGTCGAGAACTCAGCTCTTTAACAGCACAAGAAATTATCTTAAATATCCCCAAAAAGAATGCCAATACTAAACAGGCGTTATCTCATAGTACGCAAAATAAGTATGTTAAATCTTTACTAAGGGTATTAAATATTGCCTATAAGCTAGGTATGCTGGATTCTGTGCCATATGTGGAGAAAAAGAAAGAGCCACCAATTAGAGTGCGTTGGATCACGAAACAGCAAGCAAAACAGCTCATAGATAAATTGAGTTCCGACTGGATGAAGTCTATCTGCAAATTTGCTTTGATGACAGGAGCAAGACGTACAGAAATTTTAACAATGACTTGGGATAAGATAGATTTTGAAAGGAAAGTAGCAATCGTGACTAATGATGTTGCAAAGTCAGGTAAGGCACGATCGCTATTATTAAACCAAGAAGCCATAAAACTTCTTGAATCTATCCGCCACCGCCATTCTAAATATGTATTTGTGGGCAGAAACGGTAATCCTTTACAGGATATTAACCGAAAAGCATTTAATTTATCTACAAAAAAATGCTTATTATCTGATTTCCACTTTCACGATCTCCGCCACACTTGGGCGAGTTGGCACGTTCGAGCAGGAACACCACTTTTCACATTAAAAGAATTAGGCGGCTGGGAAACCTTAGAAATGGTTAAAAAGTATGCTCATTTAAATGCAGATCACTTATTGGAACACGCAAACAAGGTCGAAATTTACGGTACATTTACGGAACATTCGCAAAATGAGCCTAGATTAAGATTAGTTGCATAGCCTATAAGTGATTGATTTTAAAAGAATTTAATGGCACGCCCTAAAGGATTCGAACCTTTGACCCACGCCTTAGAAGGAAGTTACTATATAACATATAGTAGAATAAACTAATCAATAAAAACAATGACTTACAGAGCTAATCGCATTTAAAATCACTGTTTTTATTTATATATAAATAGGCTATTTCATCCCTTTTTTGTCACAATTTTGACACAATAAAGACTGGTTATTCAGCTATATTGTCTCTTTTCTTACTCTTCCAAAAATACCAACCGAACAACCTTACCACAATCCAAGCACACCACGCAACAACAGGGCGACCTTGTAAAATTAAACATTCGCGCAATCTCTTGTCTGCTTCCGCTCGGTTTACTTTGCCATTTACGCCATAATCACGGTCGTGTTGATGACAGCACGAGTTGATATTTTTCGGGGCATTTTTCAGCCCCGTGCAGTATTGTTTTGCCATAATCACACTCTAACAATCCCTTGCTCAATCATGTAATGATAAATACGCCCAATCATTAAATCTTGGAAGGATTTACCAATGTCGTCTTTGGTCATTGGCTTCATCATAATTGCCATTGCTTGTTGTGCATCGAGATATTTGTACTCGGTAACCAATGGGTTAAATTCGGTAATCACGCCGTCTTCTTCGGTTCCTGTTCCGATCGCATAGGTTACATTCATTGAGCCGTCTTGGTTCATTGAGAAACCTGAAATGGTTGAATACACTGGGGTTAAGATTTTATTGAAAGTTGCCATAATGGACTCCTTGTTTAGATAAAAGAAAACCCGACCATTTTTGATCGGGCATTGTTAGAGATTTATACTGTTAGTGGTTTAATTGA
>NZ_ACQL01000067.1 GCF_000175195.1 Actinobacillus minor NM305 | reverse complement strand
TGCAACCACTGTGGCGAATGCAATCAACCAGTCTGGCTTTACACTAAAATCATCAGCAGCAGAAGGTACTAAAGTTTCTGGTAATGATGAAGTGATCAACCCAGGCGATGTGGTTGATATGGCTGCAGGTAAAAACATGACTGTGAAGCAAGAAGCTAGCGGTAAGATTACTTATGCAACAGCTGAAGATGTAGACTTCAATACAGTAACTTTATCAAATGGTACAGAGCCATCAGTGAAGTTAGTAAACGAAGCAGCGGTACCTGCAACAAATAATGATGTAGCGAATGCACCAACAACAGCATTGAACATTACTTCAACAGATGGTAAGCCAACACAAATCGCAGGCGTAGGTTCAGTGTTGAACACGGCATTAGTGCCAACGAATGTGAACACTGGTGGCAAGCCAACGCTAGGTGACTCAACACTGGTGAATTTAGGTTCAGATACGACTCCGTTAGCGGATAACATCTTAAATTC